>CAYLXH010000115.1:0-6603 GCA_964387535.1 uncultured Butyricicoccus sp. | reverse complement strand
GACGAGATGTACGGGTTCGCCATCCATCGATGCATAGTCCACCCCGTTTGGGACGACCATTGCAGCCAGTCCGGGCTTGTCGACAAAGGATCCCTTACCGTGTGGAATGGCGATTCCCTCGCCGACACCGGTGGTACCCTCTTCCTCGCGGTGCAGAACTTCGTTCCGATATGCCTGCGGATCGTTGATGTTACCGCTCTTGCACATCAGGGCAACGGCCTGTTCAATGGCCTCGTGCTTGGTTTTTGGCGATGCGTTGATGTCAATACAGCGCTCGTCCAGAAGATCAGTGATTCTCATAGCCATTCTCCTTTTTTGTGAGTATCAGTGATTGATAGACAGTCTCGATTTCTGATCGGGTTGCAAGATTTTCGGAAAAAGCACTTGCGCTTCCAGAAGCAAGCCCCAGCTTGAAGGCGTGTTCGTAATCCTGCGTCGTCAGGTATCCGGCAAGGAAGCCGGCAACCATGGAATCACCCGCGCCGACCCCGTTGACCAGCGTGCCCACGGGAGCGGGACTCTGGTAAAACGAACCGTTTTCTGCCAGCAGAACCGCACCCTGACTGGCCATGGAGACCAGAACATTGCGGGCGCCCATTTCCTGGAGCTTTTGTGCGTAGGGAAGAACCTCGTCGCGGGAGGTGATGGATACACCGAAGATTTCGCCCAGCTCATGATGATTGGGTTTGATCAGGAATGGATGGTAGTGCAATACGTTGAGCAGCAGATCCTGCGTTGCATCGACCACGATGGTGATACCGCGACCTTCCAGTCGCTGCATGATGGTGCGGTAGATGGAGTCGGGCAGCGAGGTGGGAATGCTGCCGGCCAGAACCAGTGTGTCACCGCGGCGCAGGGTGTCCAGCTTATCCAGCAGGAGCTGGAGTGCTGCCTCGTTGATTGCCGGGCCCATTCCGTTGATTTCTGTACCGTCCATCGTACGAAGCTTCATATTGATGCGGGAGATGCCGCGTTCAATCGGGATGAAGTCGGCGTGAATGCCGTCTTGTTCGAGCAGGCGACGAATTTCGACACCGGTAAATCCGGCGATAAAGCCCAACGCACAGCTGTCAATCCCCAGATGATGGAGTACAATGGAGACGTTAATGCCTTTGCCTCCGGGCAGCATTTGCTCGGCACTGGTGCGGTTGGTGTGATAGAGCTGGAAGTCGTTGACGTCGACAATGTAATCCAGCGATGGGTTAAACGTAACAGTATAAATCATAGAACCCCTCTTTGGCCGAAAATGATTTGTTTTGATTGTGTTTGAATTATATATCTAAAAATAATCAAAATCAATCGACATAGCACACAAAGTTGCCCATAAATTTTTGTAACAAATCAATAAACTCCAAAATAAATCAAAAGTGGTCAGTAAAAGAGCGCGATATACAGAGGGGAGGATGCGTTGACGGAGTGCGGAAACTGTGCTTTAATAGCAGAAAGAACATGCAGACTGGGGGGATTGTATGCAAGCGAATGAAATTGACTGGCTGCAGGAGATGCTGCGTCTGTCGGGGGTAGAAGATGAGGACGAATATTCCGTGTTTTTACCGGGGATGCTCCCGCTGGAGGAAGAGGACGAGATAGAGGAGGAGCGGCGGGCAGCGTTTCGCTTGGCAGAAGAGCAGACCTGGGAGCTGATCGCGCAGCAGGAGAGGATGAACGAAACCGACAGAGAGACGGAGGACGAGGACTGATTTTTACGCGGAATGTGCATTGAATCCGGTTGCTCCTCGTGATATAATCAGCTTTATGAATCTATGAGTAGTTTATTTGCTGAGTAGGAGATTGTATGGCACAGAACAGATATACACGGCTGCTTTCCAACACGCTGATCTTTGCAATCGGAACATTTTCCTCAAAGGTTCTTGTGTTCCTCATGCTGCCGTTCTACACAAACATTCTGACGACGTCGGAATATGGTACCGTGGATGCGCTGATCAATGCCGGACAGCTGATGCTGCCGATTGCCACAGCCGGCATCAACAATGCGGTCATCCGGTTTGGGCTGGAGGAGAAAAACGACCGCAATACGGTGTTCAGTACCGGCTTTTACACCATCGCCGTCTGTTTTTTTGCGGTGGCGATTGTCTCACCGCTGGCGAATTTTATTTCGTTTATGAACGGCTATGTCTTGCTGGTTCTCGCCTTTATTCTGGCCTCCAGTTTCCGAAGCCTGTGCATCCAGTTTGGGCTGAGCATGGGGTACAGCAAGATGTATGCAGCCAATGGCATCGGCAACACGTTCCTGAATGTGATGCTGAATATTTTGTTCCTCGCGGTGTTCCGCTGGGGCATTACCGGATATCTGCTGGCCAACATCGTCTCGGACATTGTCATGGGATTTGTGATGTTTATCCCGCTGCGGATGCATCGCTATCTCAAGCCGCCCAGAAGCAAGAAACTGGATCGTGCGCTATCGTCTGCGATGCGCCGGTATGCGCTGCCGACGATTCCACAGACCATCTGCCAGTGGATCATCAACATGTCCGACCGCTACATGATCGTGTTCTTTGTCAATCTGGCGACCAACGGCCTGTTTGCCGCTGCGATTAAAATCCCGAATATTCTGCTGATTGTGGCCAACCTGTTTGCGGATGCATGGCAGATTTCTGCGGTCAAGGAGAGCGAGGAGAAGGAGCAGATTGTGTTCTATACGAAGGTTCTGGCGGCCTATTCGTCCATTGCCTTCATTACCAGCTCGGGTATCATTATGTTCTCCAAGTTTGTCATGACCTTTATGGTGGCAGAGGATTATTTCGTGGCATGGAAGTTTGTTCCGGTTATGACGCTGGCCACGACCTTTGGCTTGCTCTCGACCTTCCTGGGCAGCGTGTACATGCTCAAACTGCGTACTAAGAATTCGATGATCACCACGGTGATCTGTGCGGTGGCCAATATCACATTGAATTTTGTTCTGATCAACGCGATGGCAAATATCAGTGACTTTATGGGTGCTATGGGTGCCGGCATTGCAACGATGTGCAGTTATCTTATCCTGTTCCTGATTCGCGCGTTTGATACACAGCGGTTTTTGAAGATTCGATGGAACATCCCCAAGACGGCGATCAGTTTGGCGATTCTTGCCGTGCAGACGGTGACCATGGTGCTGCAGGTTCCGTTGTGGCCGCTGTGGCAGGCGTTGTTGTTTCTGACGCTGTTTGTGATCAATGTCCGTGAAATTTTGCAGTCTGTGCGCAAGGTGCTGCGCCGCTGAGTCTGCGGTTTTCTGACCGGAGTGGTCTGTCTGTAATTTCTGTGGATTTCAGGAAAAAATCTCTTGCACAACCGGGGAAACGGTGGTATACTGTGACTGTTAGATTGGAAACCAAGGAGAGTGGGGAAACCCACTCTTTCTTATTGCTTCGAGTGCGGAGGGTATCATGAACGCAAAAGAGCTGTGCAGACGAGTCACGGAGCTGTGTGAACCGTTTGCAGAACAACTCGGCGTCACGCTGTGGGACGTGGAGTTCGAAAAGGAAGGCGGTCAGTATATGCTGACTGTGACGATTGACCGCGAGGGTCACACCGATATCGACGACTGCGAAAAGCTGTCGCGCGCGATTGACCCGCTGCTGGATGCCAAGGAGTTTTCGTCTCTGCCGCCGTACACGCTGTGTGTCTCCTCGGCGGGCATTGCGCGCAAGCTCAAGCGTCCGGAGCATTTTGCAGCATTTCTGGGCAGTGAAATTGAACTGCGCTTTTACCGCCCGATTGCCGGCAGCAAGATGGCGGTCGGCGTGCTGTGCGATTACGACAACGGCGATGTCACGCTGGATCAGGATGGCACGATCACGGTCTTTGAGCGCAAAGACATTGCCGCCGTGCAGCTTTGGGTAAGTATATAAACCGTAGGAAACGCGGATGCATGGACAGCATTCCGCACACAATAAGGAGTGAAGGAAAACGACATGAACGCAGAGTTTTTTGCAGCGCTGGAGCAGCTGGAAAAAGAAAAGGGAATTCCGGTAGAATACATGCTGGAGCGTGTTTGTCAGGCACTGCTGACTGCATATAAAAAGGACAACGACGGCCTGATGTGTGATAATATTTTTTGTGAGCCGGATCTGGAGAACCGGAATATTATCATGTATGTGACCAAGGAAGTTGTCGATGAGGTGGAGGATCCGCTGACTGAGATCTCGCTGGAGGATGCGCGGGCGATCAGCGTGAAGGCTTCCCTGGGCGATATGATCCGTGTGGATGTCGAGACGAAGAAGTTCGGACGTATTGCTGCACAGGCCGCCAAGCAGGTTATCATTCAGGGAATCCGCGAGTCCGAGCGCGGCATGGTGTTTAATGAATACAGCTCGAAGGAGCACGAGATTCTGTCCGCTGTCGTCAGCCGCATTGACCCGCGCAACGGCAATGTGATCCTGAGCATGGTCAGCGACGGAGAGAAGACCGAGGCGATTTTGTCCACCACGGAGCAGGTGGCCGGTGAGCAGCTGCATGAGGACCAGCGTATTAAGGTCTATGTTGTAGAGGTGCGCAAGGGAAGCCGCGGTCCGCAGGTGCTGATTTCCCGTACGCATCCGGGCCTGGTCAAGCGCCTGTTTGAACTGGAGGTTCCGGAAATTCATGACGGCATCGTCGAGGTCAAGTCGATTGCGCGCGAAGCAGGCAGCCGCACGAAGATTGCCGTGTTCAGCAACGATGAGAATGTTGATCCGATCGGTGCATGTGTTGGTCCGCGCGGCAGCCGTGTGGGCGCGATTGTCAATGAATTGTCGGGAGAGAAAATTGACATCATCAAGTACTCCGATGACATGGCGACCTTTGTTTCGGAAGCGCTGTCTCCGGCGGATGTCGTCAGCGCGATGATGCTGCCCGACGGCAAGAGCTGCCGCGTCATTGTTCCGGACGACCAGCTGTCACTGGCCATTGGCAAAGAGGGACAGAACGCCAGATTGGCGGCAAAGCTGACCGGATGTAAAATTGACATCGGGCCGGAGAGTCAGGCTGCTGTGGCGGCGGAAGAATCCGACGATGAGCTGATTGCTGACTAAGGAGGCAGACACTGTGCAGAAGAAACGAATTCCTATGCGCCAGTGCGTGGGATGCCGTGAGATGCTCCCGAAGCGGGAGTTGATCCGCGTGGTTCGATCACCGGAAGGAGAGATTGCCCTGGACTTCCGCGGCAAGAATCCGGGACGCGGCGCATATGTCTGTGCTAAGACCGAATGCCTGGCGCGGGCGAAGAAGTCCCGTGCGCTGGAGCGCGCCTTTGGCTGTTCGATTCCGGATGAGGTCTACGATGCGCTGTGCAGGGAAATGGAGGAGCGTCCGGCGGATGAATGACTATTTGAATACGCTGGGACTGTGCCTGCGCGCAGGCAGGCTGACGGCAGGGATTGAGGCCGTTGTGGACAGTATGTCCTCCAGCGAGGTTCGGCTGGTCGTGCTGTCGTCTGATGCCGGAGACAGCACCGAACGCCGGGTTCGCCGGGCAATGGGGGAGCGCAGCATTCCGGCGATGCGGATTGGCGCGACGGCGGAGGAGATCGGCGCGGCGCTGGGCCGCATGAGCTGTGCGGTCTGCTGTATTCGAGAGATCGGATTTGCCACAGTGATTGCGCAGAAGGCAGCGCAGCAGGATCCCCTGCTCGAGCCGATTGCACAGCAGCTGGCAGAAAAGAACAGCCGGATTGCATCCCGGCGCGGCAAAAAGAAGCCGGCCGCGTCTGCAAAGGAAAACAATGGCTCGCGCAGAGCCAATCAAATACATCGCAAGAAACGTGGAGGTGAACGCGCATGAGTATTGAAAACAAATACCGTGTACATGAAGTCGCCAAGGATTTTGGCAAGAGCACGAAGGAAATTACTGACGTGCTGACCGAATACTCCAAGACTCCAAAAAATCATATGCAGGTTCTGGAACCGCAGGAGCTGAATATTATTTTTGATTATATGACCAAGAAATACCCGGTCAATAATATGGAAGAGGTGCTGACCAAGCAGTCTGCGGAGCGCAAGGCGCCGACGACCCAGGTGGTTCGTCCGCAGACCGAAGCTGCCCCGAAGAAGAGCGAGAAAAAAGCAGCTGCGGCCAAGAGCGCACCGGCGGAATCCCGTCCGGAGGAAAAGCAGGAGCAGCGCGCGAAGAATGCAAACAACAACAAAAAGAAGCGCCAGCCGGCCAAGCCGCATGAACCGCATCAGATCCTGCACCCGCAGGGAAAAGTTGAGCAGGAGACGGCAACGGTTACCAGTGAGGAGAACAAGCAGCAGAGCAAGAGCAAGCAGGTTCACCGCATTGATACCCGTGGCGGCGGCAACGTGAATCTGGACCGTTATGATGAGCGCATCGACGCGCTGGTTCCGGAGAAAGCGGAGCGCATGAAGCAGGGCAAGCAGAAGATCAAGAGCAAGGCGGATAACCGCCGGCCGTTCTCTAATAAGCGCCGTCAGGAGGAACAGGAGAAGTTCAAGCGTTTGCAGCGTCAGCAGCAGCAGGCGAAGAAGGTTCAGCTCAAGGTCATGATTCCGGACGAGATCAATGTCGGAGAGCTGGCCTCTCGCTTGAAGCGGACGGCGGCTGACGTCATCAAGGAGCTGCTCAAGCTGGGTGTCATGGCAAATATTTCTCAGACCATTGAC
>CAYLXH010000114.1:0-6671 GCA_964387535.1 uncultured Butyricicoccus sp. | reverse complement strand
CTCAGTATTTTGCTCAGTACGTCGCCAACGGAGAGGTTGACACGGAATATGTCACCGTCGAGTCCGAGCACTCCTCTCTCTCCACCTGCATCGGTGCCGCCGCAGCCGGTGCCCGCGCCGTGACCGCGACCTCCTCCTGCGGCCTGGCTTTGATGTGGGAGCTGCTGTATGTTGCCTCCTCTTCCCGTCTGCCGATGACGCTCGCGTTGGTCTGCCGCGCGCTGACCGGCCCGATCAACATCAACAACGACCACTCGGACGCCATGGGCGCCCGTGACGCCGGCTGGATTCAACTGTTTGCGGAAAACAATCAGGAGGCCTATGACAACTACATTCAGGCCATGCCGATCTCCGAACATCCGGATGTCCGCCTTCCGATCATGGTATGCCAGGACGGCTTTATTACCTCCCATGCCGTGGAGAACATCGAGTTGGAGAGCGACGAGATGGTCAAGAACTTTGTCGGCGAATACCATCCGGAGCACTACCTTCTGAAGCACGAGAATCCGCTCGCCGTCGGCCCGTATGGCGTCTCCCCTTACTACATGGAGGCCAAGATGGGGCAGGTTCAGGCGATGAAGAATGCCAAGCAGGTCATTTTGGACATCGGAAAGAAATTCGGCGACGAGACCGGCCGCTATTACGGTTTCTTTGAATCCTATCGTCTGGAAGATGCGGACAGCGCGATGGTCATCATCGGCTCCTCCGCCGGCACCGCCCGCGCCGCCGTGGATCAGCTCCGCGCGCAAGGCCGTAAGGTCGGCATGCTGAAGATTCGCGTATTCCGTCCGTTCCCGTTTGAAGAAATCGCAAAGGAATTGTCCGGTCTCAAAGCCATCGCCGTCATGGACAAGGCTGAGAGCTTTTCCGGTGCCGGTGGTCCTCTGTTTGCCGAGACACGCAGTGCACTGTACGATCTGGAGACCCGTCCGAAGGCCATCAATTATGTCTACGGCCTGGGTGGACGTGATTTCCGCATCGAGGACTGTGTGACCATTTTCGACCAACTGGATGAGGTCATTGCAACCGGCAACACGGGCGAGGTCTATCGCCACATCGGACAGAGAGGGTAAGAATCATGGCATATAATCTGAGAGAACAGTTATCCAAGAAGGAGCGCTTTGTCGGCGGTCACCGTCTGTGTGCCGGCTGCGGTGCCGGCATTGCCGTCCGCGCTGTCCTCCGCGCACTGGAGCCCGAGGACAAGGCGGTTATCACCAACGCGACCGGCTGCCTCGAGGTGTCTTCTTATATGTATCCGTATACTGCCTATACGGACAGCTACATCCACTGTGCATTTGAAAATGCTGCGGCAACCTGCGGCGGCGTTGAGGCCGCATACAACGTCCTCAAGCGCAAGGGGAAAATTGACGACACCTTCAAGTTCATCACGTTTGGCGGCGACGGCGGCACTTATGACATCGGTTTTCAGTCCCTCTCCGGTGCGATGGAGCGCGGCCATGACATGGTCTACGTCTGCTACGACAACGAGGCGTATATGAATACCGGTATTCAGCGCTCGTCCTCCACCCCGCGCTTTGCCGATGCGACCACCTCTCCAATCGGATCCGCCTCCTACGGCAAGAAGCAGAACAAGAAGGATCTGTCCGAGATCATCGCAGCGCATAACATTCCGTATGTCGCACAGACCACCTTCCTGACCAACTTCCGCGATCTGCACGAAAAGGCATACCGTGCCATTTACACCGAGGGCGCAGCATTCCTGAACGTTCTGAGCCCGTGCCCGCGCGGCTGGCGCTTTGACGCGGCGGATATGGCGGAAATCTGCCGTCTGGCGGTAGATACCTGCGCATGGCCGATGTACGAGGTCATCGAGGGCGAGTGGCGTCTGACCTACGAGCCAAAGAAAAAGCTGCCGATCGAAGAATTCCTGTCCAAGCAGGGCCGCTTCAAGCACTGCTTCAAGAAGGGCAATGAGTGGATGATTGAAGAGGCGCAGAAGTACGTCGACGAAAAGTGGAACAGCCTGCTGACCAAGTGTAAATAATCGCATACCGTTTACAAGCGGTCCCCTCCCTGTCCATCGGACAGGGAGCTTTTTTCTCCCATTTCCCGCAAAACAGTCTATATTCTTCCTGTTTTCCTTTTTGTCCAAAGTGTGATACACTAAAGGCAGTTATCCTGTTTACGAAAGGACCACTCGTATGCCCATGCAGAACACAAAAAAATGTTATCTCCGTATCGCGCTGCTCTGTGCGCTGATCGGTCTGCTCTCCCTGCTCCCGTGTTTCCTGTCTTACCGCGGCCAGCTGGTGTACTATGGTGATTACTTCCGCCAGTACGTCCCGTTTCTGCTGGAAACCAAACGCATGCTGCGGTCGGGTTCGCTGGCGTGGAGCTGGAATACCTTTCTCGGAGACAGCTTCTATGGTGCTTATTCGTACTATACCCTGTTTAATCCGTTTGCCTGCATCGCCATGCTGTTCCCGGATCACCTGATCCTGTATGGAACGCTGGCGGCTCAGCTCGTCAAGTTTGCCGTCTCCGGTCTGTGCAGTGCGCTGTACCTGAACCGCTTTGTCCATAACCCGACGGTTCTGGCCATCGGCGCCGTCCTGTACACCTTCTCCGGCTTCACCATCATCAACACCAACTACTACTTCTTTCTGGACGTCATCGCGGTATTCCCGCTGATGCTGCTGGGCATGGAAGTTGTCGCTGCGCACAAAGACCGCCGCTCCGTACCGATTCTCGCGCTGTGTGTGTTCGTCAATGCAGCGATGAACTACTATTTTCTCGTCAGTTCCTGTCTGCTCTGTCTGATTTACGGGATCGTCCGCTTCGAGCTGTACCGACGTCCGGCAGGGGCCTGTCGTCTGGTGTTTCGTTTTCTCTCCGGCGGCGCGCTCGGCTGCGGACTGGCTGGTTTCGTCCTTCTTCCGTCCTTTTGGAAGATCCTGCACACGCCGAAAGCGACCGGCTCACTCGGCGGACTGTATCTGCGCCCCTATTCCCTGGAAAATATGCTGGAGCGGCTGCGCATCTTCCTGATGCCCATCGAAAACAACATCCAGCACGCCTTTTACCGCTGCGGCTCCTGGACCTCCACCGCCGTCTACCTCGCGGGATTCGGCGCGTTGTTTGTCCTGATCTTCGTGTCGCGCAACCGCAGGCACTGGCTCACCAAAACACTGGCTGTCCTACTGCTTTTCCTGCTGATTCCGCTTCTCAACAGCACCTTTACGCTGTTTTCCGACTACTCGTACACGCGCTGGCTGTACGGCGTCGTACTGCTTCTCGACCTGGCCACTGTAATGGTTTTGCAGCAGCGGGGCAGCATCCCGCAAACGCAGTTTCAGCGCTGGTTCTGGATCTCCCTCGGACTGACCGCGCTGCTCGCACTCCCGCCTGCATTCGTCTGTCTGCTGACGTATTTCGGCATTTCCACGCCGCTCTCCGCTCTGTACACCGTGGCACAATCCACGATTTACGCCGGACTCAAAGGCGTGCTGATTGCTCTGGGGCTGACTGCACTGAGCGACCTTCTTCTGGCGTTCATTGTCTTTCGCCGTCCCTCCCTGCGCCGTATTCTCGCGCTGGTTTGTCTTGCTGCCGTCGTCAATTATGTCGGATACCTGACCTTCTATCAATACATCAACGCAGACCGGCTGAACACCATGCTGACGGAGCTGAATCCGTCCACCGTGTCGGATACCGATTCGTATTCCTACCGCACCGACTCGTCTGCCGGAAACCAAAATCTCAGTCTGTTCTGCAACACCCCTTCGGTGTCCGGCTATCACAGTCTGCAAAACGAGAACGCGGTATCCTTTTCCGTCGCAGCCGGCTATACCGATACCTCGACGACGATTGTGCTCCATCGCCCGGAAACTGATTCCGGCGCACTGGATACCCTGCTGTCGGTTCGCTATTACACCGATCTCGGAACCGATCCGGATGCCGATGTTCCTGAAGGATTTTCTCTGATTTCCGAGGAAAACGGGGTGAAAACCTATGAAAACGACAACTTTGTTCCGTTCGGTTTCTGCTACGACCAATACCTGACCGAATCTCAGGCCGAACAAAGCTCCCTTTCTCGGACCGAACTCATGCTGTCCGCCCTCATTGTCGATGAGCAAACCGCCAACGTCGTCTCCGATCTGCTCCCGGAGGGAACCATAGATTCCTTTACCCTGAGTGAGACCGCCGATGCACGGCGCGCACAATCCACACAGTCGTTTTCCGGAACTTCCCGCGGCTTTACCGCCTCCATCACGCTCGACAACGCGAACTATGTCTTTTTCAGCGTCCCCAACGACGACGGCTGGCAGGCCTCCGTCAACGGCCAGCCTGCCGACATTCTGACCGTCAACTATGGACTGTGTGCGGTGCGCTGCGAGGCCGGAACCAGCACGATCGCCTTTACCTATCACACCCCTCTGCTCCCACTCGGCTGCATCGTGACGCTGGTCTCTGCGGTCATTTTGGTCGGACTGCTGCCGCACAGACGCCGTCCTGCCACCTCACAGAAAGGATTCTCATGAACACTCTGTTTCACAAGCTATTTGACGCATCATTTCTCCGCTTTGTACTCGTCGGCGTCGTCAACACCCTGTTCGGCACCGCTATTATGTTTTCCGCATACAACCTTTTGGGGTTGAATTATTGGATTTCGTCCGCACTCAACTACATTCTTGCCAGTATTTTGAGTTACTTTCTCAACAAACACTTTACCTTCCAAAACAAAGAACGCGGTGCTGGCGTCATCGTCCGCTTCACCCTGAACATTCTGGTCTGCTATCTGCTCGCCTATGGAATCGCCAAACCGCTCATCCGTGTGCTGCTGACATCCGCAGGCCCGGTGGTACAGGACAATGTATCCATGCTGGTTGGTATGGTGCTGTTTACCTTTTTCAACTATTTTGGTCAGAAATTTTTTACCTTCCGCACAAAATAGTATCGGATTGTTTCAGACAGCAAACCGCCGCACCATTGCGGCGGTTTGCTTGATGATTTCTCGTCACCCCGTTCCTTCCCTGTTCGTTTCAGATAGAAAGAAACCATGACAAAAAAGGATGATTTTATGAAAACAATTTTAATTATCGGCGACTCCAATACGCACGGCTACGACCCCACGGACGCCGGACGCTACCCGTACGACGTCCGCTGGCCCGGTGTTCTTCAACAGCTTCTGGGACGCGAGAACTACTACGTCATCGAAGAGGGCTTGAATTCCCGCACAACCGTACAGTCCGACCCGGTTTACGACGACAACAAAAGTGCCGCAGACCTTCTGCCTGTCCTGATCAAAACCCACGCACCGGTGGATCTCTGCATCATCATGCTGGGAACCAATGATCTGAAGTACCGTTTTTCCATGCAGCCCTGTGATGTCGGACGCGGACTCTGCCTTCTGTCCAAGCTGGCTCAGCGCGTGTCGGCGGACAAAAGCCCGACCGGCACCCCCTGCTCGGTTTTGCTGGTCGCGCCGCCGCCCATCACCCGCCACCTTTTGAGCGGGCGCTGCGCCGCCGAATTCGGAGAGAGGGCTCTGTCGCTCTCCGCAGAACTTCCACCCTGGGTAGAGCTCGCCGCGGCGAACACCGGTGCCGCCTATCTGGATGCCTCTGTGCTCGTGGAACCCAGCCCGATTGACGGACTGCACCTGGCACCGGAGGGACATCGCATCCTCGCCGAAGCAATTGCCCAAAAGGTCACGGACCTATTGGGGAAACCGTGTTAATCGTTCATCCCTCAAAGAACGGATGTTCAATCCGATCCTGGTATTCCGAGAGCACGGCGGCCTCCAGCTTTTCGCGCATGTCCGACCCGACCGGATGCACAATGTCGCGATACCTTCCGTCCGGCATCCGTCGCGACGGCATCGCCAAAAACAGACGATCCGGCCCATCAATTACCTTGATGTCATGTACGGCAAAGGTTCGGTCGAACGTAACAGACACCAGTGCGCGCAGCCGCCCTTCCTGATTGACATGTCGAAACTGAATATCAGTGATTTCCATTGCGGTTCTGTCTCCTTTTGCTTCATTGAAATTTTCTTTTCCAGACTATTTATATTCTGGTCGAATTGTCATATAATATACATGAGTTTTTGTCGTCTCTTTGTGACAGAATCTCACACGAAACCTATTCGCTCATTGGGAGGCAATTTGCATGTCTGATTTTTCTCTGACATCGTATCTGAACGACACCCACACCATTCATCTCGTCGGCATCGGCGGTGTATCCATGTCTGCTCTCGCAGAGCTGCTGCTACACCTCGGCTCACATGTCACCGGTTCCGACCGCACCTGTTCGCCGGTAACGCAAAAACTGGAACAGCTCGGCGCTGCGATTACATATGATCATCGTCCGGAAAATGTGGAAGGCGCTTCTGTCGTCATCCGCACTGCGGCCGTTCATGACGACAACCCGGAAATTCAGCGCGCTCGTGCGCTTGGTATTCCGGTCGTCGAACGCGCGCAGGCCTGGGGCTGGATTATGAAGGATTACCGCGAAGCGATTTGTATCGCCGGAACACACGGCAAGACCACTACCACTTCCATGATGACCCTCATCGGCATGGAGGCCGGAATTGATCCGACGGTGATGGTCGGCAGTGAGCTGCCGGCGATCGGCGGCACCCTGCGCATCGGTGCGCACAACTGCTTTGTGGCCGAATCCTGCGAGTATACCAATTCCTTTCTGAA
>CAYLXH010000113.1:0-6676 GCA_964387535.1 uncultured Butyricicoccus sp. | reverse complement strand
TGGTGCGACTGGCCGGACTTGAACCGGCACGGTTGCCCACACGCCCCTCAAACGTGCGCGTCTGCCTATTCCGCCACAGTCGCATATTCTTGTACGCCGGGTGTGCCAACGAGGGATTTGACGGCACATCGTTCAGCGACAGGATTTATTATATACGGAGAATTGCAATATGTCAACGGATTTTTGAAAAAAAACAAAAAATCTACAGAAAAGATAAACGCTTTCACAGAAGTTAGCGGCGATAAATTTTTTGGAATCCTTCTAAATTTTTAAAAAAATCGCTTGACAAACGGCAAACCAGAAAGTATACTAAATTTGTAGACAAAAGCAGAGGTGTAGACGATGCGGATAACACATGCAGCGGATTACGCGATCCGACTGACATATTGTCTCGCGATGCATGACACGGTTGTCGGAACGAAAGTAATTGCAGAGGAAACTGGTGTGAGTCTTCGGTTTGCGCTGAAGATTCTGCAAAAGCTGGTGCAGAGCGAAATTATTGTTTCGTTTCAGGGCAAAAAGGGTGGCTATAAGCTCAACCGCAGTCCGGAAAAAATCTCGATTGGAGAGATCGTGGAAAGTATTGACGGACCCCTGGAGATTACTCATTGTCTGGCCGGGGAGTTTGCCTGTACGCGTATGGGCAGCAAAAAGGCGGAATGTGAGTTTCATCAGGCGTTCCAATCGGTCAATGCAGCAATTCGTCAGCAGCTGTATGCACTGACACTGGACCAGTTCCTGCCTGAACACAGACAGGAATCTGGAGAATAAACTATATTTATTATGTTTTTAGGAGGAAATCATTATGGCTAAGTTTGTATGTTCTGTATGTGGCTATGTGTATGAAGGCGACGCAGCTCCGGAGAAGTGCCCGCAGTGCGGTGTTCCGGCAAGCAAGTTCATTGAACAGGGCGAGGATATGAGCTGGGCAGCAGAGCATATCGTCGGTGTTGCACAGGGTGCTCCGGAGGACATCATGGAGGATCTGCGTGCAAACTTCAACGGCGAGTGCACCGAGGTTGGCATGTATCTGGCAATGGCTCGTGTTGCTCATCGTGAGGGCTATCCGGAGATCGGCCTGTATTGGGAAAAGGCTGCTTATGAGGAAGCAGAGCATGCAGCAAAGTTTGCCGAGCTGCTGGGTGAGGTTGTTACCGACAGCACCAAGAAGAACCTGCAGATGCGTGTTGAGGCAGAGCACGGTGCTACGGAAGGCAAGACCGATCTGGCAAAGCGTGCAAAGGCTCTGAACCTGGATGCTATCCACGATACGGTTCATGAGATGGCTCGCGACGAAGCTCGCCATGGCAAGGCTCTGAAGGGTCTGCTGGATCGTTATTTCGGCTAATTTCTTATCTTGAGAGGACAAAACAGATGAAAAAGTATGTATGCCCGTGCGGCTATGAGTATGATCCGGCTGTGGGCGATCCGGATAACGGCATCGCACCTGGTACTGCTTGGGAAGACCTTCCGGCAGATTGGGAGTGCCCGATTTGCGCTCTTGGCAAGAGTGAATTCAAGGAAGCGTAATTAACAGTCCATATTGTGAGGGCGGAGCTATTGCTTCGCCCTCCTATTTTGTCTGGATGCTACCGTTTGGTCTTTTGGGATTTGACGGAAGACCACGCGGAATAATTTCGTGTTTTGTCACTCATTGTTTTGTATGTTCTGATCCGGACATAATATGTTTTATTTGCCTTGAGCTTGGATATGGTTTTGCTGCTGGATGATTTACCGGATACCGTTACGGTGTGCCGAATGGATTTGGGAAAGGAACTGCGGGTACAGTATTGAAGCTGGTATCCGCTGGTCTGTGTTGTCTGTTTGTACCATGTAATTTTGAGCCCACGGGATTTGCCTGTGAGGGAACGGAGTTTGGTGGAAGCAGGCCGAATGCGAAATGTCGTTTTCATCGTGCCGCTGTATTGCGAACCCAGAAACGTGATCTGCACGGTGTAGATGCCGACGTTGGAACGTGATTTCGGATAAGAGACGGTATAATGGGATGACGGGATGGAGATGCCGCGGCGATCTGACACGCTGACGGATGGCGTGCGCTGTGAGCGATTATAGGTGTATAGTGTTCGGGACAGGGTGAGTGTTTTCGGAGCGGCGATGGTCTTGGTGGAGACTGTGGTGCCGCACACAGTACAGCGCTCGTCGATGTGTCCGTCCGCCTTTGGCGTTGCCGGTGTGGTCACGGTGCTGCAATTGTGGCCGGTGGCTGGTATGGGTTCGGATTCGGTCAATAGTATTCCGCAGACCGAACATACGGTGGCACCGGTGTGTCCGGGTGTTGTGCAGGTAGCGGGAGTGTCCTGCTCTGTGATGGGAGAGTGGCCGAGCGCGGAAATGACCTCGGACTCCGCGAGAGTTTCTCCGCAGACGGAGCAACGGGTGGAGGAGGTTCGTCCGTCTTCCGTACAAGTTGCCGGAATCTCCTCTTGAACCACTGGGGTGTGCCCGGCAGCGGGAATGACTTCGGTGTAGCGGTCGCCGCACAGAGAGCAAACATAGGTGAGCTCTCCCTCCTGTGTGCAAGTGGGTTCTTTGGTGCACTGCGAGGTATACGAGTGATTCGTACAGGGAGCATCGCCAAGGGAGCGAAAGGTGCGCGAATAGTCTGTGGCATATTGCTGCGCGGTCGAGTTGTTGTAGCCGACGATGACTGCGCACTCGCTGATTGTGGCGGGAGCGTCATAGATGGAACAGGTTGGATGGAGGAAGGTGATCTCTTCCAGACTGCTGCACGAGGCAAATGCGGCGGCGCTGACCGAGGATGTTTGGGACGGAATGATCACTTCAGTCAGTGAATGACAGGAATGAAAGGCGTAGGCACCAATGGACGTCAGCGTTTCGGGAAGCGTAACCTGTGTCAGTGTATCATTTTGTTCAAACGCTTGATTGCCGATTCGAAGGACCGTATATCCGTCAATCGTGTCTGGAATAATCAGGCTGGATTCGGTTCCGCTGTAACCGGTGATGGCGATACCGCCGTCGATGAGCTCATAAGAGAACGAAGAGAGATTGGCGAGATCTGTCGCGAGTCCACATGAGAAATGCAGCAGGGGAACGCATAGCAGCAGGACGGAAAGCCGAAAAAGTGAGCGAAATGCCATAGCACTTGTCCTCCCAATCATAGTATTGTTTGGGAATGTAACAACCCTGCTTTTATGATACCAATAAATGGACGGGAATGCAATGAAAGATTGGTGCGAAATGAATTGTTCTGGAAGAAGAAACCATGCCTGATAAAGGATGGAAGAGCAGTCTGTGAGGGAGCGCTGGAAAAGAGCGCTGGCGTTTCTGCGAGGCGGGATTGCCTGTGCGAAATGTCATCGAAAATAGGTAGAATGCTCAAATTGAAGGTTCCTTTTTGCTGTATTTCGTGGTAAAATAACAACATGATACCAGCAAAGGAGGAGACAGAGTGGCGGATAGAAAGAAGTATTCCTATCAGGTTAGACGCGTTGAGGAGCAAAACGAGTGGGACCAGGGGAAAGAATCCGTGCCGATGGCCGAACTCAACGGAAGCGGCGTTATGATTGCGTTTTTTATTGTGATCTGCGCTTCCGGCTTTGCAGTTTGGCTGCTGCGCCGTGCATTCAGCGGAGCGGGCGCCGTGGTGCTGGTGTTCGGTGTCATTCTGGCAAGCATTTTACTGGCTGTTGTGTGCGGTATGGCGTGGAACACGCTGCGTCAGTTCCGAGAGAGAGGTCAGATGGCGGCTATGGTGCTGACGGCGTTTTCGTTTGCTGCGGCACTGATGATTGGCGTGGGAATCGGCTTGTCTCTGCCTGTTTTGTTTGTGATGTAGTCTGTCATTTGGAAAAATTTTTGAATAGAAAACCGTCCCGAGCACTTTGCTGCCCGGGACGGTTTTCTATTCAGAGAGCAGAGAGGCCTGAGACACGGCAAAAAGGAGATCATGGAGAAAAAGCGTGAAAAAGTGATGAAAAACGTGGAATATGCGGCAAAAAAACCAAAGAAAAACAAAAAGACCTCGCCATTTTGGCGAGGTTGACAAAGGGGCAAGATTGACAGAAAGAAAAAAACATGGTAAAATAACATAGTTTCTATTTACACGAAATAGAAACTTACCCATCTACATTGTAGCATCTTTTTTCCAAAGATGCAAGAAAAATGAGAAAAAAATTGATACGCAGCCAGGCGTATCATGATATTATATGAAACGGAGTGATGGATACAATATGGCAAATGAAGCAACGATCAATGGTGTTCATGTTCATGACGTCCAGTTGGGACGAGTCACCAGAAAGAGCTTTGCCAGAATTCCGGAGATTCTGGATATGCCGAATCTCATCGAGATTCAGAAGAAATCCTATCAATGGTTCCTGACAGAAGGTCTGCGTGAGGTATTTACCGATGCGGCGGCCATCACGGATTACACCGGTAATTTGGAGCTGTCCTTTATTGACTATCATCTGGATGAAGAGTCCAAATTTACCGTCGAAGAGTGCAAGGCCCGCGATGCAACATATGCCAGCCCGCTGCGCGTTCGCATGCGTCTGCGCTATCGGGAGACCGGTGAGATCAAGGAGCAGGAGCTGTTCATGGGTGATTTCCCGCGTATGACGGATTCCGGCACCTTTATTATCAACGGCGCGGAGCGTGTCATTGTATCCCAGATTGTCCGTTCTCCGGGTGTATACTACGGCATGACGCTTGACAAGACCGACAAGCCGCTGTTGTCCTCCACGGTAATCCCGTACCGTGGTGCCTGGCTGGAGTATGAGACGGATTCGAACGATGTGTTCTATGTCCGTATTGATAAAAACCGTAAAATTCCGATCACCTCGTTTATCCGTGCCATCGGCGTAGAGACCGACGCGGAGATCAAGGAGATGTTCGGTGAAGATGAGCGCATTGTGGCGACGCTGGAGAAGGACACGGCAAAGACCGCAGAGGAAGCGCTGATTGAAATGTATAAAAAGCTGCGTCCGGGCGAGCCGCCGACGGTAGAGTCCGCACGCAATCTGCTCAATGCGCTGTTCTTTGACACCCGCCGTTACGATATTTCTGCGGTTGGCCGCTATAAGTACAACAAGAAGCTGAACATTGCCCGCCGCATCACGGGACGCACGCTGGTGGAGCCGGCGGTGGATCCGATGACGGGCGAGATTATCGCGGAGGCAGAGGAAGTCCTGACCCGCGAAAAGGCACAGGAGATCAGCCGCCGCGGCGTTCACGGCGTCGTTGTCCGCGACAACGACAGCAATGAGGTCAAGGTGTTCTCCAATGGCATGGTGGATCTGAAGGATTTTGTGGACTTCGATCCGGAGGAAGCGTGCGGGATCAAGGAAAAGGTCCGCTTTGTGGTACTCAAGGAGCTGCTGGATGAGAACCTGAGCACGGATGAGCTGATTGAGAGAATCAAGGAGTCCAGAGATGAGCTGGTTCCAAAGCATATTATTGTGGACGACATGCTGGCGTCCATCTGCTACCTGCTGAACCTCGGTCACGGCATCGGCACGACGGATGACATCGACCATCTGGGCAACCGTCGCCTGCGCTGCGTCGGTGAGCTGCTGCAGAACCAGTTCCGCATTGGCTTCTCGCGTATGGAGCGCGTGATCCGTGAGCGCATGGTCATCACTGATCTGGACGTGGTGACTCCGCAGTCGCTGATTAACATTCGTCCGGTCACGGCAGCAATCAAGGAATTCTTTGGTTCCTCACCGCTGTCCCAGTTTATGGACCAGACCAATCCGCTGGCGGAGCTGACGCACAAGCGCCGTATGTCCGCCCTTGGCCCGGGCGGTCTGTCCCGTGACCGCGCGTCGTTCGAAGTGCGAGACGTTCATTACAGCCACTACGGCAGACTGTGCCCGATTGAGACGCCGGAAGGTCCGAACATCGGTCTGATTTCCTATCTGGCAACGTATGCGCGTGTCAACGACTTCGGCTTTATCGAAGCGCCGTACCGTCGCATTGACAAGGAAACCGGCAAGGTCACGGATGAGGTCGAGTATCTGACTGCAGACATTGAGGATGAGTACACCGTTTGCCAGGCGTATGAGCCGCTGGATGAGAACGGCTGTCTGGCAAATCCACGTATTACCTGCCGCCGCCGCGATGAAATCGTCGAGGTAGACCGCCATGAGGTCGATCTGATGGACGTTTCGCCGCGCATGATGGTATCAGTTGCGACGGCAATGATTCCGTTCCTGGAGCACGATGACGCAAACCGTGCGCTGATGGGTGCGAACATGCAGCGTCAGGCGGTTCCGCTGCTCAAGACGGATTCTCCGGCTGTCGGCACCGGCATGGAATACAAGTGCTGTGTGGACTCCGGTATTGTTCCGCTGGCAGAGGGTGACGGCACGGTGACGCGCGTCACGGCGCGCGAGATCAGCGTCAAGTACGATGCGATGGGCGAAAAGACCTATCAGCTGACCAAGTTCCTGCGCTCCAACCAGTCCACCTGTATCAACCAGCGCCCGATCGTCTCTCTGGGCGAACGCGTCAAGAAGGGCGATGTTTTGGCAGACGGTCCGTCTACCTGCAACGGTGAGGTTGCACTGGGCAAGAATGCGCTGATCGGCTTCATGACGTGGGAAGGCTACAACTACGAGGACGCCGTTCTGCTCAACGAGCGCCTGGTCCGCGACGACGTATACACGTCGATTCATATTGAGGAATACGAATCCGAATC
>CAYLXH010000112.1:5823-6712 GCA_964387535.1 uncultured Butyricicoccus sp. | reverse complement strand
GCCCTCTTGTTTTGCTACCGAAGCAAAATAGGTATATTTATTGCGTGCCTGGGATTCTCCTGCGAAAGCGGCTTCCAGATTTTTTTCTGTCTGAGTTCCAGCGTACTTGCTCATGATCGTGTCCTCCTTAATTTTAGAAGTATTTTAAAAAATTATATGCTATTTCTTCCATTTTGTCAATGGTTTTCGTAGGATTTTACAGAATATGAATCACTGTATTGCCAAGAAACAGGCGGAGGCGGTATAATAAAACAACATCAAAAATAAGGAGTATTCCGAATGGATCTTTGTAATCGAGACGTGATTCGTGAGGTGTTGACGCGCCACGGATTTCATTTCTCCAAATCATTGGGACAAAATTTCCTGACAGAGGCGTGGGTTCCTGCGCGCATTGCGGCAGAGTGCGGTGTTGACGCAGAGAGTGCGGCATTGGAAGTCGGACCTGGTATGGGCTGCCTGACGCAGGAGCTGTCGCGCTGTGCAGGGCGGGTGTGTGCGATCGAACTGGACCGTGCCCTGTTTCCCGTTCTCGAAGAGACGTTGGCAGGCTGTGACAATGTGAATATTGTACAGGGAGATGTATTGCAGTGTGATTTTGCCTCGCTGTGCGCCGAACAGTTTGGAGACCGTGCGGTACATGCGTGCGCGAATTTACCGTATTATATCACGACACCGGCGATTTCCGCGCTGCTGGACAGCGGAGTATTTGCGTCGATTACAGTCATGGTGCAAAAAGAGGTTGCGCAGCGTATCTGTTCCAAAGCGGGTGCCAAGGATTACAGCGCGTTTTCCCTGTATGTGCAGTACCATGCAGCGGCCGAGATTTTGTTCGAGGTACCACGCAGTTGTTTTGTACCGCAGCCCAAAGTCGACTCTGCGGTGGTACGGC
>CAYLXH010000112.1:0-5813 GCA_964387535.1 uncultured Butyricicoccus sp. | reverse complement strand
GTTCCTTATTCGCATCCGCCGGTTGACCCAGGAGATGAGGCGCTGTTCTTCTCGCTGATTAAAGCTTCGTTTGGTCAGCGGCGTAAGACGCTGGCAAATGCGCTGGGTTCTGCGCTGGGCCAGACACTGGGAAAAGAGGGGATTGTGCAACTGATTGTGGACAGCGGCTTTGATCCGCGAATCCGCGGAGAAAAGCTCAGCCTCGAAGAGTTTGCGCGGCTCAGTCGGACGGCGCAGGTGATGCTGCGGGACAGGGAAGGCATTACAGACCAATGAGCAGAAACAGGACGGCAAGAGCGAACAGTTCGCTGTCCAAGCTCTCGTCTCCGTAGGATAAAAAAGCAATAGCGGCCAGGACGATCAGATTTTCTCCGGAGAGCAGGTCATTCAGGCCGTTTTTTTGCCCCAGATGCGACAGGAGAGACAGCAGGCTGCTGTTGTGCGCCGGGGCGGAAACCTTTTCTCTGGACGGTTCTCTGACCGGTTCCGGAGTGACGTCGATGGGAACCTGGTCCAAGTAATAGTTATACATCGTCAGACCTCCTTGGATGGACTGTCCTGGGACAGAATTTGTGAGGCTGCGGTGCGGGTCATATGAGCGACGGAGAGCAGGCGGACTGCGTGCTCGAACTGGGATGCCGCAGAGGCCGAGACAAACGGCTTTAATGCGGTCAGCAGGCGCAGACGGTCTGGATCCGCCGCCTGCTGTCCGCTGCGGGCAATACTAGTCAGCAATGGGACCGCCTTCTGCATCAGCTCTGATGCGGGATCCGCTTGTGGGAGCGATGAGGAAGACGGGGAGGAGCCGGCTGGACTTTTCGAGGCAAATTGTCCAGCCAGTTCGGTGATTTTCTTCATTGCTTCTGGATCATCCAGAATGTTGGACAGAATGGAATCACTCATAGTTATTCTCCGTTCTGTGACAGTCTCTGCAGCAGTGCCTGGCCTTCGGGAGTTGTGATAAATTGCTGCAGCAGATGGGATGCACTGCGATAATCTCCGGATTTGGCCATAGAGGCGGCGGAGTACAGGGATTCTGATTGGGATCCGAGCAGGGATTGGAGCAGCACCCGACTGGCTGGAGACTGTAAAAAGCTCTCGACCTGATCCGCGCACGGCATGGATCGCCCAGTTTGGGCGGATAACGTGTTCAGCAGCTGCTGTAATTCATCATTAGCCATATGGATTCCTCCTCGCAAACGATTACAGTATCAGTATACGAGGCAGAGGGCGAAAATGTGCTTTGACTTTATGGGAGAAATAGTGTATATTGATAAGGACTATGAGCAACAGGATACGGGGAATGGGGTATGACATGAAAATTCTGGTTTTTTCGGATTCCCATGGCATGACGATGCGAATGATTGACTGCATTGAGGAGGAACAGCCGGACATGCTGTTTCATCTAGGAGACATGGTTTATGATACCGTCGATCTCTGCTCGGTATTTCCGGAGATTCCGTTGGTCAATGTGTGCGGCAATAATGACTGGCGCAGTGAGGCCCCGGAGGAAGAGATTGTAACGGTCGGGGAAATCCGATTTTTCCTGGCACATGGACACCGCCATGCGGTCCGGCGCACGACAGACCATATGGCAGCGGCGGCGCGGGAACGCGGATGCCAGGTGGCGCTGTTTGGACACACCCATGAATCGTTGGTAGAGCATCAGAACGGAGTCATTGTCGCCAATCCGGGGAGCATCTCCATGCCGCGCTGTGAACAACCGTCGTATCTGCGGATTCTTCTGTTGAACGGGCAAGCACCGAAGCTGGAGATTGTGCATGTAGAGCCGCCGAGCCGGCAAAGTATCTTTGACCGATATAGAAAACAACGATAAAAAACCTCATGTAAGGTTTGGAGAGTGAGAACGACTATGCTTTTAGCGATAGATGTTGGCAATACCAATACCGTATTTGGTATTTTTCGCGGGGAGGAACTGGTAGGCAGTTTCCGACTGTCCACCACGGCGCAGTGCACCTCGGATGAACTGGGGATGCAGATTCATATGTATTATACGTTCATGGGGCTGCACATCAGCGACACGGATTCCGTCATTATTGCATCGGTTGTGCCGACGGTAATGTATACGCTGATTAATGCGATTCGAAAGTATGTCGGTGTTCAGCCGTTGATTGTGAATCGGGATATTGATACCGGGCTGGTGAACAAGTATGACAATCCCAAGGAAGTTGGCGTGGATCGCTTGGTGAATGTCGTTTCTGCAGTTCGCCGATATGGAACGCCCCTGATTATCATTGATATTGGCACAGCAATGACGTTTGATGTCATTGATAAGGAAGGTGCTTACCTCGGCGGCGCGATTTTTCCCGGGATTAAGGTGGCGATGGAAGCGTTGTTCCAGAAAACGTCCAAATTACCGCGTGTCGACATTGTTCGCCCGCCAAAGGCAATCGGAACCAATACGGTGATGAGCATGCAGTCGGGTGCGGTGCGCGGTTATGTCGGTGCCATTGAGGGAACCGTAAAAGAGATGAGACAAGAGCTGGAAGGCGGAGAAACCTGCCGCGTGGTTGCAACCGGCGGGATGGGGCGCATGATGAAGGAGTACTGCAGCTGCATTACTGATGTTGCGCCGGAATTGACGCTGGAGGGTCTGCGTATCATTTATGAAAATAACCGCGAGAAATTTGACGCCTTGGAAAAGGTCGGGCCTCTGCGCGTTTCGGCCGAAGAGGAAGCGGAATCGCTGTAACGCAGGGCAGCCGCGAGATTGCAGATAACGTCTCTTGACTTTTTTCGCGTCGGTGTGGTATAACAAAAACGACGCGTAGCGAACCAATACATTAGCAGCAAAGCGTATATGACAGAAATTTCTGTCATATACGCTTTTATTTTTTTGCAAGGAGGTAGCTGTATGTTCAAAAATCGGTTTCAAATGGTGGTATTCGGGCTATTAATGTCGTATTCGATGGCCTATGGAATGGAGGTGTATAACATTGCAATCAAAAAGGGAATTCATCAAAATGCTGGTGGATTCAGTTCGATGACAAATGATATCTTTTTGGATGCTTTGATTGAGGCGTTGTACATGGGGATTTTTGTCTATGTGTTTTCCAGTCTGTGGGGCAATCGTATGGGGGCCCGATTTATGCAGCGGCACAGCGATCCGGAACGAGATAATCCGTATTTCTGCCAGCTAATGCGTCAGGCGGGCACGATTGCAGTGATGTGTCCGACGATGAGTTTGGTGGCATCGATTCTGTTCAACGTGATTTTGGCGGGAGAGGCGGTCTGGCAGCTTCCGGCGATCTGGGTCGGTACGGTGCTGAAAAATTTCCCGATGGCATTTTTCTGGAATATGTTTGCAGCGGCCCCGTTTTCGCGCTGGGCATTTGGCAAGCTGTTTTCCCGGAAATCGTAAGCGGAAACGGTGCAGGGCGGCGGAACCAATGGAGTTCTGCCGCCCTGGATTGTTTTTGGGAATGTAACGGCTCAGACGTTGTCTTCGTCATCCTCATTGAGATTTTCCAATGCGACGCGGACTGCCTCGACCACAAAAGCGGAGAACGTGCAGTTCGTGCCACGGATGGCCTCTTCCACCTGAGAGATTACGTCTACCGGAAAGCGGATGCTCTTAGATTCCGTGGAAGGAATGTTCGGAATTTTAAATTTTCTCATGACTGTCGTCCTCCTTTGTCGATAAGGTTTGCAATATTTCTGTCCCATGACAATAGTATTCCTGGGACGGGAATATCATTTGTAGCACATAAAAATAGTTTTATATATTATAATAAAATTCATGTTGAAATTCAAATTATATTTATTTTATATTTCATTTGAAATGCGCAGTGCATCAATTTCTAACTCCAGATTCCTGTTTTTCCGACAAAAAGCCGACGATAAACACAAAAAGAGCATCTGACATGCCAATCATGCCAGATGCTTTTTGCTGTATGGAAGAAGTTAACATTCCTGTGCTGTTTTGCAGATGTCCGCCAGACAGCACCGCTCACAGTGCGCCTTGCGGGCGGTGCAGACTGCTCGTCCGTGCAGGACAAGGCGATGGCAAAAATCCGAAGAGGCTTCGGGTGGAACGATAGGGAGCAGTGCTTTCTCCACTTTGCCCGGTTCTTTTATGCCATCAACCAGGCCGATGCGGTTAGACAGGCGGATGCAGTGAGTGTCCGTGACAATCGCCGGCTTGTGGAAGATGTCGCCGAGAATCAGGTTTGCCGTCTTGCGTCCGACCCCGGGAATCTTAAGGAGCTCCGCCATCGTGCCCGGCACCACTCCGTCGTGGTGCTCCAACAGATATTGTGCGGCAGCGTGGATGTCCCGCGCCTTGGAGTTTCCGAGGCCGCAGGGGCGGATGATTGCCTCGATATCAGCGGGCTCCGCCTGGGCAAAGGATTCGAGTGTCGGGAATACACGGTACAGCTCTTGGGTCACAATGTTGACACGGGCGTCGGTGCATTGTGCGGACAGCCGGGTAGCAAATAACAGCTCATAGTCCTTTTGATACGTCAGCGCGCAGATGGCGTCGGGGTACTCCTGCTCCAGCAGAATGACGGCGCGTTCGGCGCGTTCTTGTGGTGTCAATACAATCAACCTCCTTGCGGTTGCAGTGATCAGTCCGGAAAGGGATGTGACATGAGGAGAAACGTACTCCTGCTGCGGGAGAATAGTCGGTGTGGACGGATGTCCAAATATAATATCAGTATATCACAAATAACGACAAAACAAAACAACGAACACAGTGTCCGGGGAGCGAGAAAGGCGGAACAAATGATACGAAACCGAGGAAAAAAGTGCACAAATTTTTGCAAAAGGGCACAAAATTTGTAATGCATTAAAGGGAAAAAGCGATAAAGGAGGAAAATGCCCTTGAAAATAGGGGGATTTCCTGATTTAATAGAGTTATCTGAATTCATCTTTGACCAATGGAGGAACAAACATGGCTGAAGCACGCAGAATTGAAGAGAATATGGAGTTTATCAGCAGCGTGGATCCGGATGTGGGCGCTGCGATCCGTAAGGAATATGATCGTCAGTGCAGAAACATTGAGCTCATCGCATCGGAGAACGTGGTCTCTCCGGCTGTCATGTCGGCAATGGGAAGCGTACTGACCAACAAATACGCAGAGGGATACCCGGGAAAGCGGTATTACGGCGGCTGTGAGTGCGTTGATGTTGTCGAGAACATCGCGATTGAGCGCGTATGTAAGATTTTCGGCGCCAAGTTTGCCAACGTTCAGCCGCACTCCGGTGCACAGGCGAACATGGCAGTGTATCAGGCGCTGTGTCAGCCGGGTGACACGGTTCTCGGCATGAGCCTGGACAACGGCGGACATCTGACCCATGGATCTCCGGCCAATCAGTCCGGTAAGTTGTACCACATGGTGGCATATGGTGTGGATGATAACGGGTTTATTGACTATGAGGACGTCCGTCAGAAGGCACTGGAGTACAAGCCGAAGATGATTATCGCCGGCGCGTCGGCGTATCCGCGTGAAATTTACTTTGATCGGTTCGCTGCGATTGCCAAGGAAGTCGGTGCATATCTGTTTGTCGATATGGCACACATTGCCGGTCTGGTCGCCGCAGGAGAGCACATGAATCCGGTGGATTATGCCGATGTTGTCACCACAACGACGCATAAGACGCTGCGTGGACCGCGCGGTGGCTGTATCCTGACCAATGATGAGGCTCTCGCCAAGAAGTTTAACTCGGCGATTTTCCCGGGCACACAGGGCGGTCCGCTGATGCATGTGATCGCAGCGAAGGCGGTCTGCTTCGGCGAAGCACTCAAGCCGGAATTTAAGGAGTACCAGACGCAGATTAAGAAAAATGCAC
>CAYLXH010000111.1:0-6746 GCA_964387535.1 uncultured Butyricicoccus sp. | reverse complement strand
AGTCTTTGTCGGCAAGCACTCCCATCACCAGAATCAAGCGGCCACATTCCCTCACAGACTGCATTTGCAGCGTCTCTCGCAGACGGCGCGCTGCATCGGGATTATGAGCACCGTCCAACACAACGTGCGGCGCTGTCCGAATGATCTCCATCCGTCCAGGCCAGCAGACATCCATCAATCCTTCCCGAACGCAGTTCTCTTCTACCCGAATCCCCAATCGGTTGAGTACCTTCACAGCCTCAATCACTTGGACGGCATTGTGAACCTGCCAACTTCCCATCAACGAAGTATGCCATATCGTCCCAGCATACTGAAACGTCATACCATCCCATCCACCGGAAACCTGCGTAATTTCTTCCGGCTTTGTCCGCACAAACGGGCTGTTGTTTGCACAGCAGATATGATGAATCACCTGCTCCACCTCACGCCCCTGTCCCTGCATGACAACGGGAATTTCCGGTCGGACAATCCCACCTTTTGCCTCAGCAATCTCTTCGATTGTTCCCCCAAGAAAGCGTGTGTGATCCAATCCAATTGATGTCAGCAAGCTGACTAACGTTGTCTCAATCACATTTGTTGCGTCATCACGGCCTCCCATGCCGCATTCCAGGATCGCCATATCACAATGATGTTCAGAAAAATATAAAAATGCAAGTGCTGTTTCTATCTCAAATGCGGTGGGAACCGCCCGGCCTTCCCGCAGCATCGCATCCCTCTGTCGCTGAATGCGCGACATCAGGCCAGCATACTCTTCCGGGGTAATCCACCCATCGTTGATTCTCCACTGCTCCATCGGATCAAATACCGCAGGAGAGGAATACTGCCCCACACGATATCCCGCCCGACTCAGCACGGTGCGCAGCATCGCTCCAACCGATCCCTTGCCGTTTGTCCCCGCAATATGCAAAAATCGAGTACGGTTCTGCGGATTTCCCAGCCTCGCCAGCAGCTCTTTCAATGGCTCCAGTCCCAAAACGATGCCGCTTTCCTGTGCAATCGCATTGACATAATTCTGCGCCTGCTCCGGCAGCATTGGGCAGCGCTCATACGTCCGAAAGATGCACGGAACGCTTCCCGAAACAGTCTCTTCTTCGGTCAGAAAATACTCCTCCGCGTTAAATTCCGGAAAATAGCGATCTCCGACCACGTCTGCTGTAACCTCTGTCAGATACAGCCGATCGGCAAGCGGCAAGGCCTCTCGATATAGCTGTTCTCCTCCACAAATAAAGACCTCCCGGCCTGCTGCCCATTCCAGCGCATCTCGAAGCGTGCGTACCGTTATACCATGCTCTTCCTCCACATGAACAGTTGAGGAAATCAAAACCGTGTCACGGTTTGGCAGTGGACAGCCGATTTCTTCATATGTCCGGCGTCCCATAACAACCACATTTCCTGTTGTCAATTCGCGAAACCGTTTCTTGTCTTCAGGTATGTTCCACGGTATTCGTCCATCGCACCCAATCACTCGTCCCTGTGCATATGCCACAATCAATGAAATCATATCTGAAGCCTCCTGAGATCATTCCGTGCTCATCTATCTTATCATATTTTTCTCTGCTTTACAATTCCTCTCATCGTACCATTCTCTCCCATGTCCCCATCACTCCACTCCTCTACAATGCACAGCACAAGTTCAAATTTTTCATTTCTTTCCCATCAAAAATTAGATATTTTCTCCTTTGACAGAACCCACACTTTGATGGTACATTAATCAGGCAAAATGGAATAGAGACAACGAACGACACATGTAGTGCTTTGCACATAAATCTGATTACGGTATCGAAAGAACGCAATCCGTTGCAATGCACTGCGGTGTCTTTTCTTTTTCCAAAACAATCAACTAATCTATCAATCAGGCAAAGGAGTCTATCGTATGCCAAGAAATCAATTTCAAAGAATGTTTTTTGCCTTCGTCACGGTGATTATCACAGTTCACGCCTATGTATTCTTCAGTCTGTACGTTGTGAACGGCACCGCACTGATGCAAGCTACTGGAACAAGCAGTGTTCTGGATGCCATCCGTCAACAGCATGGAGTTTACATGTTTGGCCGCTATCTTCCTATCTGGTCAGTAATTCTGGTTGAATTTTTGTTCGCTTTCTGCCTGGAAATGATAATGGGAAGTCCCTGTTCGTTCCGGCTGGCATCCCGCATCTTTGACCCACGCCGCAATCATCCCATGCTGTTCGAATCCGCTATTATCTGTGCAACCGTAGGTCTGATGTGTCCTACCATGAGTTTTATTGCCTCATTCCTCTATTATCCATATTTTGAAGGCTTTTCTCTCATTCACTTTCTGGCTTCCTGGCTGAAGCTAATGTGCTTCAACTTCCCATTCGCTTTTTTTACACAGATGTTTTTTATTCAGCCGCTTGTCCGCACGATCTTTAAAGCAGTATTCCACAACGATATTAAAGTGCAGGTACGTAAAGCCAAAGAACATGAGCAGCTTCACGGCGAAAAACTCAAAGTTCGAAGTGAAATTGAATCCATTACAGCGATTATTAAACGAATCGAGGAAATCAAGGAAGATCTCCAGACCGAATTGGCACAGATGGAGCAATCTGTTCCCAAAGAATAAACCATATTTCGTAAACGCAGAGCCATATGTTTTACACAAGCAGTGGGATGAGGAGTTGCCTCATTTCGCTGCTTCCTGTTTACACAGAACCAAAAAGCGATGCCTGACTATAAAATCAGACATCGCAAATGATCTATGTTTCATTATGGATTACGCAAGACTCCGACACCCAGCAAGCCCGGCCCCGTGTGTACCGCAAGAGAAGCAGTAATCTGGTGTTCTGACACAATGTTGCTCGTTCCCAGTTCCTTTTTCAGCGACTTTTTCATCAGCACCGCTTCATCTGGAGCTGCACCATTCATCAAGCCAAGCCAAGCCGGATTCTCTCCCGCATAATTCGAGACTAACTCCAGCAGCTTTTTCTTCGCATTTTTATCACCACGAATCAATGCTACCGTGTGGTATTCACCGTGCTCATTGCAGGTAATAATCGGACGGATCTTGAGCAGACTTCCTACCACGGAAGTCACCAATCCGATACGTCCACCAGCCTTGAGGTAATCCAATGTATCCATATAAAAGAATACTGCAGAGTCTCGAACTTTTTCCGGGAGATAGCGGATCAGCTGCTCAAATTCCATACCCTCTTTAATCTTCTGTGCCGCCCACATGACAAGCAGGCCAGATCCAATCGAAATATTTTTACTATCCAGCACAAATGACGGAATCTCCGGATGCTCTGCCAGTACGATTGACACCGTGGAAATGGTACTGCTCAGCTTATTGGAGACATCAATCGCAATAATACTCTCGTAACCATCGGCAAGGATACGTTGTACTGTGTCCTCCACGGTTTGAAGTGACGGAGTCGAGGTCTTCGGGATCTCGTCCGGAAAACGGCGGTAGACTTCCATAGGATCCATTACGCCATCCAAACGTTCTTCTCCCTCATAGCCAATAATAAACGGTAGCGTATAGATGGAATTCTTCTTACAATAACTCGCTTCCAAATCGCATCCGGAATCAATTAACAGCGCAATCTTTTGTTTATTCATTGTCATTACCTCAAATGTAGTTTTCAAAACCTTTTTATATATTATGTCATACTCATTCTACTCTGTCAATCCTTTCCGCAAGATACTGTCCGTTTTTCTCAAAATTCATCCATTCTTCCCACTCTATGGATTGATTTGCTCATTATTCTGTGCTATGATTTATGCGCAGAGGAGGCTATTTTTATGCAACAACTTCGAGAAAAATTAAACAAAAAAAAGATCCTCAAAGGAATCCTTACTTTACTCGGCGCTGCAGTCCTTATCGTCGGAGGATACTTTCTTGCCTACGGTATCACCTTGTTTTTCACCATATGATACTTTTGCTTGAATATACATTGTATTTTCCTATCCCTAGCTCTTGTTTGTTACAGACACAACACGCACTATTTTTCAGACAGCCAAAAGGCATCTCCCATGTTCCATGGGAGATGCCTTTGATTTTGTATCTATGTTGCCAGTATAACGCTGCAATTAGTTGTTGATGAGCTTGTCATCCTCGTTATTCCAGCTGTACAGCTTACGAATCTCTTCACCAACTGCCTCAGACGGATGCTCCGTAGCGAGCTTTCTCAGGGCACTGAAGTGTACCTGGCGGCCAGCCGGGGACATATCCAGCAGGAATTCCTTAGCAAAAGTACCATCCTGAATATCAGACAGGATCTTCTTCATTGCCTTCTTGGTATCCTCCGTGATGATCTTCGGACCCGTCACGTAATCACCGTATTCTGCTGTATTGGAAATCGAATAACGCATGCCAGCAAAACCGGACTGATAAATCAGGTCGACAATCAGCTTCATCTCATGGATGCACTCAAAGTAAGCATTGCGCGGATCATAACCAGCCTCACACAAAGTCTCATAGCCTGCCTGCATCAGGGCGCAGACACCACCGCACAGAACGGCCTGCTCACCGAACAGATCCGTCTCGGTCTCGGTACGGAATGTAGTCTCCAGAACACCGGCACGAGCGCCGCCAATGCCCAGTGCATAAGCCAGAGCAATCTCCTGTGCCTTGCCCGTAGCATCCTGCTCCACAGCGATCAGGCACGGAACGCCCTTGCCAGCCTGATACTCAGAACGAACGGTGTGTCCCGGTCCCTTCGGAGCAATCATGGTGACATCGACATCCTTCGGCGGCTTGATGCAGCCGAAATGAATGTTGAAGCCATGTGCAAACATCAGCATGTTGCCAGCTTCCAGATTCGGCTCAATATCATTCTTATACATGTCAGCCTGCTTCTCATCATTGATCAGAATCATGATAATATCAGCCTGCTTTGCAGCCTCTGCTGCAGTATATACTTCAAAGCCCTGCTTAACAGCTTTGTCCCAAGACTTGGAGCCCTCATACAGACCAATCACAACATGGCAACCCGACTCTTTCAGGTTCAGAGCGTGTGCATGTCCCTGGCTGCCATAACCGATGATTGCGATCGTCTTGCCGTCCAGCATTGCCAGATTACAATCTTCCTGATAGAAAATTTTCGATTCAGCCATAATACATTTATTCCTCCTGTAAACAACATTAGTTTGAGTTTTGGCTTAAATACTCGTTCGGAATTTATTATAGTACAACCATTTCTTCCTGTCAATCGACCCCCATGCATTTTTTAGCGAAAAAAACAGCATAAATCCCCCCTTCTCCTGTAAAACAGCACACCGTGCCATGGTATGGCACGGTGTATTTCATAGATATATTCAGTACGAAATCATATCTTGTCGCGGTATAACAATCGCAGCAACAAGATAGGCTAAAATGCCGCTTCCACCACAGGCACAGAAAATAATCCACGCCAGACGGACCAGCGTAGGATCTACATCAAAATACTCCGCTACGCCCCCACAAACACCGGCAATCATTTTTCCTTGCTCAATGCGATATAAGCGTTTCTTCATATCAATCCCCTCCTGAACAACAATACCAATCATATTTTATTTTACTATTTATTATAAGTTCCAAAGCGGAGAATTGTCAATCATCGCAGTGTCAATGAGACACGTTTTCGTGGATCATATACTATCTGTTCCTATAACAACAGCGGTTCAGCGAATACGCAATTTCTGGAGCGCGGTAAAAAAGCTACACGAATAAATAAAAACAATCCGGGTGGATTATTTTTGCCATTCATTCTGACTCCTTATAATGCTCTCCCCACTCCTGCATAGCATCTAAAACAGGTTGTAAACTATCGCCAAGTTCCGTCAATGTGTATTCCGCCCGAGGAGACACTTCCGGATAAACTGTGCGGGTCAAAAGACCTCTATCTTCCATCTGTCGCAATTGGGCCGTCAATACTTTTTGACTGACATTAATCATGCGTGACTGTTCTCTTCATCCAGTCATATGCGTGCAGCATAACAATATGAATGCGGATATTCATTCCGTTCTTTCACAATGATTGGAGCGCATCGGCAAAAGGGAACTGTAAGCTTCACGCTTTACAAGAACACACGATATCAACCGCTCTCTGATACCATCCAAATCACCGTTCTTTGTACCATCTCTTGTTCATCCAACAAAAATATCGCTGTGAACGACTCATCGTCCACAGCGATATCCATTGTATCGTCAACACACATCCACTTTTTTTCTCAAATTCCGATATGCATAGGCATAGCATACCGCGAGGATCGGGAGTGTGACAAACCAGGATACCGGAAACGTATAATATGCCGTCTGAATTGTGTGAAACTGTTCCATCTGAAATACTGTCGCCAGCCAAGTCAGACGAACTCCACAGATTCCACCGACATAAACAATCGTCGGCAGGGTAGAATAACCCAGCCCACGGATGGAACCTACCAGCACTTCCATCACTCCATACAATCCGTAAATCGCAAAATACGAATGGAATCGAATCTGCCCTGCTGCAATAACTGCCGGATCAGACGTAAAAATGCTAAGCAACGGTTTTGAGAGCAAAATGCTGCCGATACCCAGTACTTCTCCGACAACCAGAACAGACAGCGCAGCAGACCAGAATACACGGTTTAGTCTATGGTATTGTTTTGCACCCACATTTTGGCTAATAAACGGCATGACTGCCTGATAAAATCCATTGATCGGGAGATAGATGAATCCTTCAATGCTGGCCGCCGCCGAGTTTCCCGCAAGCAATACACTGCCGAATGTGTTGATGGAAGCCTGGATTGCAATATTGGCAAACGAA
>CAYLXH010000110.1:0-6965 GCA_964387535.1 uncultured Butyricicoccus sp. | reverse complement strand
CCAGAGTAAGCACTCGTATGCTGCGCCACTATGATGAGATCGGCCTTCTTAAGCCACAAACGATTGACCGTTTTACCGGGTATCGTTATTACAGCGAATCACAATTGCCGATTGTGTGCAGGATCACTGCCCTAAAAGATATGGGATTTGGCCTTTCAACCATCCGAGAGATTCTTTACACATATGATGATCGTGAAAAATTGGACAAATTTCTTAGCATTCATCAAAAGGAACTGGAAGCAAGCCTTCACGAAACAGCGCAGAAACTGAGGCTTCTGGACACAGCCAGAAAACGGCTGAGAAAGGAAGAAACCATGAAGTATAACGTAACAATCAAGACTATGCCGGAACGCTATGCCGCAACCGTTCGGATGACACTCCCCCATTATGAACAGGAAAGGATGGTCTGGGAACTGCTTCGCCGCGAGACCGAAACGATGAATCTTGTCCCGGATGAACCATGCTATTGCTGTGTTGCCTATCTCGACGGCGAGTACAAAGAACATGACATTGAAGTTGAGGCTCAGAAAACCGTGAAGGGAACCTATCCCAATACAGAACATGTGACCTTTCAAACACTTCCAGCTGTCACCATTGCCAGTGCTATCTTCCAAGGGGGCTATGAACAAATCAGCGATGTCTACGCAGCCGTAGCCGCATGGATTGAGGAAAACGGATACGACTATAATGGTACCATGTTCAACATTTATCACATAAGCCCACATGAAACACAGAATCCCGATGAATTTGTCACGGAGGTCTGCTATCCCGTAAGAAAGAAATGACCGAAAGAAGACCAGTGATCGCCGTCTACGCCTTTTGAATTGTTAAAAACAGACGATCGGAAAACAAACATCGGAAAAGCGCATCGGAGTATACTCCGATGCGCTTTGAACTATATGAATTACTGGCCCAAGCGATGTAAAACTATCCTTGCCTGCTTCCGTCAAACACCGAACATCAGGATACCGGTGTGAATGTATCTCCATCTACGGTACGCGCATTGTAAAATGAAGTTGCGCATTTAAACGAATAAAAAGGTCCATAGCGAGGGCCTCTGTGTTAGAATCAATCTGCTAAAACGATCAACACAGAAAAGAGGCAATCACTATGGACTATTCCAATCATATCACAAGCCATGAAAAAGGTAAACACCTGAGTTACGAAGATTATATCCTGATTGAGCTGCGGCTGAAGGATGGCTGGAAAGCCAATGCCATTGCACAGAAGGAACTGCATTGCTCTCCCAACACGGTACGCAATATCATCCGGAAAGGCATGACGCCGCTGTACAATGGCAAGGTGTATCGTTTTAAGGCGAAGACTGCCTGGAAAGCGTATCAGGAAAACAGAAGCCATAGCTGCCGTCATTATGATGCGCTGGAAAAGCGTCCATTTCTTCAATATGTGGACAAGTATTTCAGGGAAGATGGCTGGTCTCTGGATTCCTGTGCCGGCCGTGCATTGCTGGAAGGTTTACTTTGCACACCCCTACAGTTCCTGGGAAAAAGGCAGCATTGAAAATCATAATGGCCTGATCCGCCGTTGTCTGCCCAAGGGCAAACGTATGGATTCTTATAGCGCAGATGATATCCTGTCTGTTGAGCTTTGGGCAAATGCGCTTCCCCGTAAGATTCTGGGCTATCGGACACCAGATGAAGCCTTCGATTCGGAGATGGATGCTATCTATGCTGCGTAACCATCCGCCGACCTTGACAGGAGGCCGTCGGCCTGTTGCGTGCGTTCTGGCGATGGGCAACGAGGTCAGAGAGATCCACACGGCGCCCCCATCGCCCGGTCGATGATAACAGGCCGCCAACCACCTGTCAAGGCAACCTGCTCCGCAGGCGGCTACATCCTGTTTCTCCATACTTCCCTGGCTCAGGGTCTGCCAAGGTCAGATTGATGACCCTCTAACACAACAAAATGCTCAACTTGTTATTGCAATTTGAGTCCACCTGGGGCATAAGAATCCGGCACATCATCAAAGAACGCGAAAGACCGTTCCACCAGTGCATCCAGATCAGTGCTTTCCTTCAAAACGCCAATCCTCTGTAAGTCCTCAGAGACATTCACCAGCGCATCATAGCCTCCCTGTACACTCGGAATATATTGATAGCTCTTGAGGACGGAGGCATTAAAATCAACGTCGCCAGCTACATATTCTGCATCAATCTGCATCTGTGCTGTTTCCTCCGGATGTTCATCAACCCATGCTGATGCCTTTAGTACCGCACGCGTGAATGCAGCGGCAACCAGCGGATGCTCCTCAGCAACTTCCGTAGAAACAAAGCTTACGCAGCAGTATTCGCTCGCATACGGTTCTGTCGTTGCCGTATCCAGCAATACAGTCAGTCCATATTCTTCCTCCGCTGTAGACGCTATCGGATCGGGAGTGGCAATCGCATCCACTGCACCGTTTTGCAACGCAACCGGCTGATCGGTTAGACTGTACACAGCAAATTCGACTTCGCCGCCATCCGCATTGATGTCAATTCCTTCCGCATACAGAGCGCGTTTGGCAGTGACAGCCTCAGAACCTGCCAATGAGCTGACACCGATGCTCTTCCCCTTTAAATCAGCAATGGATGTAATACCAGAATCCGGACGAACCAAAATCTTCGTGCAGCCCGTATGCATGCCAGCAGTTACAACCATGTTCAGTCCACTTTCAATCGGCTGTATAAACTTTCCGATCAGACCAAAGCCTGCATCAATGGTTCCTGCGCCCAAAGCGGCCTGAATATCTCCGTTTCCGAAATCAATCCGCTCCCAGTTGACGCCTTCTTCATCCAAAAAGCCTTTCTCCATCGCAACCTGCAGCGGTGCATGGCATAAAGCCCCTTGTGCCTCACCGATTTTCAGAACATAGTCATCTCCGCACCCCGCTGTATCGGCAGACGTTGAAGTGCTGTTGTCCGATGCACCGCATCCGGTCAGGCTGAGTGCAACCAGTGCGCTCAGCACAATCGCTGTAATTCGTTTTGTTTTCATAAATACTTCTCCTTTTGTCTTAATGAATATGATAATACCAATTTATTTTGATTCCGCTTCCATCGCCTCGATCAATGCACTGCAGCAATCAGAGTTACCAGAGGATGAATTCTCAGCATCGACCAACTGCGTATATGAGGCACTTTCTGCCGTTGCTTCCTGCTTGCCGGATAGATTGCATCCAGACAGGATCGTGATAAGCAGCAGACTAGCCACAAAAATCGTCATACTCTTTTGTTTCATGCGAAGATCCCCTTTCTCAGATCACATACTCCACTTCTTTTTCTTTGCCCGCAAAATGCAGTACTTTGAGAATCTCACTGCGCAGACGAATGAACTCGGGGTTATTTCTATCACGATCTTGCGACAGATTCACATCAACAATGCGCTCCACCTTTGCCGGACGAGCAGACATAACAACGATTTTATTCGAGAGATATACTGCCTCATCAACATCATGAGTCACCATCACCATCGTCATCCCTCGTTCCGCTTTGATTCGAAGAAGTTCATCCTGCATGTTCATCCTGGTAAATGCATCCAGTGCACCGAATGGCTCATCCAATAGCAACACCGTCGGATGACCAATTAACGCCCTTGCCAGAGCCGCACGCTGACACATGCCGCCCGAAAGCTGATGCGGATAAGAGGCCTCAAACCCATCTAATCCTACCAATTTCATAAAGTCATTCACATCATCTTTTCGCTGATGAAAGATCTTTCTGGCCCGCAATCCAAACGCGATATTATCATAAATAGTCAGCCACGGAAACAACGTTGGATCCTGAAACACCAGTCCTCTGTCATGACTTGTCCCTGTCACTTTTTTACCATCCAGGTAAATCGACCCGCTAGTTGGCTTATCCAGACCGGCAAGCAGTCGCAGCAGCGTAGACTTCCCGCAACCCGAGGGACCGATCAAGCACACAAAGTCTCCCGCATTTATCGTAAAATTCACACCTTTGAGCGCATACACTGTTTCCCCGTTTACCTTGTGGAAGATTTTTGTGATCGAGTCAAATGTAATTTCTCCTACCACTTGATAACTCCCTTCTGCCATACCAATGTATGGTCGCGCACTTTAAACAGAATCGTAATAATCAGATAGAAAAGAACTGCAATGACGATCAAGCCTGCATATACATTCGCGTAGGACATCATTTCCTTCTGCCAGTTCACATACCAACCAATACCGTATTTGGCGCCAATCATCTCTGCCGTCATCAGTGCAATGAAAGAACTGCACGTTCCAGTAAACAGTCCCTGAAAAATACTCGGCATAGCCGCTGGAACTGCCACACGAAATACGCTCCAAAAATGATTGGCTCCCAAGGTAGAAGATACCTCAAAATAAGAGTTTGGGACATTCGAAACACCGCTGGAAGTCATAACAACAACTGGAAACCAGACGGAGAGTCCAATGATAAAAGCACTGGCTGCACGCGCTGTCGGGAACGCCACCAAAAGAATAGGAATCCACGCAGTAGATGGAATCGGTCCAAGGATTCGAACAATCGGACTAAGCCAGTAGCTGACCGTTTTATTAAATCCAACGGCAACTCCCATAAAAAATCCCACCATTGTACCGCCGATGACACCAAGGATCAAGATGCCAGCCGAATAGCCAACGCACTTCAGTATCAGTGCATAATCTTCAAAAAGAGTTCCAAACACCCGATCCAGAGACGGAAAATATAACACCGGCCAAATGGCTGTTTTTACAGTCACAATATTCAAAAGATTGAGAAACAAAATCGTTCCCGCCAAAAACGGCGCTTTGTAACTGATCGTTTCTATGCTTTCCCCTCTGCTCAGTCTAATAACGGCTTGTATCACAAATACAATCATGATAATCAATAACACCCATGCAAAATAAGGATGGGTAGCCTGCTGATGCTTCGCCGAGTCTGGCACCACAATAGCTACCAGCTCTGCTGCGAGGAAGGACAACAGCAGGAGAAACAGATTACAATATTTTTTCATATCTTACCCTTTCTTATTGATCATCAGATTGGATTTCCGGCTGTGCAAGCAGACGTTTATAATAGGCCCGAGCCTGATACAATGCACCAGCTGGATTATGTGCTAAGACACGATCCTTTGTGATGAGGGTAGTTGTCAAGGCATTGGCATATTTATAGAACAGGCTGTCATGTCCAACACACAGTCCAACAACAACATTCAGGTCAACCTTCTCTTTATTCAACAGCTCTGCCTGCAAAATTGGATTACACATGACAGCGCCTGTGACACAAGTGTACTTTTCCTCCACTCCAATCTCCGTCTTGTTGACAGAGCCTACCTTACATCCGATGCCATACACCTCAAATCCATGGAGACGCAGGATTTTAGCAAAGACACGGCTTTCTTCAATCAAACCAACACAAGTTGCAATCCCTATTTTCTTTGCACCGATTCGCTTTGCAAACTCAATAATCTCCTCTACTCGTGTTGCTTTTCCATAAAACTCACCTTCTACTTCCGCAGAAGCGATCGCTACCTTGTTATTCTCACGATCATCGGTATAACGTGCAACCACACGCTCCAACTCTTCCTCATCCAGTGCCTTTGTCGGGCAAAACTCCGGATATTGAGAAGCTCGAGTTAAACAATGAAGAACGCCGCAATCTGCGCAACTGTGAACACATTTTTTTGTATTTTCCATGATATCAATCTCCTGTCCTGATACTATAAATGAGCAAACAGAAATCCCGGGATTTCTGTTCTCCCGGGCAAACAGCAAACTATTTTCCGTTCGGTACAGGCGCAAAACAAAAAACGTCCATGCACCTGCCCGTAAAATATGCCCGGGAGTGTCGCATTCGACAGAAACACATTGCACTCTGCATCATATTGCAATATCCAGTCCGCATTGTTCTTGCCTCCTCTCTTGCTGATCTGTTACTCATTGATTGGTATTTTACATTTTATTTCCTATTTTGTCAATAGGTTTATAGGATTTATTTTTGTTGTCTTTCTATTTTGCTCTAGTAACCTTACTGGTCTCTCGTTTTCTTGACTAAGAATAACGACAAAGAGCGCTCCATCATATCAAAATACGATATCCAATCAAGCTAAATTCAAAAATCCCCTGATTCTGAATGAATCAGGGGATTTTACTATCAGATTGTTATCTATTGAAAAATGGATTTACATAACACCCTGTGCCTTCATTGCTTCTGCAACCTTCAGGAAACCTGCAATGTTAGCGCCGGCAACGTAGTTGCCCTCCAGACCATACTCCTTCGCAGCATCCGCTGTGTTATGATAGATATTGATCATGATCTTCTTCAGACGAGCGTCAACTTCTTCAAAGGTCCAGGACAGACGCTGAGAGTTCTGGCTCATCTCCAGAGCAGATGTTGCAACACCACCTGCATTGGCCGCCTTAGCCGGTCCAAACAGAACGCCGGCATTCTGGAATACTGCAATTGCTTCCGGAGTAGACGGCATGTTTGCACCCTCGCCAACTGCCATTACGCCGTTTGCAACCAGTGCCTTCGCATCTTCCTCGCCAATATCATTCTGGGTTGCACACGGCAGAGCGATGTCAGCCTTAACGGTCCAAACTCCACGGCCCTCATAGTACTTTGCAGTCGGTACTGCGTCAACATATTCCTTGATACGGCCACGGCGAACTTCCTTGATCTCCTGAACAACATCCAGATTAATGCCATTCTCGTCAACAATATAACCATTGGAGTCCGACATCGTGATAACCTTAGCGCCCAGTTCGGTTGCCTTCTGGCATGCGTAGATCGCAACGTTGCCGGCACCAGAGATCGAAACCGTCTTGCCTTCGAATGAATCACCGTGATCCTTCAGCATCTCATCGACAAAATAGCACAGACCGTAGCCGGTAGCCTCCGTACGGGCCAGGGAGCCACCCCACTGCAGACCCTTACCGGTCAGAACACCAACATATTCGTTGCGAATTCTCTTGTACTGGCCAAACATGTATCCAAGCTCGC
>CAYLXH010000109.1:0-6998 GCA_964387535.1 uncultured Butyricicoccus sp. | reverse complement strand
CTACCTACCGGGACGTGTTTTTATCTTTGCTTACATGTAATGATAGCACAGATGAATCAGAAAGAAAAGAACGTGCAGCGGGATTATAGCAGGACTTCCCATTCCGATTCCCGAAAGCCGACGAGGATTACAGAATCCGACACGATGAGAGGGCGTTTGACCAGCATTCCATCACTGGCGAGAAGACGAAGCTGTTCCTCGGTACTCATAGCCGGCAGTTTATCCTTCAGCTGTAGGGAACGATAGAGCTGCCCGCTGGTGTTAAAAAATTTTTTAATGGGCAGGCCGCTGCGTGAAACCCACTCAGCCAGCTCGTCATACGTTGGGTTTTCCTCTTTGATTGGACGATCAATATAGGGGATTCCATGCTCATCGAGCCATTGCTTGGCTTTTCTGCAAGTAGAGCATTTCGCATAATTGATAAACTGCATCCGAAATCATTCCTTTCGTTTTTCAGTATAATAGCATAATAGCGCTGGAATCGCAAGCGACAATTAGTTTGTGATAATTTTTTCTTGCATTACATTGACATATACCGGGTGGGGGTATATAATACAGGGGAAACAGGAGGTGTACCGATGGAAAACTGTTGTTGTCATAAGACAAAACATCGCTCAGAAGAGGAATATAAACGGTTGATTCACCGATTGAACCGAATTGAAGGACAGATTCGTGGAATTCGAGGCATGGTAGAGCGAAGTGCGTATTGTCCAGATATTCTGGCACAGGCAGCGGCGGCGAATGCAGCGCTCAACGCCTTTAGCAAAGAGCTGTTGTCCGATCATATTCGTACCTGTGTTGCACAGGACATTCGTGACGGAAAGGATGACACGATTGATGAACTGTTGCGTACGCTGCAAAAGCTGATGAAGTAGTGAGGGATAACATATGATTAATGTTGTTATTGTGGTTGTCATTCTTGTTCTTTGTGCTTTTGGTCTGCGCTCGATGAGACAGCATATGAAAGGAGAGGGAAGCTGCTGCGGGGGCGGAGGAGGAACCATTGCTCCGGAGACAAAACGGCTGGAAGGCTCTCTCGTGGGCAAAAAGATTGTGTATATTGAGGGAATGCACTGTGAAAACTGTAAGAACAGTGTGCAGCGGCAGATCAACCATTTGGATGGTGCTTCTGCGGTAGTGGAGTTGGCAAACAATCGGGCTGTTGTGTCGATGTCCCGTATGATCAGTGATGAGGAACTGAGACAGGCTGTCGCAATGGCAGATTTTTTGGTAACAGATATTGAGTTTCAGGAGGCATAAATGGAACAATATTCTGTCACAGGGATGAGCTGCGCGGCATGTAGCACCCGTGTGGAAAAAACAGTGTCCAAGGTGTCGGGAGTGACATCGTGCTCGGTCAGCCTGTTGACCAATTCGATGCGAGTGGAGGGAACTGCTTCTGCTCGGGATATTATTGAAGCGGTACGGCAGGCGGGCTATGACGCAGCGTTGAAGGGTGCCGGAGCAGAGACGCGTGCAGCAACGATGGATGAGGAGGCACTGCGCGATCGGGATACTCCTGTGCTGAGGAGGAGACTGCTGGCTTCGCTGGGTTTCCTGCTCGTCCTGCTGTATTTCTCTATGGGGCATATGATGTGGGGATGGCCGCTCCCGGAGTTTTTTGCGGACAATCACATCGCGATGGGCTTGCTTCAACTGTTGCTGACGGTTGCCATTATGGTCATTAATCAGAAATTTTTTATCAGCGGATTTCAAAGCCTGCTGCACCGGGCTCCGAATATGGACACGCTGGTTGCACTGGGAGCGGGAGCGTCCTTCGGCTATAGTACGTATGCGCTGTTTGCGATGACGGATGCGCAGGTAAACGGAATGATGGATGCGGTCATTGGATATATGCATGAATTCTACTTTGAGTCCGCTGCCATGATTTTGACGCTGATCACAGTGGGAAAAATGCTGGAGGCGCATTCCAAAGGAAGAACAACGGATGCGCTCAAACGGTTGATGAGGCTGGCGCCACAGACAGCGACGGTATTGCGTGACGGCCAGGAAACAGAGGTTTCGATTGATCAGGTGCGCAAAGGAGATGTATTTGTTATCCGTCCGGGAGAAACTGTTCCGGTAGATGGAGTGATTCTGGAAGGCACCAGTGCGGTCAATGAAGCGGCGCTGACGGGAGAGAGTATCCCGGTAGACAAAGCCGAGGGAGATTTGGTATCGGCGGCAACGCTGAACCAGTCCGGCTATCTTCGGTGTGAGGCAACGCGCGTCGGGGAGGATACCACACTGTCGCAGATTATTCAAATGGTCAGTGACGCGGCGGCGACTAAGGCACCGATTGCAAAAGTTGCAGATCGTGTGTCCGGCGTCTTTGTTCCGGCGGTCATTGCGATTGCTGTGGTCACGACAGTCGTATGGCTGCTGATGGGTCAGACGATGGGCTTTGCGCTGGCGCGAGGAATTTCTGTGTTGGTCATCAGCTGTCCGTGTGCGTTGGGGCTGGCGACACCGGTTTCCATTATGGTTGGAAATGGAATGGGTGCCAAAAATGGTATCTTGTTCAAAACAGCGGTTTCGTTGGAAGAAGCCGGGAAGGCAGACATCGTTGTGCTGGATAAAACGGGAACCATCACAAGCGGAGAACCCAAAGTTACCGATTTGCTTCCGGCGGAAGGAAGAGACAGTAGGGAACTGCTGGCAGCCGCATATGCTCTGGAAAGACGAAGCGAACATTCACTTGCGAAAGCGATTTTGCAGAAAGCACAGGAGGAAGGACTGCCAGAGGAAACGGTGACCGACTTTATGGCGCTTCCGGGAAACGGACTGACTGCGATACGGGATGGGAAAACGCTGCTTGGCGGCAGTATGAAGTTCATCGGAGAGCGAATTGTGGTTCCGAACGTGGTGCGGGAGGCAGCAGAAGCATTGGCGGAAGAAGGAAAAACACCGCTGCTGTTTGCACAGGAGCATACACTGCTGGGTGTGATTGCTGTGGCAGACATCATCAAGGAGGACAGCCCGCGAGCGGTGCGTGAGCTGCAGAACATGGGCATTCGCGTGGTCATGCTGACAGGAGATAATGAACGAACAGCGCGTGCGATTGGAAAACAGGCCGGTGTAGACGAGGTGATTGCCGGAGTCCTTCCGGACGGAAAAGAACGCGTGATACGCCGTCTGAAACGCAGCGGAAACGTCATTATGGTTGGTGATGGCATTAACGACGCGCCGGCACTGACCCGTGCGGACATTGGTGTGGCCATTGGGGCTGGCACGGATATCGCGATGGATGCGGCGGACATTGTACTGATGAGCAGTGGGTTGTGCGATGTCCCGGCAGCGATTCGTCTGAGCCGTGCGACACTTCGAAACATCCATCAGAATTTGTTCTGGGCCTTCCTGTACAATATCATTGGGATCCCGTTGGCAGCGGGCGTTTGGTTCCCGATCTTTGGGTGGAAGCTGAATCCGATGTTTGCTGCTGCGGCGATGAGCCTGTCGAGCTTCTGTGTGGTGTCCAATGCGCTGCGGCTGAATTTGTTTGACGTGTATGACGCAAAGAAAGATAAAAAACGAGTGAACTCATCGAAGAAAAAGGAGACGAAGAACATGGAAAAGACGATGAAGATTGAGGGAATGATGTGCTCTCATTGTGAAGCAAGAGTGAAGAAGTGCCTGGAAGCACTGCCGGAGGTGGACGGCGCAGAGGTCAGTCATGAGAAAGGAACGGCTGTGGTATCACTGAATGCTGAAATTTCCAATGATGTACTCAAGAACACCGTAGAAGCGCAGGACTACACCGTTGTTTCCGTGGATTGACGGACAGGGCTGTGAATGGATTGGGTGCGGAATCTCAGAGATTCCGTACCCAAAAAACAAAAAAATTTAATTGACAGCGTATGGCAAATGTGGTATAGTAGTACTCACAGCTGATGAGGACATTTAGCTCAGTTGGTAGAGCATCCGCTTGACGTGCGGAAGGTCAGCGGTTCGAGCCCGTTAATGTCCACCAAAAAAGACCGGAATTCATAGAATTCCGGTCTTTCTTTTGTTGTCCGCCTGAGTGCCATCAGACGGACAACCAGTGAAGAAAAGAATAACAAGGAGTACGCAAAGGTATTATTGGGATGCTGTTTCCCGTGCGCGGAGTTCGGCGATGATGCGCGGAACCTGTTTATCCAGTTTGTAGAATGCGAGAATGAGCGCCGCGAATCCCCAGATCAGCAAGGGGCCGATCAGATAGATGAGGCGGATCATCATCAGGGCCGAGGCAGGCTGTACTACTGTGGCGGCAGACGAGCTGATATATCCGCTGAGGCTCATGAGATGAGAGATGACGGCACTGCAGATGCCGGTACCAACTTTGTAGCCCAGTGTGCATGCGCCGATGATCAGCGCCTCCTGACGAAGGTTGCTCTTCCAGTGCCCGAATTCAATCGCATCACCGACCATGCTGTAAATGACAGCAGTCAGAGGGACTTGTCCAAGTGCGCGTAAAATCATGGTAGCCATGGTCAAAGGAAAACTGGTTGGATGGAGCACCAGTAGGGCGTGGGCGACGACGGCGAACAAGCATCCGGCGAGGGAAATGGTTCGTTTATCAAATCGTCGGAGAAGAAGTGGACAGCATAACGCGCCGACGATGAGCGTGATCGTTTCCGCGAGATATAGTGCGCTGTACATCCAGCTGTCGTTGTTCAGCAGATATTTGCAGTAGTACGGAAGAGAGGTTCCCACGAGCGTGATGTGGACACAGGTAACAGTCCACAAAAGCAGGACGGCCCAGAAATATTGATTGGTGATCAGTGCACGCAGTCCGGCACCAGACGAAGGCTTTGCGGTCGGGGAGGGCGGAACGGGCACAGTTTCTTTGCAGCGGAAAAAGCAAATCAGCAGCAAAACAAATCCGATGATCGACCACATCGTCATCGCTTTCACCCAGGCATCTGGTGTGTCGCCGAACAGTTTGACTACCGGCATGGTGAGTGTGACAGAGAGAATACGTCCGACGGGAGCCATGGCGGAGCGAAAGATGGACAGCATGTCACGTTCCTTGGGAGAACGGGTCATCAGTGTGCCCAGCGTGCCATAAGGGACGTTGATCATATTATAAAACAGTGTGGTACACAGGTTGTAGGTCAAAAAGATATACCAAAACTGGAGGGAAGATTCCGTCTGCGGAACGGTAAACATGGCGACAGCGGTGATGCAGTACGGAACAGAGGCCCATAGAATCCATGGACGGGTGCGTCCCCACCTGGTCTGTGTGTGCCCGGCGAGAACTCCCATCAGGAGACTGAAGATGCCGTCGAGCACACGGGAGACCAGCAAAACAACCCCGACGGTGGCGACTGAAATGCCGATGTAATCTGTGTAAAACAGGGTCAGTAGAGTGTTGACCATACCAAACACGACGTTGCAGGCAGTGTCGCCGCAGCCGTAGGCAATTCGTTCGCTCAAAGCAAGCGAACGGTCGGGAGAGAGTGACTGTCTGGAAGAGTGGGGGTGGAAAGACGGCATATGAAATCCTCCTGAGGATACCGCATAGTCTGCGGCGGTTTGTTCTGAACCTATTATACCGACTGTCAGAAGAGTCACCTTGTATTTTTTGCTGTGATTTTCAAAAAATCAAAATAGAACATATATAAAGAGAATGGTGGAAAAAGGTGAAAATCTTGCCGTTACAATGCAAAAATGGTATACTATGTACGACAAAAAAACGAAATGGAACATCACAGATCAAATTGAGATCTGGCTGTTATTGCGGGAAAGCTGGGCGTGATGGCAATACGATGGAGGGCATTTGGCATAGAAAAAATGCCAAAAACCAGAGTTCTCGCACACAATAAACAGGCAAACAGGAGGCCGCAATTTTCGAAGGGTACGGTAATCGGTCCGAATAGGAGAAATAACAATGATTCATATGCATGATATTCCGTTTACGAGGATGCTGGCGCCGGATCTGCCGCGGATGCGATACCTTTCTGATTCTGAGGTGGATCAGAGCGGCCGCGACCGTGCAATCCACAGCCACGCTGATCTTGTGGAAATTGAGCTGGTTTGTTCGGGACATGGGATTCACAGGATTGGAGATCATCAATATTTCAGTGAGCCGGGAGATTTGCTTCTGTATAATACAAATGTTCTGCACCAGGACATGGCGCAAGGAGAGGAACCGATGCATTTTTATCTGTGCGGAATTCAGGGATTGCACTGGAGGGGAAATGCGCCGGGACAGATTGCCCGCACACCGGAAGAATGTCATTTGAAGAGTGGGAAATATGAATCTTTTTTGCTCCATGGATTTAATGCCATCGAAGAAGGGCTGCATCGTGGGTCACCGCATGTCGCAGAACTGGCACAGGGATTTTTGCAATCCCTGTTGGCTATTGTTGCGCAGTTGATGGAGGATTCTGGACACGGAATTTCCAACAGGGAGATCCGTGGCCCTGCGCTTGCGGAGGCGATTCGAAGTTATATTGACCAAAATTATCTTGTCAATTTTACTCTGGACGAACTGGCCGAGCAGTTCCATATCAGTCGATATTATGCGTCGCACTGCTTTTCCGAAGCATTTTCTTGTTCGCCGATGCAGTATCGCACCCGTCGGCGGATTGGTGAGGCACAGTCGCTGCTGACCAATTCGGAGTTCAGTATTACCTATATTGCCAGTGTGATTGGTTATGATGATCCCAATCGGTTCAGCCAGGTATTTTCCAAAATGGTAGGAATGCCGCCGTCACGGTATCGCGATTTCAGTGTGCGATTGCCGTACCCGGTGAAGCAGACAGAACTTCCCGTTCGGGAGAAAAAGGAGTACAAGAAAACAGTGAATGTTGGAGAGAACACATACGAGGAGAATGGAAATGCATAAGGATTTGACACATGGCAATGTGCTGGCGGTACTGGTACAATTTTCGATTCCTTATCTGCTGTCCTGCTTTTTACAGACCTTCTATGGACTGGCAGATTTGTTTGTGATCGGGCAATTTAATGGAGCGGCTTCGACGACAGCGGTTTCGGTTGGGAGCCAGGTTATG
>CAYLXH010000108.1:0-7050 GCA_964387535.1 uncultured Butyricicoccus sp. | reverse complement strand
TGTTTGCCATGGGTGTTGCAATTGGTATGGCAAAAACAGAAAAAGAAGTTGCAGCGCTGTCTGGTGCGATTGCGTATCTTGTCATGAATACGGCGATCAGTGCGATGATTGATGCCAGCGGAGGCGTTGAGGCCATGGCAGAAAATACGACGGCCTCGGTGCTTGGCATCACGACGCTGCAAATGGGCGTTTTTGGCGGTATTATTGTTGGCTTAGGTGTTGCAGCATTGCATAACCGATTCTACAAAATACAGCTGCCGCAGGTTCTCTCGTTCTTTGGCGGCACACGGTTTGTTCCGATTGTTTGTACTGCGGTTTACCTGTTAGTTGGTATCGCGATGTTCTTTGTCTGGCCGGTGATTCAGGCAGGAATCTCTATGCTGGGCAGCCTGGTTATTCATTCCGGTTATATTGGCACATGGATTTATGGTATCATTGAGCGTGCGCTCATCCCATTTGGTCTGCATCATGTCTTTTATATGCCATTTTGGCAGACCGCGCTGGGCGGAAGTGCTGTGATTGACGGAGTGACCGTGCAAGGTGCTCAGAATATCTTCTTTGCTGAGCTGGCGTCTAAGTCTACGGAGGTATTTTCTGTTTCGGCAACCCGCTTTATGGCAGGTAAATTCCCGTTCATGATCTTCGGTCTTCCGGGTGCTGCACTGGCCATGTATCGCTGTGCCCGTCCGGAAAAACGCAAGGTGGTTGGCGGTCTGCTGATTTCTGCAGCACTGACGGCTATGCTGACCGGTATTACGGAGCCGCTGGAATTTACGTTCCTGTTCGTCGCTCCGGCTATGTACGCGGTTCACTGTGTCTACGCGGGCCTGTCTTATATGCTGATGCATATTCTGAATGTGGGCGTTGGCATGACGTTTTCCGGCGGTATTATTGACTTGGTACTCTTCGGTGTGCTGCAGGGAAATGCAAAGACGCACTGGATTTGGATTATTGTAGTTGGTATCGCCTATTTCTTCCTGTATTATTTCACGTTCTCGACGATGATTCGCAAAATGAATCTGAAAACACCGGGACGAGAAGAGGATGAGGAAGAGACCAAGCTGTTTACACGTTCTGATTTTAAGGCCAAGACAGGAATTGGTCCGGATGGTTCTTCGGCCCCGGATGGCGGATATTCTGATCCGACGTCGGCGTTGATTCTGAGCGGACTTGGCGGGAAAGCAAATCTGTCGGATGTTGACTGCTGCGCGACCCGGCTGCGTGTCACGGTGATTGATCCGGACAAGGTGTCTGATCCTTTGCTGAAGCAGTCGGGTGCATCCGGTATCATTCATAAGGGAAATGGCATTCAGGTCATTTACGGACCACAGGTCGCGGTGATTAAATCGAATCTGGTTGACTTCATGGAGAAACCGGAGGCAAGCCGGATTGGAAGCGAAACGGCAGCGGCTGTGCACGACGCAGCAGAAGAAAAGGCGGCACCGACACAGACAAAGAAGGATACGGTGATTGGTGCCCATATGAATGGACGAATGATGCTGATGAATGAGGTGCCGGATGCGGCATTTGCCTCCTGCGCAATGGGAGATGGCGTTGCTATTGAGCCGAGTGAAGGAAAGTTGTTTGCTCCTGCGGATGGCGTGATTGAAACGGTATTTGATACAAAGCATGCCATTGGACTGACAACAGATGACGGAGCGGAGCTGCTGCTGCACATTGGCATTGATACGGTGAAACTGGGAGGAAAATATTTCGAAGCTCATGTTGAGCCGGAACAGCATGTCAAGAAGGGAGATTTGCTGGTATCCTTTGATTTGGAGGCAATTCAAAACGAAGGCTATTCGCTGGCAACACCGATGATTGTGTGCAATACGGAGGAGTATGCGTCTGTCAAGCCGCTGGCAACTGGTATGGTGACGGCAGGACAGGATTTGGTGGCTGCAAACGGGTAATGCCCGGAGCGCTGTTGTAAAACAAAAATAGATCGGAAAGGGAGTCCCCGTGCCGCAGTCAGAGGAATGCGGTACGGGGACTTCTCTGCATTCTCGGTGTAGATAACCGTGAGGACGGTCAACTGTGTCTGAAAAAATGTTTTAAATTGAGTATTTTATAATACACAGTTTGTGCTATACTAAGTCCATACCAGATTTAGCATAAAGGAGCGACAAACGATGCAAAACAATCGATATGAATTGAATAAACAGTTGGCACAAATGCTCAAGGGCGGCGTGATTATGGATGTCACAACACCAGAGCAGGCAAAGATTGCGGAGGATGCCGGTGCATGCGCCGTCATGGCGCTGGAGCGAATTCCGGCAGATATCCGTGCTGCGGGCGGCGTGTCGCGTATGAGCGATCCGGCGATGATCCGGGGCATCCAGGAGGCGGTTTCGATTCCTGTGATGGCAAAGTGCAGAATCGGACATTTTGTTGAGGCACAGGTGCTGGAGGCGATTGAGATCGATTATATTGATGAGAGCGAGGTACTCTCACCAGCAGATGATTTGTATCATATTGATAAGACTCAGTTTCGTGTGCCGTTTGTGTGCGGAGCGCGTGATCTGGGAGAAGCGCTGCGGCGTATCGCAGAGGGAGCAAGTATGATCCGCACCAAGGGAGAACCGGGAACCGGAGACGTCGTGCAGGCAGTACGACATATGAGGGCGATGAATGCGGAAATTCGTCGTGTTCAAAACCTTCGGGAAGATGAGCTGTTTGAAGCGGCAAAGCAGCTGCAGGTTCCAGTAGAGCTCCTACGTGATGTCCATGAGAACGGACGGCTTCCGGTCGTTAATTTTGCGGCAGGTGGTGTGGCAACTCCGGCGGATGCAGCGCTCATGATGCAGCTGGGAGCAGAGGGAGTCTTTGTCGGCTCGGGTATTTTCAAATCCGGCAATCCGGCACAGCGCGCTGCGGCCATTGTCAAAGCAGTGACCAATTATACCGATGCCAAGATGATCGCTGAGCTGTCGGCAAATCTGGGCGAGGCGATGGTCGGAATCAACGAACAGGAAATTGCGCTGCTCATGGCGGAGCGAGGAAAGTGATATGACCATTGCAATTCTTGCCGTACAGGGAGCATTTGCCGAGCACGAAGCAGTGTTAGAGCGTTTGGGGGTCAGCTGGTTTGAGATTCGGCAGAGCAGTGATCTGAATCGGTCGTTTGATGGATTAATCCTACCAGGAGGAGAGAGCACAGTTATGAACCGGCTGCTGCATGATTTGGAGCTGTATGAGCCGCTGCACCGGATGATTTCTGAAGGAATGCCGGTGCTGGGAACGTGTGCGGGGTTGATTTTGCTGGCGCGTGAGGTGCGGGGAGGAACTCCGTGCTTTGGAACCATGGATATCACAGTTCAGCGCAATGCATACGGAAGGCAGCTGGGCAGCTTCACGGCACGGCAGCAGGTCGGCGATCTGGGTGTTGTTCCGATGACCTTTATTCGTGCTCCCTACATTGTCTCGGTGGGAGACAAGGCCGAAACGCTGGCAAACGTGGATGGACGGATTGTGGCGGCACGTCAGGACAATCAGATTGTGACGGCGTTTCATCCCGAGCTCGACCATTGTGACGCGATTCATTCGTGGTTTCTGTCCGTGGCGGAGGAGGCCTGTCATGGAATCCAGAGCGCAGTATAGACAGATCATCGGGGAGAATTTGCAGCGGCTGCGCTGCCGAAGCGGCTGGTCACAGCAGGAGCTGTGTCGGGAGCTAGAGAACCGGTATCCGATCAGGCGAAGTACCTATGCCAAGTATGAGACAGGAGAAAGCAGTATCGGAGCGGAAGTTTTGGTGCTGCTGCAGGAGCTGTATCATTGTTCCTTTGATGAATTTTTTCGCGGTGTAACTGCGGAGAAAGAAATAGAAGAATAGCCGTTCAACGTGAAAAAAACAAAAAGGGCTGCATCCATTAGGATGCAGCCCTTTTGCAGTGGTATTCATGAAATACTTAGGTAGCATAAGCTTGAATGGTTGCGTATAGAATATCTACGCAGGTGTCGATTCCAAGCGTAGAACTGCTCAGAACCAGGTCGTAGTCGGTACCGGTTCCCCATTTTCGATCTGTGTAGAACTGATAATAAGCCCGTCTGGTCTTATCGGTCTTTTTGACCAGGGCTTTGGCGTCAGCATATGTCAGAGACTCCGATTGCATGATTCGCTGAATCCGGAACTCGTTCTTTGCATGGATAAAAATATTGATAACGTCTGCGTGGTCGCGCAGAACGTAGTCAGCACAGCGACCGACGATGATGCAGGGAGAATTCTTTTCTGCGATTTCTGTGATGATCGTGGACTGTGCGAGGAACAGACGATCTTGAAAAATGGGCAAACCGACCGAGTTGCAGTCCCAGATGCTAGGGATATTTTCTTCTGCGTCAGCAACTACTTCCTCGGAAACGCCACGTTGCTTTGCGGCCAATGTAACTAAGTCCTTGTCGTAATACTCAATTCCAAGTCGTTCCGCAAGCTTCTGAGCAATTTCTTTTCCGCCGCTGCCAAACTCACGTCCGATGGTGATAATGTAATTTTTCATGACAAAGCCTCCTTGCCAAACAGCGGCATATCAAGGGGATGGAATGCGAACATGCCGCTGTGTTTTGATGTGTAACAATAGTATAACACATTTTTTGGAAAATTGACAGAGTGATTTACAAAAAACGCAGAGATTTTTGTATGGGCGAAAGCAGATGACCATGATTCCTGATGAATTCGACAAAATAATAGAAGTTTTTTGTACAAAAAAGCAAGGTAAAGAGATGGGAATTTGTTTAAGATTACAAAAATGTAACAATAATTACAAAATGGTAACACAAAATATTGGTTTTGTGATATACTAAAAAAGGAAATTGCGAATTGACGAGGAGGAAATGCGGCAATGTCCCACGGAACGTGGAAAAGAAATTATACAAAATATATTCTGTCTGCACTGATGTGTGGCAGTATGATATGGAGTGCTGGACTGGCAGCAGATGCGTCTGAAATTACGGCGAAAGATCAGGAGATTCTGGTGTCAGTGGCGGCGACGGATGAAAGCGGCGTGGTTGTGGAAACCGAACCAGAGTCGGTGACTGTGCAGCTAGTGGAGCTGGATCAGGGAGATTATCAAATTGTGAGCGCATTGGATGGCACCGTGCTTTCGACGAGCGGACGCGGCGGCGGTGAAGGCGCTGCGATTGTTTGTCGAGAGGATCGGTCGTTGACCGTGCAGACCTATCGGATCAAGCAGGCGAAGAATGGAAGCCTCACGCTGTGCAGCCGGACCGCGAAAGGCAAGGTACTACGCAGCACGGCGGAAGGGCTGGTACAGGCAAGCCAGAGCGCAGTGGAAGAGGAGAAATTTGTCGCGGTGGAAGAAGAGGACGGCAGGCTATCCCTTCGTCTGGCATCGGACCCGACGCAGGCACTGACCAATCAGGGCGATGTGGCCGTGATGACAGCATACTGTGGAGATGACGCACAGAAGTGGACGCTTCGCGTGGATGAACAGCTGCATGAAAAGACCATTGAAAGTGGTATCTATACGATAGACAACGTGAAGCGTGGCACGTCGATGATGGTATCTGGTGCGAGTAATGCGACGAATCAGCCGCTCTGTATGAAAGACAAAATGATTTCCAAGGCGCAGAAGTTCTATGTGAACTATGTCGGAGAGGGAAAGTACACAATTATGGCATTTGCGGGAGACGGCAAGTCGGTACGGGTTGCCTCAGCGTTGGGATCCCGGCTGAAGCTCGGGAAGTCGATACGGTATTACATTGATGAGAAATGGGATGGAACGTATGCGATTCTTCGAGCAGGCAGCAGTTACACTGCGGTTCGTGCGGGAACCTCGCAGGTCAAAACCAGCAATTATTCCGGCTCGACGGCCGAGAGCTGGACGTTTGACAGTAAGGTGACAGAGGACGAGTCCGCGGTAAGCAAGCGCTTGAAGTCCATCATGAAGAAATACCCGTCCGGAACGTATCTGGGAAGTGGTTACACGTTTGCCGGAGGGTATCAGTGTATGGGCTTTGGACGAGAGGTTTTTTGCCGGACGTTTGGGCCGGAGACCCGATGGAACTATGACGGGAGTGCGAAGAGCAGTGTGTACAGCAAAAACTATGAGGTTGTCGCAAGGAGTTCGTCGTATTCTGCCAGCAGTATCAAAAAGTTGATTGCGAAGGCGTCCCCGGGTGATGTGCTGCAGATGAATACTCCCAAAATTCATACGATGATTTTTGTATCCTGTGATGACGAAGGATTTACGGTTTATGACGCGAATTGGGTAGGAGCTAATCAGGTCAGTGTGCGCCACGTCAGCTATTCGGCGTGGAGCGGAAGGAACAGCAGTGGAATCAGTGTTCTGCACTCGACCTATTACCCGGCAAAATAAGAGCGAAAGGGATGGCTGAGACAGATCCGCAGAGGTTTGTCTCAGCCATCGTTTTTCCGGAATCAAAGAGAACGAAAAAAGGACACACAGTGTGTGTCCTTTTCGGTATCCTATCTTGTAGTGAAAACTTACTCTGCCGTGTAAGGGAGCAGAGCGATATGACGTGCGCGCTTGATTGCCTCGGTCAGCTGACGCTGATGCTTTGCACAAGTGCCAGTCATGCGGCGCGGCAGAATCTTGCCACGCTCGGACATATATCTCTTGAGCTTTGCAATATCCTTATAATCAATCGAATCTACCTTATCGACACAGAAAGTGCAAACCTTTCTGCGGCGGCGACCGCCGCGATTCGGGCGATATTCTCTTTTTTCTTCAGCCATTGTCGTAACCTCCTTATCGGTAATTTAGAACGGAACCTCTCCGTCGTCATCGGAAATCTCGCTGAAATCCGAACCGCCGGTGGGCAGATCGAAATTCGGAGTCGGGCGAGGAGCGCTCTGCTGTGGAGCAGCATAGCTGCCCTGGTAGCCGGAGTCAAAACCGGCTCCTGCATCACGGGAACGCTTGCTTTCCCCAAACTGCACTTCGTCAGCGATCACTTCGATGGATGTGCGGTTGTTTCCGTTCTTGTCCTGCCAGCGTCTGGACTGGATGCTTCCCACCACAATAATCATCTGCCCTTTGGTAAACCACTGAGCGACGAACTCGGCGGTAC
>CAYLXH010000107.1:0-7085 GCA_964387535.1 uncultured Butyricicoccus sp. | reverse complement strand
ACGACTTCGGTGGTTCGAATCCACCACCTCCCACCAAAAACAACTCTGAATCATTTTGGTTCAGAGTTGTTTTTTCGTAGAGTCTATGGGAATGAAGGCGTTAGCGACAGTGGATCGTCACAAAGGACTTTGAAACCTGAAAAGACAAAAATGAGCGAAAAGGTATATGAGATCGCAGGATTTACCATGGTCATCTGGAGAGAAACCGAGTACACTATTGATGTAGGGACAGTTTGGACCGGACGAGATGGGAAAGAGCACACGGATGATTGGGATTGCTTTTGACGAACAAAGAGATGGGAAAGGGTTGATATGTGATGCAATTGATCAGGGACAAGCAGTTTTACCGAACTTTTTTGATGCTGTGTCTGCCGATCGTGCTGCAAAATGTTATTTCATTGAGTGTTAATTTGACAGATAATCTGATGCTTGGCCGTTATTCGGAAAGTGCGCTGTCCGGTGTTACGGCGGTCAACCAGATTCAGTTTATTTATCAGAACATTCTGATGGGAATTGGCGATGGGTTGGTGATCCTGTCTGCGCAGTACTGGGGAAAAAATGATCCTGGCTCTATCCGCAAGGTGTCTGCGGTTGCGATGCGAGTGGCACTGCTACTCATGGTGGCGCTGTTTGCAGTTGTTTCCCTGTTTCCCTATTGGGTAGTTGGACTATTTACTACAGACCAGGCGATTATTTCGGAAGGTGTTGGTTATTTGCAGATTGTGCGTTTCACCTATCCGTTTTTCTGCGTGACGACCATCTTGTTGGCAGTGCTGAGAAGCACTGAAGTGGTCCGGATTGCATTTTATTTATCTCTGAGCACACTGTGTATTAACTTTAGTATCAACTGGATATTGATCTATGGACGGTTTGGAATGCCGCGTATGGGTGCACAGGGCGCGGCAGTTGGAACGCTATGCGCACGGGTGATTGAGTGTGCAATCATTCTTTATTATATTGCAAAAAAAGAAAAAAATCTTCATCTTAAGATTAAGGATTTCTTACATATTGATCGGTCGATTGCGGGAGATTACCTGCGGGTCAGTGCGCCGATTATTTTTGTACAGAGTTTATGGGGCTTTAATACAGCGCTGCAAACGGCCATCCTCGGACATTTGACATCCAGTGCGATTGCGGCGAACAGCATGGCCTCCAATCTATTCCTCATCGTAAAAACTGTTGCAGTGGGTGCGGCATCGACAGCCAATGTCACCATTGGCAAAGCGATTGGGCGCGGCAATCTGAAAGCAGTAAAAGAAATTGCGCGTACGCTTCAGGTAGTTTTTGTTGGAATGGGACTTTGCTGTGGTGTACTTCTCTGGTTGCTGACGGAACCGGTATTGTCTCTGTACAGCTTCTCGGAAGAAAGCCGTCAGATGGCGCGAGCATTCCTGCATATTTTGTGTGTTGTCATGGTTGGAATGTCGTATCAGATGCCGACCAATTCGGGTATTATTAAAGGCGGGGGCGATACCAAATATACGATGAAGCTAGATTTGATCAGTATCTGGGGCATTGTCATTCCTCTGTCTTTTATCATGGCGTTTGTTGTCAAGGCTTCTCCGATGGTTGTCGTATGGTGTTTGAATTTGGATCAGCTGTTTAAGTGTGTTCCGGCATTTATTAAAGTAAATTATGGCGACTGGATTAAAAAGCTGACCCGTTGATATCAGTGTGACAGTTCCATGCATATAAAATGCAATCGCGGCGGCGCAGGGGTATGCTAAATGAGATGCAAAAAGGTACGAAACCACAGTTTGGTTTCGTACCTTTTGATATTTGAGGGAGCGATTATTGTTGTTGAGCTTGCAACGCTTCCAGGTGATGTTCCCATGCCTTGCCGCGGTTAATGGCGCAGAGGATTCCTTTGATCGATGCCATGGAAATATTATGGTCGATGCCGACGCCAAATACATCGTGTCCGTCTGGCGTGCGCAGCTGGATATAGGCGACAGCTTTGGAATCCGACCCCGAACTGATGGCGTGTTCCTTGTAGTCAATAAATTCGTAACGGTCCATGCGTTCGCCGTGAATGGCATTAAAGAAGGCATCAATAGGACCATTGCCATCTCCGGAAACCTCAAAAATGGTGTCCTTGTGCTGGAGCTTACCATAGAAATGAGAGTGTGCAATGCCATCATCAACATCGGCGTTGAGTTTGTTGCTGATAAGGCGGTAGGGGCCATCGACAGTCAGGTATTCCTGCTCGAAAAGATGGTAGATGACCTCGGGTTTGAGCTCGACACCTTCTTTGTCGGATTCGTGCTGAACAACTTCACCGAATTCCACATGCATCGCCTTCGGCATATCAAAGCCAAATTTGTGGTTCATAATAAAGGCAGCGCCACCCTTACCGGACTGAGAGTTGATACGGACCGGCTCATAGGCGCGACCGAGATCCTCCGGATTGATGGGGAGGTAAGGAACCATCCATTTTTCGGTATCCGTTTCGGCCATGTAATTGAATCCTTTATTGATTGCATCCTGATGGCTACCGGAGAAAGCAGTGAAAACCAAATCGCCGCCATAAGGCTGACGTTCCGGGACCTTCATCTTTGTGCAGCGCTCGTACATGGAGATGATTCGCTCCATGTGGCTGAAATCCAGCTCAGGATCAATTCCCTGCACATACATATTCATGGCGACCGTGATGAGATCGACGTTGCCTGTGCGCTCGCCGTTGCCAAACAGACAGGCCTCCACGCGCTCCGCGCCAGCCAACAGACCAGCTTCTGTGGTTGCAACGCCACAGCCGCGGTCGTTGTGCGGATGCAGCGAAATGATCGCGCGTTCACGGCCGGGAAGCTGGCGGATAAAATACTCCAGTTCATCAGCAAACTGATTCGGCATACAGTTTTCTACCGTGGTCGGCAGATTCAAAATGACACGATGTTCTGCATCGGCGTGCAGATGATCAAGAACAGCGGCGCAAATTTCCACGGCGGCATCCATTTCCGTGCCCATAAAGGATTCCGGAGAATACTGATAGCGCAGATCCATACCGGATTCAATGATGGGCTGAGCCATTTCGTAGATCAGGTCAGCGGCGTCTACCGCGATTTGCTTGACACCGTTGACATCGGTGCGGAACACGACCTCGCGCTGGAGTGTGGAAGTCGAGTTATAGAAATGGATGATGACATGCTTGGCGCCCTGAATTGCCTCGAAGGTTTTTTTGATGAGATGCGGACGTGCCTGTACAAGAACCTGAATGGTGACGTCATCCGGAATATGGCCACCTTCGATCAGCTCGCGGCAGATTTCATAGTCGGTGTCGGATGCGGATGGGAAACCGATTTCGATTTCTTTGACACCGATCTCATCAACCAGCATATGGAACATTTCTAGCTTTTCAGTCATGTTCATCGGATCAATCAGCGCTTGATTTCCGTCACGCAGATCGACAGAGCACCAGATTGGCGCCTCAGTAATCAGCTTGTCCGGCCAAGTCCGATTTTCGATCGGCTGGGGAACAAAAGGGATGTATTTTTCGTAGCCTTTCATGGTATGATTCCTCCAAAATTTGAATATTTGAGGGTGAGTGAACAAAAGAAAAAACGCCCAAGACCCTCAGTAGGTCAGGGACGTCAACATAACGTGGTACCACCCTGGTTCAGTCATTGGTTGGCAATGACCCTCAGCAGCCTCCAACAAGGCCGAGATCAATAACGAGATCAGTCGGACAGCCCTACTGCACAGTGGTTCAGGCGGTCAACTCCGGGAACAGTTATGCATACAGGATTTCAACCGTCTTGCACCGAACGACGGCTCTCTGAATGAAAATCAAGTATCTTTCTTCCCTTCACAGTTTTTTATAGGATTTCTACGACAATTATAAAGAAAACATTCGTGTTTGTCAAGGGAAACTGTCGGCAAAGAACAGGAGATGCGGTGTGAATGTCGTTGACAGAAACTGTGGATGGTACTACAATATAATCAGATTACAAAGGAGGATGTTATGTTACCCAAAGACCCGATGATATTGCTCAGCTACGTCAATACAAAGCTGCGTGACAGTTATCCGTCATTGGATAGCCTGTGCGAGGATATGGATGTGAATCAAGAGGCGCTGGTTCAAACGCTGCGTGCGCTGGATTATACCTACCATCCGGAATCCAACCAATTTGTATAGGTGGCAGATTTATGGACTATACCACATCGTATCTTTCGCCGCTGGGCAGTATGACACTGGCCTGTGATGACCGAGGACTGACTGGTGTTTGGTTTGAGGGCCAGAAGTATTTTGGCGCTACGCTGACAGAATACCGGGAGGAACGGGAACACCCATTTCTGCTTCAGGCAAAAGCATGGCTGGATGATTATTTTTGCGGAAAACAACCGAGGGAATTGCCGCCGCTGCACTGCTGCGGTTCGTTGTTTCGGCAGGCAGTGTGGCAGCTTCTGCTTGAGATTCCGTATGGTACAGTGATAACCTATGGTGAGTTGGCCAAACAACTGGCACATCGACAAGGGAAAACGAGGATGTCTGCACAAGCGATTGGCGGTGCAGTAGGACATAACCCGGTTTCCATTTTGGTTCCGTGCCATCGTGTGATCGGCGCAGATGGCAGCTTGACGGGATATGCAGGAGGGATAGAGCGCAAGCAGGCATTGCTTGCGTTGGAGAATGCCGCTGTAGCGCGGTCCGTTGTCCCAGAGAGGGGAAATACATTGTGAGACATACCGGATGTTTTCCGACTCTTTTGAGACGGTGAATATCTGGTATTTCTATTTCGCACGGTGGTGTGACAAAGAAAAACAAGGATGGGAGGAATGGCAGATGAACGGACACGAATGGGTGCTGTGGTATCTAGCGGAGCCATGTACAGGAGAAAACGATGGCGACGATTGACGAGGCATTGGAACGACTGCAGACCTCCGAGTTTCGCGCACGGTTTCATCTGTCAGACAAAGAACGGAGATATGTCCGGGATAAGGGGGTGGACGTCATACGACGTCATGCGGAGGAGTTTGTGCGGACGCGGCTGGCTCCGGCACAAATTCCAAATGACGGACGGCAGACGCCAATGCATGGGCATCCGGTGTTTGTCGCACAGCATGCGTGCGCATGCTGTTGTAGGGGTTGCCTCAGCAAATGGTATCATGTGCCGAAGGGGATTGTGCTCTCAGAGGAGAATCAGCGAAGGATTGTTGATCTGCTGATGGCCTGGATTGTGCGTGAGATGCGGCAGTGCAAGGACCAATGTACAGACTAGTTGACAACCTGGGGGAAGACAGGGTAAAATTGGGTCATTGTCAACAAGAGAAGGAGTTTCCCTATGAACGAAAAAGAAGTTGCTGAATTGCGCCGCCTACTGCGACCGGATCGTCACAATATTACTAAAATCTATGGTTGCTACGTCAATGAGAATCGCTCGATTATCAACACGTTTGAGCAGTCGATGGCACTGACGACCGAAGAGGAATCCGAAGCGTATTTGACACTCCTGAAAAAGGTTCTATCTGGTACATTGGGACGGAATCTGTTGGATTTGGCTTTTTCCAATCAAGCGGTGATGAATGGTGCGGAGCACGCGCTGCTGATGAAATTGCGGGAGACTCGGCTGGAAGACGAGGAAGTACGGAATACCTTTTATCAGAAAGTCATTCAATCGGTTTATCTGGAGGAAAATTATCTTATTTTGTTGGCGTTTCAGTCGTATGATGTGCCGTACCGAGCAAAAGACGATGAGATGTTGTCGGATGGTTCGGAGGAGATGTTTTCCCATATTTTGTGCAGTATTGCACCGGTGAAACAGAGTAAGCCGGGGCTGGGATATGATTATTCCCAGGCGGAATTTCACACAATGGCAGGAAATCATCTGGTAAGCTCGCCGGAAATTGGCTTTTTGTTTCCTGCATTTGACGACCGAAGCACCAATATTTATAATGCGCTGTGTTATACGCGACGGGTTGATGAGAGCCATGAGGCATTTATCGACACGGTGTTTCACACTGAGGTGCCAAAACCGGCGGTGGAGCAGAAGGAGGAGTTTGAAACCGTGCTTTCCGACTCATTGGAGGAGGAATGCAGTCTGGAGGTGGTCCAGGCGGTTCATGATGAGCTTTCGACTTTGATTGCAGAACATAAGGAAACAAAAGTTCCGGAAGCACTTATGATTCGAGGGGAGACAGTAGAACAGGTTTTGAGAGACTGTGGTGTCTCAGAACCGCGTTGCACGGCGTTCCACGAGCAGTTTGCGGCAGAGTTTGGTGATCAAAAACCAGTCAGCCCCCAAAATCTGATTGATGCAAAACGATTTGAGGTGACCATGCCGCAGATTACCATTCGTGTAAAACCAGAGGCTCGAGACCGGGTTCAGACCCGGGTTATTGATGGCATAAAATATATTATGATTCGCGCTGAGGAAGAGGTTGCGGTCAACGGAGTCAGCATTCAATTTGCTCCGGAACAGGAGTGAGAAGATACATATCGCCATACTGCGGAAGGAGTAGGAGGAACGTGCTGCGATGAACCGAGGACAGTTTCAAACGATTTTGCGTGAGGTAAGACGAGGAAATCCTGCATCGCTTGGTCTGGATATCGAAGGGTATCACTATGTGCGCAATTTCCTGCCCAAGGAGCGCTTGATTCTCTTGGGCGGAGGGCATGTGGCGCAGCCACTGTGTACTGTGGCTGCGATGCTGGGATTTTCGGTGATCGTGGTGGATGACCGTCCGCTCTTTGTGAATTGTTCGCGGTTCCCGGAAGCCGAAGAACTGATATGTGATGATTTTTCGACAGCGATTGAACGGATCGATCTTACTCCAGGAGATTATGTTGCGGTGATTACACGAGGACACCGCTATGATGCAGATTGTCTGCGCAAGATTTTGAATCATACGATGCCGCGTTATCTTGGGATGATTGGTTCACGACGGAGGACAACCCTGTTACTGAATCAATTAGAGCAGGCAGGATATTCCCGTGTGGCGCTGGATACCATTCATACGCCAATTGGGCTGCCAATTGGTGCACTGACAACACAGGAAATTGCAGTTTCAATTGCAGCAGAGTTGATTCAATGCCGCAGACAAGGGATTGATCGTCGATCCAAGAGTGCGGTATTGACCAATGAGGACAC
>CAYLXH010000106.1:0-7227 GCA_964387535.1 uncultured Butyricicoccus sp. | reverse complement strand
CTCGTCGGGCTCATAACCCGAAGGTCGTAGGTTCAAATCCTGCCTCCGCAACCATAACTGGACACCAATTTTGATACGTTAGTTATCATTTGTGGTGTCCAGTTTTTTTATTTTTCTTGTTGAATTATGAAAATGAAAAATAGCTCGACAAAGCGGAATTTATCTTTCGGTTTAGTGGATTGATAAATCGGGATTTGAAGGAGAAAAAGAAATGGAAATGATGCCAGTAACAATAGAAGATGCAGAAGAACTTCTTTCGATATATGCACCGTATGTTCGGGATACGGCAATATCATTCGAATATGAAGTCCCTTCTTTGTCTGAATTTCAAAATAGAATACACAATGTTTCATCCGCTTTGCCATACATAAAAGCAGTAGAGGCAGGCAAAATTTTTGGATATGCTTATGCTGGTAAATTTAAAAACAGAAAAGCATACGATTGGTCAGTAGAAGTGACTGTTTATGTAAGAAAAGATTCCAGAAAATCAGGTGTTGGGAAATTGCTCTATCATGCATTGGAAGATTCTCTGAAACGTATTGGTGTTTTGAATATGAATGCATGTATCGCACTTCCGAAAGAAGATGATAACCATTTGAACCATGACAGCTACTATTTTCATGAAAAAATGGGATTTCGTCCTGTGGGTATCTTTCATAATAGTGGATACAAGTTTAATACATGGTATGACATGATTTGGATGGAAAAAATCATTGGGGAACACAAAAAGTATCAAGAACATATCAGATATGGTGAATGGACTGTAGGATAAAGCAGTAAGACTTGCCAGGGGGGAGATCTTCTGATCGACAGCCAGCTGACCTTCCTGAATTTTCACCCTAGGGAATACATCACTGGCAACTACAAAATTGCATTTTCTTCACGGCCCTTTGCCAATATTTTAGCCTGAATCATAACGATTCAGGCTTTTTCGTTGACGCAAACATCCACATCTCATGGCAGATCTCAAAAATCCAACAACCGCATCGAACCCACCCCTCCCATGGCTCGATGCGGTTGTTTTGTTCCATCTCGTAATCTTGTCACCGCAGGCTATCGCAGCGGCTCTCACAAAGCAATGCTGACTCCAACACAGCCCCAGCCGTCATTCACTCTCCTGCCCCAGCAGGTGATTAACAAACTGTTCTGCCGTCCGTCCGGAAATACCGCCGTGGCGCAGCTCCCACGCATTGGCCTGTGCACACAGTTCTTTCTCGTCCATTGTCAGGCCGGCACGGCGCGCCAGATGTATGACAATCTGGAAGTACTCCTTCTGCGTCGGCTTGGTGTAATTGATGGTGACGCCAAAGCGATGTACCAGCGACAGCTTTTCCTCCATCGTGTCCGAACGGTGCATGTCATTGACGTGCTCCATATCATTGCGGTCATTCCAGTTTTCCTTAATCAAATGGCGGCGGTTGGACGTCGCATAGATCAGAATATTCTCCGGACGGGTTTCGACGCCGCCCTCAATCACCGCCTTGAGGAACTTGTATTCAATTTCAAATTCCTCAAACGAGAGGTCATCCATATAGATAATAAACCGATAATTGCGGTTTTTAATCCGTGCAATAATGTTGGAGAGGTCTTGGAATTGATGCTTGTAAATTTCAATCATGCGCAGACCTTGGTCATAGTACTGATTGACGATGGCTTTAATACTGGTGGACTTGCCGGTGCCGCTGTCGCCAAACAGCAGCACATTATTCGCTTTGCGTCCCGCAACAAATGCCTCGGTATTCTCCGTCAACTGCTTTTTCTGAATCTCATACCCAACCAGATCATCCAGCATCACGGTATCCATATTATTGATTGGCTGGAACATCAGCCCCTCTCCGGTTCCCGCAATCCGGAATGCTTTATTCAGACCAAACATGCCCACGCCATAGGCACGATAGAAGTCGGTCACACAGTCAAAGAACGCATACTCATCCTTCGCCGATTCCAGTCGCTCACTGAGTGCGCGAACCTTTTCGCTGACGTTTTTGTTGTACATCAGCTCTTTCTTCACAATCGCCTGATAGTTCGTAATACGGCGGAAGCAGTCGATGCCCAGTTCCTCTTCGATATGGCTAAAATCGTAGTGGAACAGCTGATAAAACGCCGCAAAATCACTCGTGGCAAACGCATTGACACTGCCATGATTGGCTCCGACCTTCTCACAGGTCAGGCTGAACGGGTTCTCATCCGTAATGAGCAGGAACGTCAGATAGTTGTGCCACAGGTTGCGGTCAAACGCGTAATCTGTTGCTATTTGCAGCAGATGTTTGATCTGCGTAAAGACGCGCGTCGTCAGTTCGTCCTTTGACACCTCACCGTCGTCCAAATCCTTAAAAATACCGCTCAGCTGCATCAGGATGGAATCCTTCGGCATATCCCCGTATATCAACAGCTTGGAAACAATATGATACATTGCAAAACACCTCTGTTTTTTTGACGGAATCCGTCAGTCTTTCCATAACAACCATAGTATAGCACGCAGCTCTCACTTTGTGAAGCAATGGATACCGCAGGCAATGGGCCTGTGTCACCTGTTTTTATTTATAACACATCTATAACACCTAATTCTATTGACAGGCTCCGACAAACTCCATATAATATACTAAACGGCGATTATTGCACATCTGTGCGCACAATGTGGATAGCAGCGCCGTTTTCTCAGTCTCACTTTTGAGGAGGTTTTTATGAAAACACGTTTTATCGCTCTGGCGTCCTCCGCCGTGCTCAGCCTCGCTGTGCTCAGTGGATGCGGTGGCTCGGCTGACAAGTATGCAGACAGCGACTACCTTGGTATCTGGAATGCAACAACCGCAGAATACGCCGGCCTCTCCCTGGATGCCAGCGCCATGTTCGATGAATTTTCCCTGACGTTTGATCCAAGCGGAGAAGTCATCGCAACCATTAACGGCGAAGAAAATACCGGAACCTGGGAAGAAACTGAAAACGGTGTGCTGATTACCGACGACTCCGACGAGGAGATGGAGTTTACAGCCGACGACGGCAATCTTATTCTTGAGCAGGACGGTGTCCTCATCACCTTTGAACTGGCAGAAGAGTCCTAACCCAACGATCTCAACGCACGATACTTTCCGGCGGCCCGACGCGTACGGGCTGTCCGGGAAGTTTTTTTGTGCGCTGAGTCATGTCCTCTCTCTTCCCCTTTTTCGAAATTTCTTGCTTACACCCCTTCATCTGTTCACTTGTTCCGCATTCACACTCCATCCAATCACAATTCCAAATTGTTTTTATATTGCGCACAATTTATCACTTTTGTCTTTATATAAAGAACAAATGTGCAGAATCATTGCTAAAATTGTGCACAAAATCAGATTCCGCTTTTTAGATAACATGCTCATATCACGCTCTTTTTATGTTCACTATATCTATAATTATGTTATATTTTTATTATATTTTATTGATTATTTCTATAGACAGCCGTGCTCATTTGCTGTAGTATATGGGCAAGCTACAGAAAGCAAAGAATTCCTCGCCAGGCAGCGAGTCAAGCAACTCTGCGGCAAGACGAAAAAAACAATTTTATGAAATTTTTTCGTTATTATCTTTCATTTTTAGGAGGTGTTCTCATGACTGTTATGAATATTATGCATGCATTTGCCCGTGTTTGTGATTCCTGCGGCAGCTTTACCATGCAGCAGCACCGTGATACTGCGATCAGACACTGATCCATTCCCTATTTGTTCAGAAAGGAGGAAACGACGATGAACCTGATTCGCGCATTTGCTCGTATCTGTGATTCCTGCGGCGGCTTTACCATGCAGCAGCACCGCGATACCACGATCAGACACTAATGGAGCAGAAGATACTATGAAATGTGGCAAAAGATAGACCCTTATGGCTGTGCAAACCGCAGTCATAGGGGTCTATTCATTGACTTTTTATCCATCCAAAGGCATGCTAAGGATTTCCGCACGGCATCATACACCGCAATTGCCATGGAGACATCCAACATACCAGGCCCCATGCTCTCAAACAACGCGATTTCCTGCGAGTCCGTTCTTCCCATTCCTCCACGAAGCGAAAGCCTTTCATCGTGCACCGTTGCCGGCAGAAGCAGTTGCCAAACCACACTCCATGAGATAGAAAAAAACGCCCGAACAGCTTCCATCCTTGTTTCGGGCGTTTTTCTTCATCGTTGGAATATTGCCTTGCAGGTTTCGTTTCTGCCCTCTCACTGGGCGAACAGTCCTATCTTCCGTGCTGCACCATCCGGCCATTGCGCCGGTATCGTGTAGGTTTCGCGTTAATTTTTCAATGAGTGCATCGGTGCCGGGATGCGCCCGCCGCGATGGATAAAGCCGGCCGACGAGAACGGATGCACCTCCATGACCGGCGCCGATCCGAGCAGGCCGCCGAACTCCAGCTCATCCCCAACCTTCTTTCCGATGGCCGGAATGACGCGCACCGCCGTCGTCTTGGTGTTCACCACACCGATGGCAATCTCGTCTGCAATAATCGCCGAAATGGTCTCCGCCGGGGTGTCGCCCGGAATGGCGATCATGTCCAGGCCGACCGAGCAAACGGCAGTCATCGCCTCCAGCTTATCGAAGCACAACGCACCCTCACGCACCGCATGAATCATGCCCTCATCTTCCGAGACCGGAATGAACGCACCGGACAGGCCGCCGACCGACGCCGACGCCATGACACCGCCCTTTTTGACGGCATCGTTCAGCATGGCGAGAATCGCCGTGGTTCCGTGGGTGCCGCAGCACTCCAGGCCCACTTCCTCCAGAATGCGGGCCACCGAGTCGCCCACCGCCGGTGTCGGCGCCAGCGACAGATCCACGATACCAAACGGGACGCCCAGACGTTCTCCCGCCATCGTGCCGACCAGCTGACCCATACGGGTGATTTTAAACGCCGTCTTTTTGATGATGTCCGCAATCTCATGAATCGAACAATCCGGGCCGGCACGGCGAATGGCCGAATGAACCACGCCAGGGCCGGAGACGCCGACATTGATGACACACTCCGGCTCACCCACTCCGTGGAATGCGCCTGCCATAAACGGATTGTCCTCCACCGCATTGGCAAACACAACCAGCTTGCCTGCGCCGATGCAGTTGCGGTCCGCCGTCAGCTCCGCCGTCTGACGGATGACCTGGCCCATCATACCGATCGCATCCAGATTGATGCCCGCCTTGGTCGAGGCAACATTGACGGACGAGCAGACCAGCTCGGTGGACGCCAGCGCCTCCGGAATCGAACGGATTAAAATCTCATCTCCCTTGGAGAAGCCCTTTTGCACGAGCGCCGAGAAGCCGCCGACAAAATTGACCCCCGTGGTCTCCGCCGCGCGGTCGAGCGCCTTTGCCAGCGGAACATAGCAATTGGCATTGCTCGTCGCGCCAATCATCGCCATCGGTGTCACCGAAATGCGCTTGTTGATGATCGGGATTCCCAGCTCCGCCTCAATATTCTCACCGGTCTCCACCAGATGCTCCGCATAGCGCGTCACCTTATCATAGACCTTGTCCGCCAGAACATTGATGTCATCCGCCGCGCAATCCGTCAGGGAAATTCCCATCGTGATCGTGCGGATGTCCAGATGCTCCTCCTCAATCATCTTAATTGTCTCTAAAATATCAAAATTATTCAGCATGATTCTGTCTCCTCAGATGCGATGCATGGCGTTGAAGATATCCTCATGCATGACATGCACCTTCATGCCCAGCTGCACGCCGTCCGCCTCCAGCTCCGCCGTCAGCGCCGGGAAACTGGTGTCGCAGCCCTCTAGCTCCACGAGCATGGTCATGGCAAACATGTCTCCGCCCAGGACATTCTGATGGACATCCAAAATATTGACATTATGTTCATAAAGGGTCGTTGCAATTTTCGCAATCACGCCGACATGATCCTTGCCGGCAACCGTAACAACTGCACGCATTGTTCTGTTCCTCCTCATTGTTCAATGACTACTATCGATTATGTTCTGTTTCGATCCGCCTCTACCGCCTCCCAAACCGAGACGAGAATGGGGTTGGACAGCAAAAAGCCGGATTCCGTCAGGCTCCAGCGCGTTCCATGCCGCTCGGCACAGCCGGGCGGGATTCTCTGACGCATCGCCTGCTCCACCGGAGCAAACGGCGCTCCAAATGTCTGTTCATAATACACGGCATCCACGCCGTCGGATGTGCGCAGGGATAGCATGAGATACTCCAGCGCGCGGTCAACGTCCGCGTCCTCTTCCTGCGGCTGTCCGCAAAGCCATTGCTCCAGACTGCGCGGATTTTCCAGCCGTACGCCGCCAAAGTCCGAATGTGCTCCGGGTCCGAAGCCGAGGTACTCCTGCTGTGTCCAGTACCGACTGTTGTGTCGGCTGCGAAAGCCCGGACGGGCAAAGTTGGAAATCTCATAGTGCTCAAAGCCGTGCTCGCGCAGGAGATCACACAACATCAAATACATCTCTGCCTGTGCGTCCTCATCCGGAAGCGCCGGGTTTTCCCGTCCGAGCGGTGTCTCCGGCTCCAGCGTCAGTCCGTAGCAGGACAGGTGCTCGGGCTCCAACTCCAGCAGTGCACAAATTGACTGCCGCAGCCTGTCCTGCGTCTGTCCCGGAAGAGCATACATCAAATCCACACTGATATTCGCAAATCCTGCGGCGCGCGCACGGGCAAAGGCCTCCCTCGCCTGAGCAAACGTGTGGATACGCCCCAGTCGCCGCAGTTCGTCATCCCTCGCCGACTGAATGCCCATGGACAGACGGTTGACCCCCGCCGCACGCATCGCGTTCAGAAATTCTTCCGTCATGGAATCCGGATTGGCTTCACAGGTAATTTCCGCCCCGTCGAGTACCGTATAATTTTGTCGTACCGTGTGCAGAATATCTGTCAGCCGGCGTCCGCCGAGCACACTCGGTGTGCCGCCGCCCAAATAGATCGTATCGACGGCATACTCTGCACACCGGCCGCTCCACTGGATCAGCCGGTCCCTCAGCTCCTGTGTGTATTCCTCCCAGCGGCTGCTCTCCCCCGCCAGCGAATAAAAATCACAATACGCACACTTCGCCGCACAAAATGGGATGTGCAGATACAGCCCCAGCTTATTCTTCATCCAGCTTGAGCACCGCCATGAAGGCCTCGGTCGGCAGCTGAACCGAACCCAGACTGCGCATCTTCTTCTTGCCTTCCTTCTGCTTTTCCAGCAGCTTTTTCTTTCGGGTGATGTCGCCGCCGTAGCACTTGGCCAGCACGTCCTTGCGCATGG
>CAYLXH010000105.1:0-7448 GCA_964387535.1 uncultured Butyricicoccus sp. | reverse complement strand
AATCTCGTCCGATATATTCTGCAAAACCGTCAGCAACGATTGTGCTGTATCAGGGAACTGCGAAGCCAGAGTACCCAGTGAAAGCTTTGGCAGCGCCATGTCTCCCTGCATTTCCTCAGCAGCAGAGCGAATACGAATCTCCGTCAACTTCATCAATGCATCACACATCGCATCAAAGCGCCTTGGCTCTGCCTTAAATGCTTCCGGCGGATTCGCCGGATCTGCTTGGTATAAATAGCGGAAAAGCTTATAGTACACGGCAGAAAGATACGTGCTGAGCTCCTGAACTAATTCCGATGAACCAGAACGAGCTGCGGCATCCAACAGCAGCGCAGCCGAATCCGTAATCAACTTTTGATACGCCGCAGCAACCGAATCCGGAGCTTCTCCCTTTTCCACTGCCGTCTGCGGCAGCACAATTCCATTGTCGCGTGACAGACTCCGCCCCAGCAGATAATCACAGGAAACGCCATAGTATTCCGCTGCACGTACCACAAAAGCGAGACCGGGCTCACGCAAACCGTTCTCGTAATGACTGAGCAACGCCTGCGACACCTGAAGGTCTGCCGCGGCCGTTCTCTGGCTTATTCTCTTCTCACGGCGCAACAGCGCAAGGGTTCGGGAAAAGTCACTTGCCATCTCGGGTACATCCTGTCTATTTTCATACTATTCGTATTTAATAGTATACTGTTTTTATAACAGAATGTAAAGTACCAGCGCACAAGAATTGTGCCTGTTTTTTCAGATTTTCGCAGAATTTCAGCGATTTGTCAGGAATTCCTCCGTTAATGCCCAATAATCACTGCCGGTATTCTGAAACTTATCGTCGGCACCAAAGCCCCTAGACAGATGTTACTGTCTGGGGGCTTCGTGTTCAATCTTCCAGATAATTTTTCCAATCATCCCGAACCATATCTTTCATGTAACAGTAGTAAATATTTCCCTGTTTTTTATCTGTCAAATTAGTATACAAATATCCTTCATAGATCTCGGAGATTGCCTCCTCTCCTACAATTGGGTCACAAGTCTGCAAAACAGAAAATGCAATCGCTCCTGTCAGAAGATCGTCAAAGTATGCAGAATTATGAATCTGTCCGAATTGGTCGGCGCGATAATCCGTGAAATTGGAATCCAGTGACTCACGCATCGTCTGCGCATCCATAGACTCATAATAGTGCAGTTCAATTGCATTGATTTGGTCTTTATCAAACCTCCGTACATGGATTCCCTGCTCTTGCAGCAGACGAATAGTCTCGCTCTCACAGACATAAACCGGGACACAATACATTCCCTCCGTTCCAGATGACAGGTCATACCATTCATCCCCAATCGAACCTTGCTCCCATTGCTCTGTAAACTTAGTATTGCTGTTTGGTATCGTTTTGATCACAACAACAGCGGGATGCTCAAGGACATATTCCTTCGTCAACTGCTGTGACTCCCGTTTGAGCTCCTCGAGCAGTTGGCGAATGACTTCCGGATCACGGATGATCTCACCATCAAAACCAGCTTGGGAACTGTTTTCCACGATCAGTGCCTGTGTCGCATTTGAATCAGCCAGCGCAGCCTTCGTATGTTCCGATAAATACTCTTTGGAAAAGCGGATTTCTGCTGCCCGCTGAAGCAGCACACGATATTCTTCACTCTCCTCATCGCTTGCCAGATAATAAGAACGGACAAAAGTGGAACCATCTGACATCGTAAACATAATATTATACCGTGTATGAGATGTAAGCGTCTGCCGACGCCCACGCATCGACTGTACGCCACGTTGTGCCATACTATACGCACTATCTATATTCTCTTTTGAGGTCAACGACTGACTTTGCAGTCCTTGCTGAATCCACTGGCGATATCCCATATCGGATAGAAGATCGTAATCCGCTATCGCGGCACTCAATGCCGCATCATCCGAAAATACATTCGCCGATACAATATCAGACCGTTCCGGCAGTGCAGTGTTATATCCACTCAGGTCAAACTGCATTGCCGCAACCAGTACAGAGGCAACCACAAGATAACCCAGAAGCGAGAGCTGGTGTGAGAAAATTGCCCGAAAATCCAGATCAAACAACATCTCGACACACGCGGCTGCCAGAAACGCTCCTGCTGCCATACCGAGAAAGAGCAACGGCAAAAAATTAGTCAGTGTCAGAAGTAGCTGCCCCAGCCCAATACCGCATGCCGTCATCGCCATGTACTTAATCGGCAGTCGAAGCCCACTGAATACAATCGCCGTACCGGTTCGTTCGCTTCGCCGCAGGCGATATATCAACACAGACAAGCACAACAACAGCACAGCCGCAAGCAAATAGATTCCGATCAACGGCAGCGCACCAGTCACTGCATAGATCTGCTGCTGTTCAATCGCTTTTGTCATGTCCAAGTATCCCTGTTCATTGATCAACGCTTGCGAATAAACAGAGCCATTCATTTTCGTCCAAAAAAAGTACATTGGACTGAGATAATTCGCATTCCAGTCTCCTTGGAGCAGAAGGTGCGAGGGATAGAACAGATAAACGACCTGCAACACACAGTTCCACAACAACATGCCGCCAAATTGGAGACATGCATTAATCGTCAGCGCCGCAATCGTATTTCCAGTTAATAGACACGCCAGAATAGAAATGGCATACAGGATCAAAAATGCGGTGAGCTCCAGAGCCGCTTTCTGAACCAACAACGGAACGCACAGCATCCCCGTTTTTCCATACACAACACAAACACCACACAGTACTCCAAAGGCAAGGAGGTACGCAGGAATCACAGCCAGCAATCCCGCTAGAATACGAGAAAGCAGCAGTCTGCCTCTCCCTATCGGAAGAGAATGATAAAAATCCGTCTGTTTTCGATTATGTAAATAGTGCAAAAACACGGTCGCTGACAATACCGCCAGGACACTGAGTACCAAAGTAGTATATCCGCTATAATAAAATGCACGAATCAATACTTCTCGGGCATACAAAACCGTTTCCATATCAGTATTATTCCAATACTGCATCTGCATCTGAACATTCCGCATGGAAACAGCAAACGAGCTCGGCATAGCCAGCAACAGCGCCACCACAGACAGCAGACAAAGCGGATACTGACGGCGCAGTTCTCCGGCAACCAGCGTGCCTAATTTACACGTCGATTTCACTTGGGTCATACCCGTTTGCCTCCATTTCTGTTAAAAAGATTTCTTCCAGTGTCAATGCAATCCGTTCATAGTAAATTGGTTCTGCTGTTCGCATCCGCGCATCCACCTCACGGCATCCACCGCGGACAACCGCTGTTTTCAGCTGACCTCTTGATTCGCATTTTAACAGGTCAAATCCCAAGAGCAACTGCTCCAGCTCCGGAGTCCGTTCTCCACCCACATACTGAATTTTCTGTATTTGCTCCTTGATGTCATCCAAATGGCGAGAAAACAGCAATTTTCCCCGATGAAGCACGCCAATTCGATCACAAAAATTCTCCAGTTCCTGAAGATTGTGCGAGGTAATGACAACCGTCATCTGACGATCCGCCACGTCTCCAATCAGAACAGACTTGATCGCCTGTCGCGCTGAAGGATCCAGTCCATCGAACGCCTCATCACAAAACAGATAATCTACACCAGCAGAAACGCCACAGATCAGTGCTGCCTGGCGCTGCATTCCTTTGGAAAACGAACGAAGCCGTGTCGTCTCACTCAGATGAAATTGTTCCATCAGTTCATGCCAGCGTTCCTCCCGAAAGCCAGGATATAGCTTTTGGTAAAAGCGCATCATCTCCCTCGGTGTGCTTCCAACAAAGTAATGCTGTTCATCCGACACCGTGAAGCATCGCTGTTTCACGCTTGGTTGTTCATACACTTCTTTCTCATCAATTGTCAGCAGTCCACGATCCGGCCGCAAAATACCAGAAAACATTCGCAGCAACGTGGATTTCCCCGCGCCATTTGAACCAATCAGTCCATAAATCGAACCGCTCGGTACTTCCAAACTAATCCGGTCCAATGCCACCGTTCTGCCGAATTTCTTTCGAATTTTATTTGCCTCAATCACTCCCAGTTCACCTCCATCAGCGAACGAAGCAGTGCTTCCCGCTCTTCTTCGGTTGCCCCGATGTCTTTGGCCTGTTGAAGCAGCTCCTCCATGTTATCCCGTATCTCCTGCAACATTCGTTCTCGTATCCCGGCTCCATCGGAAACAAAATTTCCCCGTCCGCGAACCGAATAAATCACTCCCCGGCTGAGCAGTTCACTATACGCTTTCTGAATCGTGTTCGGATTTACCGACAGATCCACTGCCATCTGCCGAACGCTGGGCAGCTGTTCATCGGTAGAAAGCACTCCCCGCGCAATCAGCCGTTCAATCCCTTCAACAACCTGTTCATATACTGGTCTCGGGTCGCGTCTGTCCAACTGCAGCATGATGCCTTTCCTCCTGCTCTGATTTTAACTGTATTACAACAGATAATACAGTAAGTATACCGTGTTTTCTCTTCTGTGTCAAGAAACGGCAAAGTGAATTTACATATCATCGGTTGCGAATTGCCAAAAACATGATATACTAAACACAGCATAATGGAAAGGATCGGTTTTCCCATGGTTCAAATCGGAAATGAATGGGATGCATTATTGCAGGAAGAATTTAAAAAGGACTATTATCTCAAACTGCGTGACTTTCTCAAGGCCGAGTACAAAGCCGGCCCGGTTTATCCACCGATGGGTGATATTTTCAACGCCCTCAAATACACCTCGTATTCCGACGTCCGAATTGTTATTCTCGGGCAGGATCCGTACCACGGTCCGGGCCAAGCGCATGGCATGAGCTTTTCTGTCCGGCCCGGCATTCCCCTTCCCCCCTCTCTTCAAAATATTTTTCGCGAACTTCATGATGACATCGGTATCTTCCCCCCGCAATCCGGATATCTTGTGCCGTGGGCGCGTGAAGGCGTTTTGTTGATGAATACAGTACTAACCGTTCGGGAAGGTCAGCCCAATTCTCACAAAGGAAGAGGATGGGAAACCCTGACAGACCATATTATCTCTTTGCTTGGTCAACGGGAGCAGCCCCTGGTCTTTCTTCTCTGGGGCGCCAATGCCCGCAAAAAGAAAGAGCTGATCACCGCACCACAGCATCTTGTTCTTGAGTGCGCTCATCCCTCTCCGTTGTCCGCTCATCGCGGTTTCTTCGGATGCGAACATTTTTCAAAAGCAAACATATTTTTATATGAACACGGTCTTGAACCAGTGGATTGGAATGTTGTCAATTCGAAACCAGAGGAACTGTAAACACGGCGTGACACACGATTAGCATAGGCCCACAGCCATGCAAGCATTGCGCGGCTGTAGGCCTATTTTTGTTACTCATCTTGTCGGTCTCGCCGGAACTTTGCCGGCGTGACCCCAAACATCTTTTTAAACGCTGCAATATATTTGCTGGGATTTTCATACCCGACTTCCATAGAAATCTCAGTGACACTTTTATCGGTATCCTGCAGCAAGGAACAGCTGATATTCAGACGATGCTTTTTCAAAAACGCATAGATGGAATCACCATACATCGCCTTAAAACACTTCTTCATTGCCGTTTCGGAAATCTGATAGCGCTCTGACAGCGCTCTCAGCGTCGGATGGCAGGCGGGCTGAACACACAGATCACGTTTGATGCAGCGAATCTTTTCGACCAGAGTTCTCTGAAAATACGCATGTTTTCCCGGCAAAATATCTGGGTCCAAACGAGATAAATACAGCAACAGCTCCAGCACCTTCAGTCGAAGATAACTCATACGAAATTCTCCTTGAACAACATATAATTCGTCAAATACATGTTCTATCCCTTCATCACCATGCAGTATAAACCCATGTCGACAGCGACAAAGATTGTCATAGATTTGATTCAAATCAATGGCAAACATCCCTTCAAACCGTTTCAAACTATCACATGCTTCCTCAAGAGAAAACGTAATCGTGATCCCATGATAATGCCCGGTTGGAAATCCATAGCTCTCGGAATGCCGCTCTTTTGCCGAAAGCTGCCAGTCGTGCTCTCCCAAATAGCAAAATCGTCCGTCCTCTTGTTCCCATTCTATCCTTCCTTCGCGGCAATGGTCGATACTAATCGTTTTCGCACTATAGGAAAATCTCGTCATACTTCGATCCGTATGAAAATCATTGTACATCACGGTAATGCCAGGAAACACCGTATACGTTGTCATAATTCCCACATCTGAGCCCTCCGGCATGCTCAGAACCACACACTCCTCCGACACAGGTCTGACCTGTTCAAAATTGCTCAGAGCAATTGTTTCAATCATATGGCTCCTCCCCTTAAGAATTAGACATGGTTAATTTTTTTATATTATAACAAACAAACTGTTTCCTGTGCAATAGGGGAAATAGAATTCCTTTGTTCTGTTCTCGTTTGACAGTACTCTTTGCGTATGCTATCATGAATAGCATATTTCTGTTAACTATGTATAACCCCTTTGGCATCCGCAATCTATTACAGGAGGAAAAAGATGAAACGAATTGTGTTGGCCGGCTTTGGCAATGTCGGTAAATCCTTCTTCAAACTGATACAAAACTGTCCGGAATTTGAGCTTTCCGCGATTGTACGGCGCAGCGGCGGCTGGATTAACGGACAATGGGAACAAGGCTTGACGGTCCCAGATGCACTTGATCGCATTCTTCCGGATATTTTTGTTGAACTCACTCCAACGGACAAACAGACGGGGCAGCCCGCTCTGTCCTATCTGCGTCATGCCCTCCAACTTGGCTGTTCCGTTGTCACCGCAAACAAGGGTCCCATTCTGTTTGCATATGATGAGCTCACCCAGTTAGCCTCACAAAACAATGTGACACTGCAATACGGGTCGACAGTGGGTGGTGCACTTCCAACACTGATTGTCGCCCAGGAAGGTCTGGCCGGATCTCAAATCACCGCAATCGAAGGCGTTCTCAACGGCACCAGCAACTACTTGCTCACCCGTATGGAAGAGTCGGTCCTTCAGGAAGTGCCTTTGCGCTATGATGAACTGTTGTGTGAAGCAATCAACGCCGGTATTGCAGAGACTGATCCCAGTTTTGACGTAGAAGGCTATGACACTGCTATAAAACTATTAATTATCGCTCACACACTGTGGGAAGACAGTCGCCCTCTCACACTTCGCGATGTCCGTCGAACCGGTATGACCGGCATTACACCACAGGAAATGCAGGCTGCCATCCACCGGGGAGAACGAATCAAACTGGTGGCATCGGCATACCGCAATTGGCATGGAGAACTTCAACTAATCGTCCGTCCGGAATTCATCACTCCTGGGAGTTATCTTGCAAGGTGAATACTTCTGCACACCCCCAAAACGCAAAAAAGCCCCGCTATCAATGCCAGCCTTAAGCCAACACCGACAGCGGGGAATGAGTGATATGAGCGTTATAAGCGGAAAATGAGCAATATAACCAATATAAGCAATAT
>CAYLXH010000104.1:0-7478 GCA_964387535.1 uncultured Butyricicoccus sp. | reverse complement strand
AAATACGCCCATCGGTCCGTTCCAGATTACCGTTCCGGCATCCGCAACGGCATTGCAATACAGCTCCACCGTCTTGGGTCCGATGTCCAGACCTTCCCAGCCGTCCGGGATCTCTCCCGATGCGACCACGTCTGCATTCGCATCTGCGGCGAACTTGTCTGCAATGACCGTATCAACCGGCAGCAGGAGCTTGACTCCCTTTTCTTCCGCCTTGTTGATCATATCCAGTGCGTACTGCTTCCAGTCCTCTTCGAGCAGCGAATTGCCGACCTTGCCGCCCTGTGCTGCGGAGAACGTGTACGCCATGCCGCCGCCAATGATAATCGTATCGGCAATCTCCAACAGATTATTGATCACACCGATCTTCGACGATACCTTGGAGCCGCCCAAAATAGCGACCAGCGGACGCTTCGGAGCAGCCAGTGCGCCGCCGATTACCTCCAGCTCTTTCTGAATCAGGAAGCCCGATACCGCAGGAAGATAGGCTGCTACGCCAGCCGTCGATGCGTGTGCGCGGTGAACCGTGCCAAATGCATCGGATACATACAGACCATCCTCACCGGCGAGATCCGCCAGTGCCTTGGCAAAATCGGCGTCATTCTTGGTCTCACCCTTATCATAGCGGAGATTTTCCAGAAGAAGGATCTGTCCCGGCTGAAGATCCGCTGCCTTTGCTTTTGCATCATCGCCAACGATATCACTGGCCAGAATCACGTCCTGACCCAGCAGCTCGCTCAGTCGTGCTGCGACCGGCGCCATGGAAAGCTCTGGCTTCCACTCGCCCTTCGGCTTGCCCATGTGCGAACAGGCAATCACTGCCGCCTTATGCTCTAAAAGGTACTGGATCGTCGGCAGCGCTGCACGGATGCGCTTGTCGTCCGTGATCGTGCCACTACCGTCCTTTGCCATCGGAACATTGAAATCACAGCGCAAGAGAACCTTTCTGCCCGTTACTTCAACATCAACAACACTCTTCTTATTGTAGTCCATTTGAAACTCTCCTTAATCGGTTTGGATGTTTGATATTCCCTGTGAACGAATCAAATCATTCTGTTTCCATTGAAAAATTATACCGTTTTATAGGGTCATTTTCAAGATGATTTTTTTAAAAATTGCCCATTTACACAATTTTTTATACAATTTTTATGCATTACGGTCTCGGCGCCCCCTGAAAAATGACACCAAGTGCCTGTGGGCCGGTGTTCGAGGTAACCATAACGCCGAGCGGGCCGCGCTCGACCGATGCAAATCCCGCCTCCAGCAGTTGACGTTCCAGCTCTTCAATCTGGGATTCCGGCACGGCCCCATAGGCGATATGGGCCGTCTGATGCTCCTTATCTACGGCATCTCGCACGGCACACTCAACCAGTTTTGGCACTACCGCCTTATCCCCCCGTACCTTACTCATTACGTCGACTGCGCCGTCAAACACCACTGCCACTGGTCGAATTCCCAGTGCCTCGCCGGCAAACGCCGCGCCGCCGGAAATGCGGCCGCTTTTTCTCAAGATCCGCAGGTTATAGATTCCAACATATGCCTTCATACTTTTTGCCAGGCCGTTCATGACCGCCAGGATCTCCCGGAAGGATTTTCCCTCCTCCCGCATCTGCGCTCCCATGACAGCAGCCCGACCGTAAGTAAACGAATAGCAGCGGGAATCAATCAGCTCAATGACCATGTCTTCCCCAAATTCGTCATAGAACATATCACGCGTGATGCACGCAGACTGATAGGTTCCGGATCCGCCGCTGTTGATCAAAATTCCAATACAATGTGTGCAGCCCGACGCCTTCGCCCTGCGATACAGATTCAGGAAACTCTCCATACTGACCTGGGAGGTCTTGGGAAACTCCTTGCTCTCCATCAGGATCTTCCAATACTGCTCCGGTGTGATCTCAAAAAACTCCTCATAGGTCTTTCCCTCCATCGTCACCCGAAGCGGAACAACATCAATCTTCCAGCGCTCGACCTGCTCCCGTGTCAGATCCGCCGCAGAATCGGTAAAAATACAAATTTTCTCCATCCGTCTAGTCCTCCCCAAACGGCCCTGCGCTCAAGAGTCCCTCAAACTCATGCTGCCGCAGCGCCTCATACACGACAACCGCCACCGAATTGGAGAGATTCAGGCTCCGCGCCTGCTCCCTCATCGGGATTCGGATACAGCGCTCCGGGTGTGCTCTCAGCAGTGCTTCCGGCAGTCCCCGCGTCTCACGCCCAAACATCAGATACGCATCCTCAGGGAAGGAAGCATCGGTGTAGCGGCGCGGCGCTTTTGTCGTACAGTAGTAAAATGTGCCCTCCGGATTGCGCTCCCAGAACTCATCCAGGCTGTCATAATAACGGACATCCAGCAGATGCCAGTAATCCAGTCCGGCCCGCTTCAGCCGCTTATCCGAAATCTCAAATCCCAGCGGCCCGACCAGATGCAAAACCGCTCCGGTACACGAGCAGGTGCGCGCAATATTTCCGGTATTCTGTGGAATCTCCGGTTCCACCAAAACAATGTTGAGCATACGTTCCTCTTTTCCCCTGCAGCGATTTCTGCAGGAACTAACCTAATGATATGATATTCTTTCCTCTATTTCAAGAACTATTTGGCGTTTTACTGACATTCTTCCAACAAAACCGTTTTTTCAGCGTTGTCTCCGGTGCCCATCTATGATTATTCTCCCTGATACAGCAAAACCACGGCCAAAGAGTCGTGCTCTCTGCCGTGGCTGCCATCATAGTTATTCCGCAAAATATGCGCGAATCTCTGCAATATCCTGTTGAATTGCCTGACGAAGCTGCTCCGAATCCGCAAACTTTCTTTCCGGACGGATAAAATGGTACAGCTCCACACGGATAAACTTACCATACAGATCCCGGTTGAAATCCAAGATGTGCGGCTCTACGGTCGGAACCGTCCCATCACAGAACGTCGGGCGCATGCCAATATTGGTCGCGGCAACGAAGGACTCCCCGTCCACAATCACCTTGGAGGCATACACACCGTACGGCGGCGCCTGCATCTCCTGCGGCAGCGCCAAATTCACCGTCGGAACACCGATCGTCCGTCCCACACGCCGTCCGTGCTGCACCGCACCGGCAATGGTATACGGATGACCCAGGAACTCTTTGGCCCGTTCCATATTTCCTGACGCGATCTGCTGACGGATGTAGGTAGAGCTGACCACGATATTATCAATCCGGACGCTCGGAATAATGTCACAGCCGACACCGACCTTGGCACACTCCTCCTGCAGTCCCTTCGGCCGTCCCATACCGCGGTAGCCAAAACTGTTATTCTCACCGGTAATTACCCAGCACGCATGAAACTGCTTAATCAGCACTTCGTGGATAAAATCCCGCCAGTCCATATTGCGTAGGCGGTCATCAAAGTGAGCAAAAATCACTTCATCCACGCCGCCCTGTTCCCGGATCTCCGCGCCTCGGTCCGCATTGGAGGTGATCAGCGGCACCCGGTTACCGGTAATGACCGTGTCCGGATGAATGTCAAACGTGAACACGGCAGAAACTGCGTCATTTTCCTTGGCTCGCTTTACCGCCATATCCATCAATGCACGGTGCCCACAGTGGACACCGTCAAAAAAGCCCAGCGCGATGGCACGCTTTGCGTTTTGCTCGATCATGTTCGTACTTCCCTTCCAGCGAACTGTTCTCGCCGTTTGTTTTGCAGCGGTCCTCTCTTATCGGAAGCGTTTCTCCTGAAACAGCGCCAATCCGCCGCGATTGAGCCGGTCCACCCGTCCCAGCATCAAAAAAACACCGTTGTGATAAATCCGGCATCGTTCTCCCTGCCGCATCGGCATGCCATCCGCATGCTCCGGCGCAATAAACGCACCGTTCTCGGCACGGGCTGCTCCGACGTCATCCACTGCGACCGCAGGATACGAAAGGAACAGGCTGTCTGTCGGCAAAAACAATGATTCGATTCGATTTTGCTCAGCCGCCTGTTCGATTTCCTCCAGCGTGTGCGCCTGCTCCAGCGCATAGATCCCGGACGACGTCCGCACCAGACTCGTCATTGTGGCACAGGTTCCCAGCGTCTGCCCCAGATCATGGCACAGCGTGCGCACATAAGTGCCCTTGGAGCACACTACGCGGAGTTCGCCGCACTGAGTCTGTTCATCAAATGAGACCAGCTCCGACTCCTGCACAACGATTTTGCGCGTCTCCCTCTCGACCTCGATGCCCTTGCGCGCCAGATCATACAGCCGCTGTCCGCCAACCTGAATGGCCGAGTACATCGGAGGGAGCTGCTGCTGCTCCCCGCGCATCGCATCGACTGCTGCCTGCACGGCCGCCTTGTCCACCTTTCGCTCCGACCGGGACTGTACGGTCCCCGTCGAATCCTGTGTGTCAGTGGCATATCCCAGCGCAAATCCAGCCGTATATCCTTTGTTCTGCGCCGCAGCAAATTCTGCCGCCTTGGTTGCTCCGCCGACAAACACCGGGAGCACGCCGGTCGCCATCGGGTCAAGCGTTCCGCCGTGCCCAATGCGTCGTTCCCTCAGGATACCACGCAGCTTTGCCACGACATCAAACGACGTGAAACCGGTTGGTTTGTCAACAATCAAAATGCCGTTATAGATTGATTCACGCCGTTTTGCCACGGTACACCCTCTCTGTCGCCGCCAGAACCTGGCGAATTGCCTCCTGCGGCTCACACGGAACCGTCGCGCCCGCCGCGCGCACGTGGCCGCCGCCGCCGAGCTGACTGCAGATCGCCGCCGCATCCACTTCCTTTGTCGTGCGGGCGGAAATCTTCGTGGAGCCATCCTTCAGCTCCGTCAGCGTAAATCCGGCTTCCACACCCTCGATCTGACGCGGAATCGCAGCGATGGCATCCAGATCATCCCAGTCCGCACCGGCAGATTCCTTGGCTTCCTGCGTGATGAGCGCCACCGCCACCTTGCCGTCCATATAAAACTGCATCTCGGAAAACAGCATCCGTTCGATGGCATAGCGAGCGCGCGACTTGGTTTCAAACAGTGCACGATTGATCTCTCCGCCATCTAAGCCGGTTTGCAGGCAGTGTGCTGCTACCAGATGTGTCTCCGGCGTGGTGTTCGAATATTTAAAACAGCCGGTATCCGTAGACGCGCCGACGTAAATTCCCCGCGCCATGTCTACGGTCAGCTCCAATCCCAATTCCACAATCAGGTCATGAATGATTTCGGCACAAGCCGCACGCTCTCCCATCACCAGGTTGTCCTGACAGCCAAACCCACTATTGGATTTGTGATGATCAATCACTATGTCCACCCGCGAGGCCAGCTTCCCGGCCGCCGAAAAGATCATGTCCGCTGCGGCACAGTCCACGGCAATCACATACCCCGGCTCCCAATCCACAGGGGGGAAGAACGGTTCAATGAGGTCGGCATAGCGGCGGGTGATCTCCGGGTTGGCTGCCACATACGCCTGTTTTCCCAGCGCGCGCAGCGCAAGACACAGTGCGCCGGCAGAGCCAGCGGTATCTCCGTCCGGACGGCGGTGCGTCAAAATCAGAACGCGGTCCACCGTGCGCAAAACCTCCGCAGTATGAGCAATGCTGCCAATCACAGCTTTCCCTCCCGTTCCAGATCATTCAGCATCTGATTGATATGTGCGCCCCGCGTGATGGAATTGTCCTCGACAAAGACAATCTCCGACGCGTAGCGCAGGCGGAGCTTTTTGGCAACGTCGCGGCGCAGAAAGCCGGCCGCCGACTTGAGGCCTCGCATGACCTCTTTGCTGTCCCCGCCGTACACACTGATATATGCCTTGGCATATCGCAGGTCTCCCGTCACTTCGCAGCGGGTGACGGAAATCATTCCATCCCGCACGCGCGGGTCTTTCAGCGCGCGGATGGACTCCGACAACGCCTTCTGGAATTCGTCACTGATCCGTTCGATTCTCTGAGACATACGTTTCTCCTTCCAGTCAGCAAAGCGGGTACTGCAGAGCGCGGCACCCGCCTGCTGTTCGTTACGGTTTTACTTCTTCCATAATGAAGGATTCGACAATGTCGCCTTCCTTGATATCATTGTAGTTTTCAAATCCAAGTCCGCACTCGTAGTTGGTTGCCACTTCCTTGACGTCATCCTTAAAGCGCTTGAGCGAATTCAGATGTCCCTCATGAATGACAATGCCATCGCGGACGATCCGCACCTCACAGGCACGAACAATCTTGCCGTCCTGCACATAAGCACCGCCGATCGTGCCGACGCCCGACACCTTGAATGTCTGACGGATCTCAGCATGACCCAGCACCACTTCACGGAATTTCGGCGCGAGCATGCCCTTCATCGCCTGCTCGATTTCCTCAATGCAGTCATAGATGACGCGGTACAGGCGGATTTCAATATCCTGCTGATGAGCAGAGTCTGCCGCCGTGCGCTCCGGACGGACATTGAATCCAACGATAATCGCATTGGATGCCGCCGCCAACATGACGTCGGACTCGTTGACCGCACCAACGGCGCCGTGAATGACCTTGACGTGAACCTCCTCGTTGGAGAGCTTCTCCAGCGACGTGCGCACCGCTTCGACCGAGCCCTGTACGTCCGCCTTGACAATGATATTGAGGTCCTTGATGGTCTCCTGCTGAATCGTATCGAACAGGTTTTCCAGTGTGACCTTCTTCATCGCATTGTTGCGGGCTTCCTTCTCCTGCTCCTTGCGCTGCTCTACCAGCTCACGCGCCATGCGCTCGTTGTCAACCGCATAGAACACGTCTCCGGCCTCCGGGACTTCCGCCAGGCCGATAATCTCAACCGGCACCGACGGTCCGGCAGTCTGCAAACGGCTACCGCGCTCATCCGTCATGACACGCACGCGGCCAACCGACTTACCTGCGATAACAACATCGCCGGCATGCAACGTACCGTTCTGTACCAGCACCGTTGCGACCGGGCCGCGGCCGCGGTCCAGCTTCGCCTCGATGACCGTGCCCTTGGCCTGACGGTTCGGGTTGGCGCGCAGCTCCTGCATCTCCGCTACCAGCAGGACATTCTCCAGCAGGTCGCTGATGCCCTCGCCCTTCTTGGCCGAGATCTTGCAGACGATCGTATCGCCGCCCCACTCTTCCGGCACCAGTTCGTACTCCGTCAACTGCTGCAGCACGCGATCCGGGTCGGCATTTTCCTTATCAATCTTGTTGACTGCGACGATAATCGGAATCTGCGCCGCCTTTGCGTGGTTGATCGCCTCTACCGTCTGCGGCATGATGCCGTCATCCGCTGCGACAACCAGAATCGCAATATCCGTAACCTGTGCACCGCGGGCACGCATCGACGTAAATGCCGCATGACCCGGCGTGTCCAGGAACGTGATCGGCTCTCCGTTTACCTTGACCCGGTATGCACCGATATGCTGCGTAATGCCGCCCGCCTCACCGGCGGCGACATCGGTTTTGCGGATCGAGTCCAGCAGCGAGGTCTTGCCGTGGTCAACGTGTCCCATGACAACGATAACCGGGCTTCTCGGCTCCAGGT
>CAYLXH010000103.1:0-7951 GCA_964387535.1 uncultured Butyricicoccus sp. | reverse complement strand
CCCGCTATGAAAAGCGTGTCGCCCGCAACGCACAGCGAACCACGGACTACAAAAACGGCAGCTATCAGCGAGCGGGCGGCGTGGTCGACCCGCTGCCGGAGGATGCTCCGCTCTTTGTCCGGGATTACTATGACTACTACAAAACCCCGCGCGGCTATCACAAACGATCGCTGAACTCCAACGATGGATGGAATGTTACCTCTTCCCTGTCGTTCCTGAATATGCCGATTCTGCAATACAGCAGCGAAATCCGCAGTGCCGTACTGCTGGTACACGGCGAGCAAGCTCATTCGTGCTATTTCAGCAAGGACGCCTTCCGGCAGCTGACCGGTGACAACAAGGAGCTGCTCCTCATTCCGGACGCGGTGCACACCGATCTGTACGACAACATGGAAATCATTCCCTTTGACCGCATGGCGGCATTTTTCACCCGGCATATGGTGTGACCCATTCACCACTTCTGCCACCGACACGACGGAGAAACCAAGTATGAAAAAACAGACCGCAGGCAGAGATGCCTTACACGATTTCGCCCCGAAATTTGCGGAATTAAATGACGATGTCTTATTCGGGGAAGTTTGGTCGCGAGAGGATGCGCTGTCCCGAAAGCTGCGCTCCATTGTCACGATCACATCCCTCATCAGCAAAGGAGTTCTGGACAGCTCTCTGCGCTATCATCTGTCCACTGCCCGCGCCAACGGCGTGACCAAAACAGAGATGGCGGAACTTCTGACACACCTTGCGTTCTACGCGGGCTGGCCCAACGCATGGGCTGCCTTTCGCATGGCAAAAGAGATCTACGCCGAGGATCGCAGTTCGGAGGAACACGGAGGATTGTTCGGACAGGGGGAACCGAACACCGCCTTTGCCCAGTACTTCACTGGCAACAGCTATCTCAATCCCCTGACCGATCCCGACGAAACCGTATTCATTGCCAACGTGACCTTTGAACCGGGCTGCCGCAATAACTGGCATATCCACCACGCGACATCCGGCGGCGGTCAATTGCTGCTCTGCGTGGACGGCCAGGGCTGGTATCAGGAATACGGCAGACAGGCCCAGCAGCTGAAGCCAGGCGATGTGGTGACCATTCCCGCCGGCGTAAAGCACTGGCACGGAGCAAACACCGCGTGCTGGTTCAGCCATCTGGCGGTCGAATGTCCGGGAGAGGGCACCTCCACCGAATGGCTGGAGCCCGTATCTGCGGAGGCCTACGCCGCCCTGGAGAGCGGCGCATAATCGGCGCGGTAGCAGACCTTCACTGCGGCAACATGGTCTGCACACGGACCCAAGCAGCACCGCACGGCGAGGATTTCCTGCCGTGCGGTGCTGTTGTTTCTCATCTGTCCATGCACGAAACGACAATCGAACTGCTTTCTTTTCGTGAAAAATCGTGTTTTTTTTAACAAATAGTGAAATTTTCTTTTCCAAAAAAATCTTGTTCACAAATTGAATTACACTTTATGATTAAAAACACGGACATGCGAATATCCACCCAATTCGTCTCCGTTCCATTTGACCGGCAATCTTGGTGCTTTTTCTTTCTTGTTTTTGTTACTTTTTTGTACGATTATGTCTTTTTTCGTTCCCCTTCCTCCCGACTTTTCTCCTTTCTTCTCGGTTTTTCCATCATATTTCTTCTGCTTTTATTTTGTTTATGCAAGAATAAATTTTTGATCTTGCAAATTGTGAAAAATATATCGAGTTGCATATGGCATTCATAGTTCTCTGTTACAAATTTCGACATCCCGAAAATAAAAAAATAGTTGTACAAAACGTCAAAGTGTGCTAAGATTAAACAAGAATTATTTGTTGATATGTTTCATCCGTTCTCACAGGCAATCCGCTGGATAGAAGAAAAAGTACGTTCAGGATGCAACTTTTCCAAACGTTCTCTTTTTTCTGTCCCCTTTCATTTTGCAAGTTCATTTTAAAATTGTGTAAAATAAAAGGCTGCAGCCTGCAGCACGGAAGGAATCATCCTGGGTTTCTCCAACCCTCGATGGTTCCTTCTCTGCACAACACGAAGCCGGAGGCGGAGGAAACACACATCATCCTTTACTCGGTGCCAATTTCCGAAGCGTTTTGTATTCCGCACCGGATTTCCCGCAGCCTGCCGTTGCTGGCCTGATAAGCAGCGCGCCGCTGTCATTTCAATCCGTCTCTCACGCGGAGGCCACACTCTGCTGTGTGTACGTCAGACGGTATCGGGATCGCGGTATCCGAGTAATTCAAAGGCGGTGAAAGAATGTCATTAGAAGCAATTAAACAGATTACAGACGTGGAGCAGCTGTGCGCCCGCCAGAAGGCGGAGGCCGTGCAGGCAGCGAAAAAAACGCTGGCTGACGCGGAAAAAGCCGGACTGGCAGACATGGAGCGGCGAAAAGCGGAGGCCACTGCCAAGGTGAAGGTCATGATGACAGACGCCGAGGCCAGAGCAGCCGCCCAAGCCGAAACCATCCGTCTTGAAACCGAGCAGGCCTGCACGGCACTCAAGGCAGCAGCTGCCCAGAATCTGGAGGCTGCCGCACAACGCATCGTCGGAAAGGTCGTGAACATCTCATGAGCATCGCCAAAATGAAGCGCCTGAGAGTGATCGGCCTGGAAGAGGAGCGGGATACGCTGCTGCAGCAGCTGTTGCACATCGGTTGTGTGGAAATCTCCGAGCCGGAGGGCAAAACCGCAGATCCGGAATGGTCTGCCCTGCTCCACAGGGACAGCTCTTCTCTGTCCACGGCGAAATCCGAGGCGGCAGCGCTCACCAGCGCACTGGACGCGCTGAAAAAGTATGCACCGGTGAAGTCCGGCTTGTTTATCAAGCGCACCGAATTGTCCGAGAAGGAATTTTTTCGGCCCGAGGTCAAGCAAACCGCGCTGCAAACCGCTGCGGCGATCAATGACAGTACTCGCGAGATTGCCCGCATTTTTTCCGCGGAAAACAAACTTAATTCCGCGCTCGCTTCTCTGAAGCCGTGGGCCGGATTATCTCTGCCGCTGGAGCAGACCGGGACCGCGTGTACCGAGCTGATTCTCGGAACGGTTCCGGCCTCTACCGATCCCGCTGCCCTGCGCGACGCCGCATCCGAAATCTCATCGCTCATTGAGTTCTACCCGGTTTCCCAGGACAGCGATCAGCAGTATTTCCTGCTGGTTGTCTGGAAAGACGATGCCGACGACGTGCTCAGCGCATTGCGGCCGCTGTCGTTCGGCGTGACCCGCTTTAAGGACATGACCGGGACGGCGCAGCAGAACATCGACCGCCTTCAGGCCGAGCTCGCCGCGCTCAACGCCAGCCGAACCGAGCAGGAGGCTGCCATCGCGGCACAGGCTCCCCAGCGCAAGACGCTGCAGGTCACACTGGACCGCGTCAATCAGGAGGTCAGCCGTGAGGCGGTTGCCGAGCGTTTCCTGACCAATGGGCGCATCTTTTTTGCGGAGGGCTGGATTCCGGCCGACCGCGTGGACGACTTTAGCGTGCTCTCCAAGCACTTTACCTGCGCATGGGAAACGGCCGATCCACAGGACGGCGACGCCGTTCCGACCCTGCTGAAAAACCCCAAATGGATGGAAGGCATCAATATGGTCACCGAGATGTATTCGCTGCCAGCCTACAATGGCATCGACCCGAACCCGCTGATGTTCTTCTGGTACGTATTTTTCTTTGGGTTTATGTTTGCCGACGTCGCGTACGGCATTATCATTTTCACGGTGTCGTTGGTAATCACCAAGATGTTCCACCCCAAGAAAACCATGGGCAAGATGTTCCGTCTGGGTATGTGGCTGGGCGGCTCCACCGCGATCTGCGGCGTGTTTGTCGGCGGCTTCTTCGGCAATCTGCTCGAGGTCATCTACGACTCGTTCCTTCCGAACGCTGTCATGCCGGGCTGGATGCAGGCGTTCTGCAACGGCCTGATCGTCAACCCGGTCAAGGACCCGATGACGGTTCTCATCGTGGCGATTGTCATTGGCTGCTTCCATCTGCTGTTCGGTCAGCTCATCCATATCTACATGGGCTTCCGCGACGGCGCCGGATTGGATGCGCTGCTCGACGTCGTCCCGTGGTGGATTGTGTTTATCGGCATCGGCTGCATCGTCCTGGTCGGAACCCCGCTGGTTCTGATTCTCGGCGTCATCAGCCTGATCTGCACGCAGGGTCGTCATGCCGATGGTCTGTTCCGCAAGTTCTTCGGCGGCGTCAAGAGCCTGTATGACATCACCAGCTGGCTGTCCGACGTGCTGTCGTATGCCCGTCTGATGGCTCTGATGCTGGCGACCAGTGTCATTGCACAGGTATTCAACACGCTGGGTGCACTTCCGCGAAACATTCTCGTATTTGTTCTCGTATTTTTCATCGGCCACGTATTCAACATCGGCGTCAACCTGATCGGTACCTATGTTCACGCGGCCCGACTCCAGTACCTGGAGTTCTTCGGTAAATTCTATCTGGAGGGCGGCATTCCGTTCCGTCCCCTGCAGTATGATACAAAATATGTTGACGTTACCACTGAGGAGGGTTACTAATTATGGAATTCATGTCTAATGCCGGATTATATATCGCAGTCATCGGTGCATCCCTGGCAGTTGCTCTTGCCTGTGCCGGTTCCGGTAAAGGTGTTGGTTGTGTTGGCGAAGCCGCTTCCGGCGTCATCTCCGAGGATCCGGGCAAGTTCTCGTCCTGCCTGATTCTTCAGATTCTTCCGGGTACGCAGGGCCTGTACGGTCTGGTCGTCTGGTTCTACGCACTGTTCACGCTGGGCGTTATCGGCGGCTCTCCCGTCACGCTGACCGTCGCACAGGGCATCGGCTATTGCTTCGCCTGCCTGCCGATGGGCATCGGCGGCTTTGTCACCGCCATTGCGCAGGGCCGTTGTGCAGCCTCCGGCGTATCGCTGGTTGCCAAGCGTCCTGAGGAAATGTCCAAGGGCATCATCATGGCAATCATGGTCGAATTCTACGCAATCCTCTGCCTGCTCGCTTCCTTCCTGATGCTGCTGTTTATCCAGTAATTACCACGGAAACAATGCAGAAAGGATGTAAGCTATGCAAGGTATTGAAATGATTACCGGCCGCATTCAGTCAGAGGCGCAGGCGGAGATCACACAGATCACCACAGAAGCCGCCCAAAAGGCCGAGACAATCAGCGCCGGCTACGCGGCGCGTGCTGAGCGGGAAGCTGCAGATATCCTTGCCCGCGGGGAGGTCAGTGCGGCAGAACGCGAACGCCGTCTGGTATCTGCCGCGCAGATGGACGCCAAAAAAATGACGCTTGCTGCCAAGCAGGAGATGCTGGACCGCGCGTTTCAGCTGGCGCTGGACACGCTGATTCAGCTTCCGGAGGCAGAATATATTTCACTGCTGGCCAAACTCGCCGCCACCGCCAGCACGGTCGGAACCGAGCAGATCATTCTCAGCCCGGCTGACCGTGCCCGTGTCGGTGAAGCGGTGACCGCAGCGGCCAACCAGCTGCTGACGGATGCCGGCCGCACCGCGTCGCTCACGCTCTCGAAGGAAACTCGCGCAATCCGCGGAGGCCTGTTGCTGAGCGACGGTGCCGTCGAGGTCAACTGTGCTCTGGAGGCGCTGGTTCGCCTCTCCCGTTCCGAACTGACCGGCGAGGTAACGGAGCTGCTTTTTCCCTGATTCCGCCGAGTCAAGTTAGCTCACAGTCGTGACACTCTGTGAGGAAAGGAGGACGAACCATTGGCGATTATCAAGGACACCGATTATCTGTTTCTCACCACCCGGATCCGCGCGCTCGAGCGCAATCTGCTGACCCGGGAGCGCACGGAGCGGATGCTGGATGCCCCCACTACCGCAGACGCCGCAAAGGTGCTGACCGAGTGCGGGTATCCTGAGTTGGAAGAGGTCTCCGTGGACGGAGTCAACACAATGCTCTCCCAGGCGAGAGAGCAGACCTATTCTGACCTCTATCTCTTCGCTCCGGATCGCAATATTATCGATGTATTTAAGATCAAATATGATTACCATAACGCAAAAGTTCTGCTGAAATCCGAGGCCAAGGGGCTGGACACGGAGTATCTGCTGGTTGATACCGGCCGCGTACCTCCCACTGTCCTGCGCGACGGCATCCGTTCCTCAGATCTGCGCGGGCTTCCCGGCGGTCTGGCGGACTCCATTTTGCAGGCGCGCGATACGCTGGGCACAACCGGCGACCCGCAGCTGAGCGATTTCATTCTGGACCGCGCGTATTTTGCAGACATGTTCGCGCTGGCGCGGGAGTCCGGCTCCGCTTTTCTGGAGGGCTTCGTCCGCATCAACATTGACGTGGCGAACCTCAAGAGTCTCGTGCGCACGCTGCGCATGGGCAAGGACGCGGAGTTTCTCAAGGGCGTTCTGTTTTCCGGCGGCAACATGGATGTCATGCGCATCATCACCGCAGTCAACGCCGGCTCCCCGGTCACCGAGCTGTTCGCAACCTCTGTCCTGAAGGATGCTTCCGAGGAAGGGCAGCACGCGATCGCCGGAGGCGACCTGATCCTGTTTGAAAAGCTGTGTGACGATGCCATCATGGCATATATCAAAGAGGCAAAATATGTGCCGTTCGGAGAAGCCCCTCTCGTCGCATACCTGTTTGCACGAGAGAGCGAGTCCACCGCTATCCGTATCATTATGACGGGTCGTCTCGCGGAGCTGTCCGCCGACATGATCCGGGAAAGGCTGCGTGATTCCTATGTATAAGATCGCAGTGCTGGGCGACCGGGAAAGCGTCATGGGCTTCAAGGCCCTCGGCCTGGAGGTCATCACCGCCGAATCGGTGGAGCAGGCGCGTCAGTGCCTGCATGAAATGGCCAAAGACCCGTCGTACGCCATCATCTATCTCACAGAACAGCTCGCCGCCGAAATGCCTGACGAGATTGCCAAATACAAGGATCGCCTGACCCCGGCCGTCATCCTGATTCCGGGCAAGGCGGGAAGTTTGGGCATCGGTATGCAAAACATCTCTTCTTCCGTAGAGCGTGCCATCGGCGCAGACATCCTGTGAGAAGAAAATCTGATTCCCTCATCTGAAAGAAGGTTGAATACAAATGGGCAAAATAGTGAAAGTATCCGGTCCTCTGGTCGTTGCTACCGGTATGGCTGATGCCAACATGGCCGACGTTGTCCGTGTTGGTGAGCAGCGGCTGATCGGTGAGATCCTGACCATGACAGGAGACTCTGCGTCCATTCAGGTCTACGAGGAAACCTCCGGACTCGGTCCCGGCGGCGAGGTTGTTACCACCGGCGCACCGCTTTCCGTTGAGCTTGGCCCCGGCCTGTTAGAGAATATTTATGACGGTATCCAGCGTCCGCTGGAGGGCATCCGCGCCCTCACCGGCGCCAACATCAAGCGCGGCGTCGAAGTTCCGCCGCTGGACCGCGAGAAACAGTGGGACTTTGTCGCCATCGCTTCGGTCGGCGACAAGGTGGGCCCAGGCGATTTTCTCGGCGAAGTACAGGAGACTCCGTCCGTTCTGCATAAAATCATGGTTCCTGCCGGTGTCACCGGCACCGTGGAATCCATCACATCCGGCACGTTTACCATCGCCGACACGATTGCCACCGTCCGTCTGGAGGATGGCACAATCAAAGAACTGACCATGGTACAGAAGTGGCCTGTCCGGCCCGGCCGTCCCTATCAGCAGAAGTTCCCGCCAGTCAAGCCGCTGCAGACCGGTCAGCGCGTCATCGACACCATGTTTCCAATTGCCAAGGGCGGCACGGCGGCCGTTCCGGGCCCGTTCGGCTCCGGCAAGACCGTCGTACAGCATGCACTGGCAAAGTGGTCGGACGTGGACATCGTCGTCTATATCGGCTGCGGCGAGCGCGGCAACGAGATGACCGACGTACTGCGTGAGTTCCCGGAACTGGTTGACCCGCGAACCGGCGAGTCTCTGATGAAACGTACGGTTTTGATTGCCAACACCTCCGACATGCCGGTAGCGGCGCGAGA
>CAYLXH010000102.1:0-7986 GCA_964387535.1 uncultured Butyricicoccus sp. | reverse complement strand
TTCATATCGTACGACCGAAACAACACCAGAGCCTTGGCGGATTCTTCCTCCGGGCGAATGGCATAAACCGAAGCCTTTACATTATCGCTCGGCTGGGCAAACCGAAGAGTAACCTCCTGGTTTTCACTCAGTCGCGATGCTTCACTTTCACTCAGCACTGTCGCATAGTACCAGATATACTCACTGACGATCTTACAGTTTCCCGATTCTCCGCCGTCAACTCGTCTGGACACCAATTTATCCAGAGAAGACACCGTCAAATCATCAATACACTCCATCGTCAGTATATTTTCATAGCCATCTATTGTCTGACAAAAATACCCAGAATATTCCGAATAGATGACACTTGTCCGATTTTTCAGCTCTTCCTTCAACTCGCTGCGCTGACCATACAATTTTTTCAGCCTTGCGTCAATATCGCTAAGATTTCCGTTCATAGAACTGCTTTGCAATGCATACGTGCGCAGCTGCTTGATATGGCTTGACAACTGATCATATGCTTTGGAATCAACAGCATCACCGATACTATTGATTTCTGACGTAATTTTTTGATCAATCTGGCTCGTGTTAGTCACATAAGAATTGCTCTGCAATGATTCCAACTGAGTGATTTCACTTTCCACATCCTCCAGTGTCTGGCTTTTTTGCAGCGATGCATCATTTTTATAAATAGTGACCAATGGAGCCTCCATCGCCACTTTGTCTCCGTCAGAATAGTTGTATTTTGACATGCTGGCATCGCTCACTTCGATAACCTGCTCTTCACGAATAAAATATCCCGTCGCAGAAATGGAATCGTCCATTCTTACCTGTACAGCGGGCGTAGTTTCCACTGGATGGTAATGAGAAATTGCAAAATTTCCAAGAACATATATGACGAAAATAGTAAATACCAACGTCGGTACCTGCAATGATTTTTCTCTTGTAAATTGCCGAAACAAATGGAATCCCCTGCGAATCCGGCGAAAAAAATGTTGCCTCATGAAAAGTGCTCCTAAATAGCGGTATCAGAAGCTCCTTCCTTTTCCCGCTTGGCAAACAGATCCAGTCGATGCGTTGGAATCAACGTAGAAACTGCATGCTTGTACACCATTTCTTGTTTCCCATCACACTCCAACACAAGAACATAATGGTCAAACCCTCGAAGTGTCCCACGCATTTGAAATCCATTTGTCAAAAACACAGTGACCGGAACCCGCTCCTGCCGTACTTTGTTTAAAAAAATGTCCTGATAGTTAATCTCATATTTCATTATAGAACAAACCTCCCGAAATGTACATGAATAATTTTATGTTACACTACGTTCGGATTGAATTCCTGTCGAAGGCAGGATGTTTTTATAACTTTTTAACCTATAAATTGCGACCTTTTTCCCCTGTTTTTCATATCTCTGCCTGATCGCTGCACATCACTATGTATCCATTATAATCAGGCCATGGCTAAAGTCAATAACGTCAACTTCCGGACTGCACCCTTCACTTGTCCTAACAGCGCATACAAAATCTCTGCTGTCACATCTGTGTATTTCACGTCCCGACCATCTCCATCACACGAGAAAGATGCTCTCACCCAGTACTTCTTTTCCCCTTTCTCCTCGCTGTCTGCGCGACACTTCAACTATCTTATTGTACTTCACAATCCGCAACGATCTCAATCGAACGCCGAACAAGCTCCGGAAAATCTTCCGCACAATCATAGTGCAGCCACGTAACCCGAGAGTCCCTACGAAGCCACGTCAGCTGTCGCTTGGCATAATTGCGGGAGGCCCGTTTCAACTGCTCCACGCAGTTCTCCAACGTGTCTTCACCGTTCAGATACGGAAGCAATTCTTTATAGCCAATGGCCTGCGCCGCCGTTCCGGTTAACAGCCCACTATGGTACAACCGTGATGCTTCGTCCACGAGGCCCTGCTGGATCATTTTATCTACCCGCACGTTAATCCGCTGATACAGGATCTCACGATCACTTGGGCATAATGCCAGCATAATCGCACGATACCGCGGCTGCGTCGGTTTATGCGCCGCATTAAACTCCCCGATGGTCATGCCCGTCTGGTCATATACCTCCAGCGCCCGAATCACACGCTTCACATTGTTTTCGTGGATACGATCGGCAGATTCCGGATCGACCTGACGCAACAACTCATGCAGATAATGCACACCATGTGTCTCCACAATCTGGCGATAATGATCCCGCACCTCATGCGCCGACTCATCGCCCGAAAATGTATTGCCCTCGATCAGTGCGTTGAGATACAGACCGGTCCCGCCACAGACAATAGGCACCTTTCCCTTTGCCAAAATCGACTGCGCACAGGCGTCCGCCATCTCCTGATACCGTGCAACCGAAAAATCCTCTCCCGGATCTGCCACATCAAACATATGATGTACGACGCCATCCCGTTCCTTCTCATCCGGTTTTGCTGTCCCGATGTCCATGCCACGATAAATCTGCATGGAATCCGACGATATAATTTCCGTATCCCAATGCTTCGCCAACGCAATCGACAGCGCCGTTTTCCCCGACGCAGTCGGTCCAACAATACAAATCAATGGCTGTTGCATTACTTTTCTCCTCACTGATTCACGCGTTTGAACAGCTTATCCAGCTCATATTTCGTCAATCGCACCATGACAGGACGCCCGTGTGGACAGCAGGTCACTTGCGGATCCGAAACAACCCGGTCACAAATTGACTGTAGCTCTTCCATACTGGTCTCCCATCCGGCTTTGATCGCCGCTTTACAGGACACCATGTGGATCAAATCGTCCAGACAGTCCGGTACCGGCGTGCGCTGATCCATCAATTTCTGTGCAATCTCCGACAACGTCATCGGAACATCGGCAGCATCCAGATACGACGGTACCTCCCGTACGGCAATACTGTGATGCCCAAACGGTTCCACCTGGAACCCCGCTTGCGAGACCATTTCCTTATTTTCAAAAACAGCAGCAAATTCCTCTCCTGTCAATTCCACCACGACCGGATCCAACAACATCTGTGTCGGAGGCTGCGCGGATTCCTTCAACGCATTAAACAGAATTCTCTCGTGTGCCGCATGCTTGTCAATCAAGATCAGTCCATCCTTGTCTTCCGCCAAAATATAAGTGGAAAAACAGGAACCAATCACTCTCACACCGGGATGAGCCTGCCTTAAAAGCTCGATCTCTACCATCTCTTCCCGTCCCACTTCCTGTTCTTCCGACGGCTCCGATGCTACTGAAGCATGATCCGTGATCTCCGGATCTGAGAACAGCACATTCTCGCATTGTGTAGCTTTCTCACCTTCTGCATTCAAACGGGAGCTGTCGCGGCCGGCGAGCGCTTCTTCCTCTGCATCATCCACATCAATAAATGGTCGAAATGTCCGCTTTGACGGCACGGATTCGCTTCTTTTTCCTCTCCGATACGAGGTTTCGGCAGCGAGTGACCCCGGCTCCGCCCCTATTCCGGACACAGTTTCAAAGGCAGGCTGTGCGGTGATGGGATCTGTCCGCTGTGTCTCGCTGTGATCAGTTCTTGGAGACGTCGGCGCAACCAAATCCGGCGTTCTCCGCACCTCCGAGATGGGCTCCGATGGAGCACTCATCTGCTCCGCCCGAATCTCCAGCACATTGTCATCCCCGGCCAGCGTATTGCGGCACGCGGCATAGACCGCAGAAAACACCCGTTTCTCCATGGCAAACTTGACTTCTACCTTCGCCGGATGGACATTGACATCCACCTGGGATAACGGCAGGTCAATGCACAGGCATCCATACGGAAATTTTCCCGTAATGATGGAATTGCGGTAGGCCTCTTCCATCGCCGCCTGAATCAGTCGGGATTTTACAAACCGGCCGTTGACAAAGAAGTGTTGATACGACCGATTTGCCCGCGGCGAATGCGGTCGGGACAAAAATCCATGAACCGAAATTCCCTCCTGCTCTAACGGCACAATGGGAATCAAATTGCGGGCAAGCTCTTTGCCAAACACGGCAAACACCGCCTGCTGCAGCTCACCGGTTCCCGGCGAATGAAATACCGTCTTGCCATCGCGGATGCATCGAAATGCAATTTCCGGATGGCTTTCCGCCGCATGTTCCACAACCGAAGTGACGTAGCCCGCCTCTGTGAAATCCTTTTTCAGAAATTTCATGCGGGCCGGGGTATTGTAAAACAGATCGCGGATCACAAATGTTGTCCCTTCCGGGCACCCTGCACTCTCCGCCGTCTGGATCACGCCGCCCTCCAGCGATAAATGTGTGCCCTCCAGACTGCCACTTGGCTTCGTGAACAAATCGACGCGAGAAACAGCAGAAATCGCCGCTAACGCCTCTCCCCGGAATCCCAGTGTTCCTATGGTCTCCAAATCATCCTTGGTGCGAATTTTGCTGGTCGCATGCCGCAGAAAGGCGGTTTTTGCGTCCACAGAATCCATACCACATCCATTGTCCTGGACACGGAGATAGGTAATCCCGCCATGCTCCATCTCCACGGTGATCTGAGTCGCACCCGCATCAATGGAATTTTCAATTAGTTCTTTGCAAACCGAAGAAGGCCGTTCCACAACCTCTCCGGCTGCAATCAAATCCGCCATATGCGAATCCAGTTCATGAATAACAGGCACCGCTGAACTCCTTTCAGTTGACCATCTTTTGCAGCTCGTACACGAGATTCAACGCTTCCAGCGGAGTCATCGTGTTCACATTGACTTGACGCAGACGTTCGCCCACCGCATCGCTCTGTAAATCCAACATAGAAACCTGATCATCCGATTCCTCACGCTCCGGCTGAAGGGTGATCTTCTGCGACGTCGATTCCAGATCTTTCAAAATCTGTTTGGCGCGTCGAATCACCGGATTGGGGATGCCGGCGAGCTTGGCAACCTCAATGCCATAGCTGTCATCTGCTCCTCCCGGAATGATTTTACGCAGGAACGTAATCGTATCTCCATGTTTCTTGACTGCAATATTGTAGTTGCGTATGCCGTCCAGCATCTGCTCCAGCGCCGTCAGCTCATGATAATGCGTCGCAAACAGCGTCCGGGCTCCCAGAGTTCGTTTATTGGCGATATATTCAATCACCGCACGGGCGATGCTCATTCCGTCAAAGGTAGAGGTACCGCGCCCGATTTCATCCAGAATGACCAGGCTGGAACGCGTGGCATAATTCAGAATGTCCGCCACTTCACTCATTTCTACCATAAAGGTAGACTGTCCGCTGGACAAATCATCCGACGCTCCGACACGCGTGAACACGCGATCAACAATGCCAATCCGTGCATAGCTTGCCGGAACAAACGAGCCCATCTGCGCCAGTATCGTAATCAGAGCGACCTGACGCATATACGTGGATTTTCCTGCCATGTTGGGCCCCGTAATAACCGCAACCCGGTTGGTATTGTCATCGAGCAGTGTGTCATTGGCAATAAACATGGTATCACGCAGCATCTGCTCTACGACCGGATGGCGTCCGTTCTGAATGTCAATTACCGAGGAATAATCCACAGTCGGACAGCGATATTGATTGAGTTCTGCGACCTCGCCCAACGCGCACAGCACATCCAGCTGTGCAACAGCCTGCGCCGTCGCCTGGATCCGATGAACCGCGGCGGCAACCTGCTCACGCACTTCTACAAACAGCTGATACTCCAGATCTACAATCTGTTCCTGCGCAGTGAGCACGGTATTCTCATATTCCTTCAGTTCCTCTGTGATGTAGCGCTCACAATTGGCTAAGGTCTGCTTGCGGATATAGTGCTCAGGCACCTGATCAGACGCCAGACGCGAGACCTCGATGTAATATCCAAACACCCGGTTATAGCCGACTTTCAGCTTCTGGATCCCTGTCGCTTCCCGCTCTTTCTGCTCAATGGCGGCAATCTTTCCCTTTCCGCCCGATGCAATGTCTCGAAGCTCATCCAATTTCTCACTATATCCCGTACAGATAAATCCCCCTTCCCGCAGAGAAAACGGGGGATCTTCTACAATGGATGACTCAATCAGTGATTGAATATCCGATAATTCATCCATGGCATCACACAGGATCCCAATCAACGTGGCCTCACACCGCGACATCTGGCGTCGAAGCTCCGGAAGCAGCGCAATCGTGCTGCATAAGCTGCGCAAATCACGGCAATTCGCCGTACCATATACCACGCGCCCGATCAACCGTTCCATATCAAACGCCCGGCGAAGCTGTTCGAGCAAATCATCACGAACCAGCATATTGTCCTTGAGTTCACCAACCGCCTTCTGGCGAGCCTGAATCAAGGTAGGGCTCAGCAGCGGCTTACTCAGCCACTGACGCATCATACGGGCACCCATCGCGGTGCGCGTGTGGTCAATGACCCAGAGCAGCGAACCTTTTTTTTCCTTCGTGCGCATGGTCTCAAACAGCTCCAGATTGCGCTTTGCATTCATGTCCAGCTCCATGAACTGTCCCTGACGGTACAGGTTCAGCGTGTGAAGATGATCCAATTGTGACTTCTGTGTCTCTGCCAGATAGTGCATCAGGCCGCCAATCGCACAGGAAATCGCTGCATTGTCACCCAGATTTTCTTCTGTCGCCTCCACAAAGCGGGTCTGTACCTGTTTGCGACAGATCTCCGGGTCAAATTCCTCCTCCGGAAGCCGCTCAATTCCGCATTCCAGACGCTCGCAAAGAAACCGCATCAACGCGTCATCCTCTGCTGCCTGAGGAGACAGCACAACCTCTGTGGGAAGAAAGCGCCCCATCTCACTGACACAATATGTGCTCAGATCGCCGCCCACTGTGCCAGTAGCCAGCACTTCCCCGGTAGAAATATCCGCAAAGCACAGTCCGGCGTATTGTCCGATCCGGCAGACTGCAGCGATGTAATTGTTGCAGTCCTCCTCTAACATGGATGCTTCTATCACCGTTCCGGGCGTGATCGTGCGAATGATCTCTCTCCGCACGAGGCCCTTGGCTTTTTTCGGATCCTCCGTCTGCTCACAGATTGCGACTTTGTATCCATGTTTTACAAGCTTAGCAATATAGCCTTCACAGGAGTGAAACGGAATACCGCACATCGGTGCCCGCTCCTCCTGACCACAATCGCGCCCGGTCAGAACCAGATCCAACACCTTGGATGCCGTTTTGGCATCATCAAAAAACATCTCGTAAAAATCGCCCAAACGATACAGCAAAATTGCATCCTGACAGGTATTCTTAATCTCAAAATACTGCTGCATCATCGGCGTGTATTCAGCCATTCACTACCTCCACACCATACAGCGCGCGAAGCGACGTCCGTTCAATGCGTACATCCGCAAATTCGCCGAGGCGCAGTCCGTCACCACGGCACATGACCAACAGTCCCCCGTCTGTCCGCGCAGTCAGAGGATACTCCGTCGGCTGTTTACTATTGGATACACCATCGACCAACACCCGCACCGTGCGATCCTGATACGCGTCCTGCCGTGCTCCGTTAATCTTCTCCTGCACGGCAAGCAGTCGCTCAAAGCGATCCTGTTTCTCTTCTTTCGTTGCATTGTCCGGCATCTCAGCGGCCGGCGTTCCCGATCGACGCGAATACAGGAACGTGTACAAAATATCATACTGCCCAAAGCGAACCATATCCAATGTTTTTTGGAAATCTTCTTCGGTTTCTCCCGGAAATCCAACAATAATATCAGAGGAAAGCACCACATCCGGCATCATCTTCCGCACGGATTCAATCAGCCGACGATAATGGGCAGAATCGTAATGACGGTTCATTTTCTTTAAAATATCATCCGAACCAGACTGGAACGGCAGGTGCAGCTGATGACTGATGTGCGCACTGTGCGCCATAACAGAAAACAACCGTTCCGACGCGTCCTTTGGATGACTGGTCATAAATCGAATCCGATACTCCCCCGGCACCCGGTCAAGACGCTCCAGCAGAGCGGCAAAATCCACACCGATCTCCAAATCCCGACCATACGAATTCACATTTTGCCCGAGCAGGGTGATATCTTTGTATCCCTCTGCTACAAGCTG
>CAYLXH010000101.1:0-8159 GCA_964387535.1 uncultured Butyricicoccus sp. | reverse complement strand
GTGAACTACGAGGAATTTGGAACTTGTATCGACAATCTGAAAATTGGACTGTTTCAGAAGCAATCCACGGAAAAGGGAGGGAAACAGGAGGAGCGAACCATACACAGTATTACGCGGTATCTGCGGGAGCATTTGGCGGACGAAATCAGTCTGTCCATACTGTCAGAGGAATTCCATCTCAGTGCCCAGTATATCAGTCAACTGTTTAAGAGTGAGATTGGCGTCAATTTCCTTGCTTATCTCACCAATATCCGCATGGAGAAAGCCAAGAAGCTACTGTTGTCAACCTCTCTCTCTATTGCTGAGGTATCGGAACAGTCTGGCTACGGCGACTACCGTGTATTTACTAAGGTATTTAAGAAATCGGAAGGCATCACGCCTTCCCAGTATCGGAGAGACTTCCTGGAAAAAGAGTAGCAAGGAGGTTGTATATGAGCAAACGAATCAGACAGTATTTGGGCATCGTTTGTGCTCTGATTTGTTATTACATCGTTCATGAAGGCGCACACTTTCTGACGGCACAGTACTATGGGGTGTTTAAGCAAATCAACTTCATGGGTCTGGGCATTCAGGTCGATGTCTATCACACACAAATGACAGAGATGCAGATGGGCATTTTCTGTATCTCTGGCGCGGTGGCGACCTTTCTCTGCGGCTGGCTGCTAATTTTGCTGTGTAGCAAGATCTGCACGGTCCGCGCCCCGCTGTTTCGGACAATTATGTGGTACACATCGCTGATCATGCTGCTTCTGGATCCGCTGTATCTGAGTGTGCTGTGTAGTTTCTTTGGCGGAGGAGATATGAACGGAATTTCGCTGCTGCTCCCGGAATTTGCTACAAGAATTGGATCTGCTGCGATTGGTGTTATCCAAGGGGTAGTTATATGGCGATATCTGCTGCCGAACTATGCGGAATCCTTTTCAGAGGTTTGATGAGATCGGTAGATTGCAGGCGTGGCTCCGGATTACTAGTTCCTGACCTGCAAAATAAGAATGCTTACTGTATGTGGCTGGAAAGTTGAAACATTTCCATGAAAGCGCAGACTGCTTTGATTGAGAATCAATCGGAGATGCTGTGATTGTTCCGAGGAAAGGAGAAATAAAATGGATAAGAAATCAATCCGTGAGATCGTGTCTCTGGTTTTACGGGCGATAACCCTGGCCATGGGCATCGCTGTTGTCGTACTGTCCCGTTTGGATGCGATGGATACTCGATCTGCCGTTACGATGCTGGGCATCGGTCTTGCCTGTGCTGGCATCGTCATGATGGAGAAGCGGTGAACGGAATATGTCTCACAAGCCTTGTCCGTGCAAAAGAGTGAATTGCGTGCGGCATGGTGACTGCGCGGCTTGCAAAGAATACCATTACACATCCAGGCGGAAGCTGCTGACCTACTGTGAAAAGCTGGAACAAAAAGAACAGCGTAAAATGGAAAAGCAGGCACGCAAAAAGAGGGGATTGGAGAAGGGGGTTCGCAATTATGAAGATCGTGATCATCCATGGACAAAGCCATGAGGGAAGTACCTGTATGGTAGCACGGGAACTTGCAAACAAAGTTGGTGGAGAACTTCAGGAGTTCTTTTTACCGCGGGATTTTAATCAGCCCTGTTGCGGCTGCTTCACCTGCTTCGAAACGGAACTGTCCCGATGCCCGCATTTTAAAGAACTGGAGCCTTTGAAAAAGGCAATTCTTGATGCAGATCTTCTTATATTGGAAAGTCCTGTTTATGTGTACCATGCCACAGGTCAGATGATGAGCTTTCTGGATCACTTTGGGACATGGTGGGTCATTCACAGACCTATGCCGGAAATGAGTGGAAAACAGGCGGTCGCTATTTGTACCGCTGCCGGCGGCGGTATGAAAAGTACTGCAAAAGATATGGCTGATAGCCTTGAAATGTGGGGGATTCATAAGGTTTATAAACTGGGGATAGGAGTACAGGCAGCCAAACCAGATGAAATTCCTGACAGGATTGTAAAAAATATTCATAAGAAAACGACAAAATTAGCCAAACGGATTCGAGAAAACGCCGGAGCATCCGGTTACAATGGCCGTGCAAAAAAATGGTTCTATCTGATGCGGTTTGCTCACAAGCATTTTCCGCCTATGGAGCCGGACTATGAGTATTGGGAGAGAAGAGGCTGGCACGGGAAGAATCGACCGTGGGATCACAGATGATATGGTGAACCTGTTTCCTCGTGGAACCGATTTGTATGAAGAGGATTATTGCTTTCGCACAGAACTCACAGAGGAAGAATTTAAAAGAGAGGTGTGGACAAAATGGAGGGGCTGCGGCTCCATCACAGGCTGCGCCCTTCGTTTCAGTAGAAGCAGAGAAATCTATCATATATGGTAGATTTCTCTGCTTTTCTTATCTATAAATCAGACACAAACTGCTGAAAAATTCGCCTATCGAGACAATGTGAAGTTTTGTAGAATATATGTATCAGATAAAGAAGGAGGCGTTATCATGAAATCATTACAGACCATCCAGAAGGTTTTTCGTGTCTTTCAAATTTTAACAAAGATTGCCATGATTCTCTCCTTTGCCTGGGCAGGAATGGCAGCGCTTGGGATGCTGTGCGGCGTTGTGTGGTATCGCGGTGGAATCGTCGTGGGAGCCAATCGAGAGCTGCTGTATGCCTTAACTGAGACAGGCGGGATGATCGAAATGATCGGTGTTCTTTTCGTGGATGTCATCGTGGCCTTGGTAGATGGTGTCCTGCTGGCATTCGCTTACCGCTATTTGAATGCGGAGCAGGCAGACGGTACGCCGTTTACCCATCGGGGCGCCGATCAGATCAAGCGCCTTGGCATCCGCACCATCGTCCTGCCTTTGGTGACGACAATTCTCGTTGCGGTTGTATATGCCGTATTTAACCTGCCACAGAATGCCGGTAACGATTGGAGCAATGGGTTCAGTGTTGCTCTGGGCATTGTACTGATCTTTGCCAGCCTGATCTTCCGATATGGTGCGGAATTAGAAAGGGCTCGTAAAGATACCACTCTACCAAGCGTTGATTGCAGATGAGCAATACAGTGGTATCATAGAACAGAGGAGGTGTTTCCATGAAACAAGAAATGAAATTTATCCCCATTGACCTTCAGCAATGGAACCGCGGCGAGGTGTTCTATTATTTCTCAAAAATGGCCCCAACGGGATATTCTCTTACCGTTAATATGGATATCACTGAAATGCACAGGGTCTTGAGAAAGGCAGGCAAGAAATTCTTTCCCGCTTATTTGTGGTTGGTGACTAAGGTGCTCAATGAACAGGTGGAGTTCAAAATTGCAGAGAAGAATGGAAAGCTTGGCTACTACAACGTGTTGACCCCTCTGTATGCGTGCTTACACGAGGACGAGAAAACCTTTTCGCTGATGTGGACGCAATACGATGACAGTTTTTTGGATTTCTATGATGCGTACATTGTGGATCAGAAGGAGCACGGCAGAAACCACGGGATTCTTGCAAAGAAGCAGACCTCGCCGCCCAACGCCTACACGGTATCGTGTGTACCCTGGATCTCGTTTGGGCACTTTGCGGTTCATTCTTATGAAAACAAGCCATATTATTTTCCCTCGATAGAAACTGGGAAATTTTTTGAAAAAGATGGAAGGCTCTGTATGCCTTTTTCCATCACCTGTCATCACGCGTCCACCGATGGCTACCATGTCAGCTGCTTTTTGGAGAAGCTGCAGGGGGAATTTCATTCGTTTGAGCAGTATCTGGTTTGAGAAAAGGAGATGTCTGTGATGAAAGAATTTCTGTTGACGGCGTTTCCGTGGGTGCTGTGTGGTATCGCGGTTGCCATTATCTGTGCTAAGATAGGGCAAGAAAAAACAAAGGAAGAAGAGAGCGTATTGGAAAAACACATGGCACTTGGAATGGCATTAGGAATGATGTTTGGAGTCACATGGAACGAAAACCAAGGACTTGGATTGGCCATCGGAGCCCTGTGGGGTATGGCTGTGGCAACGCTGGTTCCAGATGGAAAGGATTCTGAGGAACGTTGACGATTTTGGTTATCTATGTAGCGTCGCTGACTCCATTGGAGAATACAGCTGGCAGATACGCTTGCCGGAGACTGACCTTCTCAGGCATCTCAGATGTTGAAATTGAGAATTTCGATAATGCGGCAGATTTGTTTGCAGCGATACTGTCAAAGGGTATCGCTATGCAGGTTAAACGTGGCTTGGAACGAGAGAACCTTGAAAGCACAGAGGCAATTTCGGCCCAAAGGGCAAGATAGACATATCAAAGTCTATCCCGATGTATGCTACACATTCCAGAAAACTGGTTTGCTGTTACGATGAGTTTTCAGAGAATACATACCCTAGTCAGGTGCTGAAAACTACCCTCCTTTATCTTTTGAGATTCCGATATGCTCTTTTACCGAGGAAGAAGCAGATCAAGCATTGACTCATTTTCTTCTCAAAGGTCAGCGTACTCCGGCCAAACCATATTGACTGGTCACGCATCTGCAGTAATCGGGTAAATGCTTCTTACAAAACTTTGATAAATCTCTGTCATCTTGTGCTTGAAGGAATGCTTCAAATAACAGGGGCGGGAGCATTAAACTAACAAATATAATTGATGACCAAAGGATGTCGAGCCTGTATGAACACTTTCTGCTCGAATACTATCGTCGCCATTTCCCAGCCCTCAACGCGACTCCGGCTTTCGTCCCGTGGGATACTGATGATGGCTTTACTGAGTTTTTGCCAGCAATGAAAACCGATATCACTCTGTGCCTCGGCGAAAGAGTGCTGATTATTGACACGAAGTATTATGGGTCCACAATGCAGACAAATCAATTCTTCAACAGTCGGACTGTACATTCTGGTAATCTTTACCAAGCATTCTCATACGTGAAGAACAGAGATAAAACTCATTCTGGGCTTGTTAGTGGGATGCTGTTGTACGCGAAGACGGATGAGGAAATTACACCCAATACAACATACATATGGGCGGGAATACAATATGCGTTAAAACCTTGGATTTGAATTGTGAGTTTTCAGAAATCTCAATAGGATTGTTGAAGAGAGCTTTGCTTAAAACCTCAAATTGAACGCTACCCCTCTGTGAGAACGATTTGTCCGGGAGAGGGGTGCCGCGAACACCCCAAAAAGCAAAAACGCCGCTGCGGATATGGCTCCGTAGCGGCTGCTTTTTTGTGGACGGATAGCAAAAAAGCCCTGAAATCAAGGGCTTTCGGGTAAAAAGAAAAGGTAGGCAATTTCTATCAAAATAACCTACCTTTTATGGTGGAGCAGCTGGATCTGATGCTAGACTGCCTGTAATGCGCCAAGGGAATTCGCGCCGAAAAATTGGCGCGGCTGGAGTGGAGACTGAACGGGGAGGAATGAAAAAGTGAACCGAAAGCAGAGAAGGGCGAAAAATAAAGGCCATCTGTATAATGCCAAGATGGGCGCACAGATTGCCGTTTTAAATTCGGCTACGCTGGATGTTGCGCTGCCAAGGGAACGAGAGGCCATGTTTCAGCGGACAGTCATCGCGCTACACGAGGAATTCGGATTCAGCAAGGATCGTATACAAAGATATATAGATGCCACGGCAGGGTAAATGGACTACTTGCAATTCGGAGATAAACGGGGCAAAGTGGGGCAATAAAAGTGATGATAGTGCCACGGAACTACCGGCTGACTACTTTTGATCCGTTTTAAAGGCGGAAATGTACGGGTAATCGTTAAACGAGTATATATAGTAGTGAACCCCCTAAAAGTAATCGTTAAAAGGGTTTACTTTTAGACTACTACATTCTAGAATTAAAGATGTGGATCAACGAAATATACGCACCTTGCAGCATTGTAAGGTGCTTTTATTACAGTATAGTAATGAAGTTCTGAAAGAAACATGATATAATATTAGAAATAATCTTTTTTGTGTTAGAATTAACAAGGGCATGGGAGAAGATATATGGTCAAAAACAATATTGAAGTAGATGTAAAAGTAAAATGTATAGAACAAGAAACTACGCAGGCACAACTTGCGGAAGATATTGGGACAACAGGACAGTATGTGAACCGCATCATCAAAAAGAAGGATGGAGTTGTAAATAAGACTTTTGTTCAGATGATGGAATCGTTGGGGTATGACATTGAACTGACATATGTAAAAAGATAGAGAGGTAATTACAGTGAAAAAACTGATTATTGTATGCGAAGAAAAATTAAGAAGATATGCAGATTTCCTTGCACAGCTCATCAGCTTATCTGATGATAAGGATGGCAAAATTGTAGGAGTAAAAGACGGTGCAGTTGCAGCACAGGTGTGGACAGAAGATGATTATATACGCCAGTCTGTTCAGATGTCTTCAGAACAGTACCTGCTGTTTATCGGAAATAACAAACTGATTAAAGAGAAACGTTCCCATATGGTTAAGAAGTTTTCACAGTATGGTATGAATTATGGTTGGCTTGGAAAACAGGCAGTATTGTTTGTGGATGGAATTGTAGATGTAGACCACTACGATGAGTTTATTGCATATGCTAAAGGAAACCAGTCAGATGTAAAGAAGCTTCTTGATGTGAAATCTGACATTATGGCTATGCCGGAAATAGCAATAGATCCAAAAGAAAAAGGAATTAAGAAACTGAAGAATCCGGTGAAAGGAATTCAGGCAGCTATTGTTAATGCTCCTGTTCGTGGATTGAATGCAGTGAACAGGCTTGCAAATAATAAGAAGATTGAGGAACAGGAATACACTTGCCTTATCCTTGCATTTTATATGAGTGGGCTAAGTCAGTTCCTGGGATTAAGTGAGGAATAATAAATGGATACTAACTTCCAACAAGGATATGAATATTTTAGAAAAAATGCAGATGCCTTTGTAGGAGCAGTAGACGGAGCAGATTTTGGATTAGACAGAGTTGCGTATGTTGATTCTGTACAGTTTGAAATAGATGAACTGGAAAGACACATCAATGCATTTTTGGGAGATAATACTCCGATTAAACAGTTAAAGGGTGATGTTGCTGAATTTTTTATAGGGCATACATATAATGTGAAGGCTGCACTTAATCGTTCAGAAAACAGAGTGAATGTAGACAGAAGTCATGATTTTGCATCTGCAGATATCGTAGGTGTATCTGGGGACATCGAAGGTACAAAATATGGATTGAAATTCTATGCATCTGGAGAAGAAAGTGCAAAACAGCAGGCTACATCTGTATTCGAAAGATTTGCTAAATATAAAGCTAAAGGCGGTAAGGATGATTTAGAAAAGTATCTGGTAGACCGTAATTTTACGGAAATAGATGCTATATTGAATGACCCTATTTATTCTGGTCAGATACGTATCATACCATCTGACCAATTGGAACCTGCGACAGCCTGGTTAAAAAGAATGATTGCAACAGAGTCAGCCCGCCGTCCAGAACAGGTGGAACGTTATAGCGACACCTTGAAAATGTTAGAAAGCAAGATTAAAGATAGTCACGGAAACGCGTCCCTTGAATTAACAAAAGCTGAAGCGGAGCAGTTAGCGGCTATTGCCAAAGAAGGTAAGTTCAAAGCAGAAGAATACGGCTTAACAGCACCAGACATTATCAATATAGATTTGATGATGAAGGAGACCTATAAAGCAGGTGTTACGTCAGCAGTTATTTCACTTGTATTAAAAGTAGGTCCGGAAATCTTCAAGACAATAGATTATCTGATTAAGAATGGTGAAATAGAAGAAGGTCAGTTCAAGAAGATAGGCTTTGCGGCTGTGAGCGGAACTTCAGAAGGTTTTATCAGAGGTTCAGTTGCGGCAGCAATTACTTATTGTTGTAAGAGTGGGTTACTTGGTGATTCTATGAAGAATGTTGACCCTTCTGTTGTTGGTGCTGTTGTAGTACTTGCGATGAACGTAATTAAAGGCTCTTTTGCAGTTGCTCTCGGTAAGAAGACAAGAACAGAACTTGCCAATGAAATTGTAAAAGATACATTCATTTCTGCCTGTGCATTGATAGGCGGAGGTGTTTCCCAGACTTTCATTGAAATTCCCGTGCTTGGATACTTAATAGGAAGTTTCGTAGGTTCTGTGGTAGGTTCATTTACATACGACTATGGTTATAAGAAGGCATTATCATTCTGTGTTGATACAGGGGTTACATTGTTTTTTACTTTTCAGCACTCATGCGCTTCTTGGTG
>CAYLXH010000100.1:0-8340 GCA_964387535.1 uncultured Butyricicoccus sp. | reverse complement strand
CGTTCTATAGCAATTTTTCCTAATTTATTCAATCCATCGCACAGACGATCCCACTCTTCCTCTGTTGCAATCGGCTTATTGTCCCCAAACATGGAGCATGTCTCGGCAAACAGGCATCGAGTCAATTCACAGACATTGATACGAGACGCGCCGACCTGCTCCAAAAAATCCAATGTTTTGAGAAACTCTTTCTCATTGTCCTCATACGGCGTCGAGCATAGGTAGGTAGAGCACCATTGGGATGCGATCGTTATCCCACGCAGGCGCAGCGCTTTGTTCAGAACCGCTGGATCGGTCGGAAACTTTCCGCCGACTTCTGTCCCCTCAAATCCGGACAGTGCCGCCTCAGAAACCATCTGTTCAAACGTCAGGTCACCTCCTAGCTGCGGCATATCATCATTCGTCCACCCAATCGGTGCGATACCAAGCTTTACATTGCGAAACACTGTGCTGCCTCCCTATAAAATGATCGATCATCTTTCCCTCTGGTTCCGGTTAGAAGTTGGAGCCGCTCTGATCACAGAGCGACTCCATCAAAGATACATCAGGGAAAGAGAATATAAAGAAGAAAACGTACTAACTTACGGTAATAAAATGAATATCAAACGGTTTAGTCGCCCAGGTAACCCTTCAGAGTGTCCAACTGATTCTGTGCATTGTCTGCTGTAATAATTTCACAGCCGGTATCAATAAAGTCATCCAGCTCTTCACCGTTAATTGCTGCTACAACAGCCTCAACAGACTGATAGCCCATGCCATACGGATCCTGTGCTACAGACATGGTCTCTGTACCGTCCAGAATCGCCTCGCACGCAGACTGGATACCATCAAATCCACAGAAAATCGTGTTCTTGTATGCATCATTGTCTGCCGCTGCACGTGCTGCTGCCATTGCCATGTCATCATTGTTGCAGAAGATAATGGCAATGCCTTCCGGATGGTTCTGCATGATCGCTTCCATCGACGTAACTGCCTTATCAGCAACAGAATCTGCATACTGAATCTCTTTTTCCAGGAACGTGCCGCCAGCTTCTTCTGTGCCCTTCTGGAAGCCTGCGGTACGCTCAGCATGAGTCGGGTCACCCTGTACGCCAGCAATGTTAATTGCGGTCACTTCTTCCCAACCAGCTTCCTTTGCCATCTCAACAGCAGCCTTTGCGCCCTCTGCTGCTGCAGCTTCGTTACCAGTTCCGACAAATGTCAGAGACTTGTCCGAATTCAGATTGGTATTGACCGAGACGATCGGAAGATCTGTGTCCTTAATCAGGTTGTTGACTGTCTCTGTCTGCAGAGCAGAGATAACCAATCCGTCATAGCCGCCGGATGTCAAGGCTGTCTCGACCATGTTCTGCTGCTCATCGTAAGATGTCTCAGAAGTCGGACCAACAACGCTTACTTCTACGTTATCATGATCCGCTCCGTATGCCTTGGCACCAGCCTCCACATATCCCCAATACTCTGAGGACAGCGTGTTAACGATGACCTGAACCTTCAGGGTCTCATCCGAAGAACCCGATGCCGATCCCGCCGGAGCGCTGCTTTCGCCAGAGCTGCCGCATCCAGCGAGAACGCCTGTTGCCATTGCTGCGGACAGGCCCATTGCTAAAAAACGTTTTGCAAATTTCATGATTCATTCCTCCCACTATTTGCAAATTTATATGTCAACCCACTGCTGTGACTCAGCAGAGGTTAAGACCGCTCGAACAATGCTGTCAATCTTTGCGCCAAACGCAAAATCACACAAATACGGGTCGCCTTTGGTAATTGCTCGCATCAGCGTGTTGACTTCGAGAATTTTCATGTCATTAAACGCAATCGAGATTCCCGCCTGAGGCTGGAATACCCCGTATCCTTTGTGCTCCGGATTCAGCAATACGGTTCGGAATCCTTCATCCCGTTTGTTGCTCTCGTCACGGAAATACACCTGGACCTCTCCCATGCGCTCTAAATTGTAGTGTACGGTACCTTCCGTTCCCTGAATTTCATAGGTAAACAAATTTTTGCGTCCGGTCGCCACGCGGCTGGACCCCAGCTGTGCCAGCGCACCATTTGCATATTCCGCCAAAAACAGGACAAGGTCCTCATTTTCCACGGATTTCATCTCCGAAGATCCTCTGGACACCGGTCGCTGTGGAATAACCGTCTTTTTCACCGCACAGACACGCTTCATGTCACCCAAAATCATCTGCAATACGCTCAGAATATGTGTGCACATATCCCCCAGCGTGCCGCAGCCAGCCAGCTTGTTGATGTGTCTCCACGTAATTGGCAGATTCGGATCCAGCAATGCATCCTGGTCATATGTCGCAGTCACCCGCATAATCTCGCCCAGGCGCCCCTCTTCCACCAGCTGTTTGACATACTGGTTCGCCGGATTTCGTGTGTTGTTGAAGCCAACATAATTGACAACACCCTTTTGTTTCGCCAGCTCAGCCAGTTCTGCCGACTGACTCGGATCAATGCACAGAGGCTTTTCACAGTAAACGTGCTTTCCTTCCTCCAACGCCGCCTTAACCATTTCATAATGGAACACATTGGGTGTCGCAATATCAACCAGGTCAATGTTGGGATCCTGGATGATTTCCTTCCAATCCGTGGTCCAGCCTGCAAATCCCAATTTTTCTGCTGCGTTCTTTGCAATGTCTTCACTCACATCGGAAACCGTCTGAAACACTGGTTGTCCATCTTCCGCACCAAACAGCATACGGGCATTGAGAAATGCATTGGCATGGGAACTGCCCATCCAGCCGGTGCCGATCAAGCCAATACGAATTTCTTTCATCGCTGTATCCCTCACTTTTTATAAAAGTCCGGGGTTTCCTCGATATTGACCGGTTCCACGACACCGGTTTCACGCGATTTCAGGCACGCATCCGAGACCAGAATCGCCGCATAACCGTCCCAGGCAGTCGGTCCATCGACGATTCCCTGCTTCGTATTGTTAACCCAGCTCTGGAATTCGATGTTGTATGCATCGACAAACCGGAAACGCCAATCCTCCAGAATATCGCGGCTGCATTTTCCCTTCTGCCGGATCGTGATCTCAGCCGGTTCCGGGAGACGGATGGTGCCGTCTTCGCCGACAATCTCGCACTGGATGTCATAACCATACTGGCAGTGCAGGAAGGTTTCAACATCAATAATCACACCGCTTCTCGTCTGCAACATGATAATCTGCGGATCCTTCTGCCCATTGGCCACATAGCGCGAAACACGGGGCTGAACAATCTTTGCCGCAACAATATCTTCTCCCAGCAGCCAGCGCATGACGTCAATTTCATGAATCGCTGTGCCGGTGACGTTGACCTTTGTCTCATACTGAGAATTCGATGTCGCATTGCGGTGAATGCAATGCGCCATCAGCGGCGCGCCGAACTTTCCGGAATCCAATGCCGCTTTCATACTGCGGTAGCCGACATCAAACCGACGCATGAAACCAACCTGTACGAGCTGCTTTCCGCCTGCCATCTCGGCATCCACGATATGTCGGCAACCTTCCGCTGTCTCTGCCAGCGGCTTTTCACAGAACACAAACTTTCCTTCTGCAATTGCCGCCAACACATATTTTTCGTGTGTGGGATCCCAGGAGCAGACAACGACAGCCTGTACTTCCGGATCCTTGATCAGATCTTCTCCCTGCTCATAAAACGTTGCGCCATACTGCTGTGCAATGCTCTTTGCCACTTCCTGATTAATATCAGACACCGCAACGACCTTTGCTCCGGTTACTTGATTCGTCAACCGCTCAATATGCGTGCGGCCGATCGCACCGGTTCCGATGACACCTACTCTCAGAAGATCCATACTTCCTTCCTCCTACCTCTCAGTCTTCCTGTTATTAATCAGTTTATTATCTAAACTTACTAAACACAATGTTCATATGTCACAATTGAGATATATTTTTCTCAGGTGTTTTAAACAAGAACACACCCTGTCTCCCTCCGTGTAAGCAGACAATACTACAAAATATTTCATGTACATTCTGTGTTTTTTCGTGCAGAACACATCCACTTCGGATTTGATTCCGATTTCTGTTGTCCTGAAATACACATCTCATCCGCTTTTTCTTCCGTGTTCCGTTAAGTTTGTTTAGCGTATTTATATAATAATAACTAAACAAACTAAAATCAATGTCAAATCCCCACATAAACCATCGAATTTTTTATCTATATTTGCTAAACGCCTTGCAAATTCTCCCCTTTTATTTTTGATTTCTCACTCTCTCTCCTGTGTTTTCGTTACCCTGACAATTGACTTTTTCTCCTGGACATGTTATTATTTAGTAAACACTTTATGAGGTGAAACCATGACAATTCGTGACATCGCAAAACTGGCCGGTGTTTCTCCGGCAACTGTTTCCCTTGTACTCAATAGCAAGCCAGGTGTCGGTGCACAGCGTCGCAGCGAAATTCAAGCGCTGTTGACGGAACATGGCTATCATATCAAAACGCAGCCCGAGGCTCTAGCCCCCAAAAAACAGATCTGCTGCGTGAAATATCGAACGAACCACGACAACGACGAATTCTCCATCTCAATTTTAGATACGATTGAAGAATACGCCAATCGGTCCGGCTACACGATTTCCGTCGTTAACATCGCTCATGATACCTATGAGCAGAAACTTACTAGCCTGGACTATTCCAATTTAGAAGGAATCGTCTTTTTTGCCAGTGAGATTTCCGAAGAATGCTTAAATTTTACGCTCCGCACACCGCTCCCCACCGTCTATGTCGATATCTTCTCCGCCTATAAATCCATCAATACCGTCAATGCAGACCAACGCCAAATTGCCAATCTCGCTGCCAAACATCTGGTCAATTTGGGGCACAGCCAAATCGGCTATTTGAAGATTGCACCAGAGCGTGGATATCTCAGTCAGCGCTTCATTTATTTCAATGCAGCGCTGCGTGAACTGGGAGTGGAGCTCACTCCTATGTATATCTTTACTTTCGATGCCTTTGCTGATGACCTGGATAAACAGCTGTATGCTGCCTTTTCCGAACTGGATACCTTCCCCACAGCCTTTTTTGCCGAGGGAGATTTGCTGGCCGCCAGCTGTATCCACGCCCTGACTAGCCTCGGATTTCGTATCCCAGAGGACATTTCCGTCATTGGCGTTGATAATACAAAAATCTCCCAGTTCACCACACCAAAATTAACCTCGATTGATGTTAACATGCGGGAAATGGGCCGTGTGGCCATCGAGAGACTGCTCCAGCTGATCGCGGAGCCTTCCCGTCCGGTGCTGCACATCTATATCACGCCGTTTCTTGTCCGGCGGGATTCAACCGCTCCCCCTTCTGAACCCAAAGAAATACCCTGACGACATGTCAGGGCAAACAAGATTGATATTTAACAGCGCACAATACCATATTGTGCGCTGCTTTTCTTTTCTATGACAGCTTACTGCGTCCTCGTCCCGCGCAGCGATTCCAAGTAGCGCTTGCGATAATGAACCGGAGACATTCCTACTTTCTTTTTAAATATCGCGTGAAAATGATTGACATTGGCGTATCCAACCATAGCTGCGATCTCAACAATTGGTAAATCCGTCGCAATCAATAAATTCTGTGCCTCTCCAATTCGGCACTGGATGACATACTGAATCGGAGAAATTCCTGTCACTGTCTTGTAAACATGAGAGGCATGAGAAGGAGAAATATGGAGTGCTGCACTAACATCCTCCAGTTGAATCGTCTCAGCAAAATGAACATCAATGTATTGGCGGATTCGGTTTGCCAATACTGCGTCCGTGTCCCTCTGCTCATTTCGCTCATCCGGCGTGAGATTGACCGCAAGCAGCAGCAGAGATTGCAGAAGATGGGTACTCAGGTTTTCTTTGTACTGGTGGCTGCTCTCAGCCGTTTCATACAGAAGCCGGCTGAGTGTCAGAATATCCGATCGCCCCGGCGCCGGTCGAACGAATCCATCCTCTGTGGCGGTCAAGTGTCCACGGGGCAGTCCAGAAAGCTGTACATGCGCGATCCCAAAGCAATAGTTTTGCACTGGATGCTCCGTGACGGATGCCAGCTCATGCAGACCACCCTGGTTATACAGCAAAACATCTCCCGCTTGGATCGGATAGCGATATCCGTCAATACTGTATTCCCCCAGTCCCTGATAGACATACAACAGTTCCGTACAGTTATCGTGTTTGTGAATGGATCTCCGAATCATTTTCTGGTTCTGCGTTACCTGCTTTGTCGCATACAGCAGCTGCGGCGTGCAGCCCGTGCACAGATCAAGTTCCAATGACATAATTTTCTCTCCTCTCCTACCTAAGTATACCTTGTCATCTTCTAAATTGCAAGAATGCGTAGGAATCAAAAGCAAAACCCTTTTTTTGTGCAAGTTTTTCCACACATTTGAATATATAAGTGCAGGAATTCATAGTGCCTCTCTATTTCCACGCGCTATAATAAAACCATCAGGATCACCTCTGATCCAACGATGCCACCGCTGCGTTTCTGCATTTTAATGACACGTTGCTGAACAACGAGGAGGAATCATCATGACCATTCAAATTTGCGGAGCCCCCTGCTGCTGGGGCGTTGACGACCCCAAAAACCCATATCTTCCGCCATGGCAGCGTGTGCTCAAGGAAGCTGGTCTGGCAGGATACCGTGCCATTGAGCTGGGTCCCTATGGCTATCTTCCGATTGATGCCACGATTGTATCGGAAGAACTCGAAAAAAATAATCTGGCCATCGTCGCCGGAACCATCTTCCACGATTTGCTGGATCCCACGAATCAGCCAGCTGTTTTGTCCGCCGTGGACGACATCTGCCGGCTGATCACGGATCCGACCCTACCCAAACTGCCCACTCACGAGGGACAAAAAGTTCCAACCCCCTATATGACGGTGATGGACTGGGGCCATGACGTTCGTGACTACCATGCCGGAAACGTCACGCAGGCTCCGCGTCTTTCCGCCTCAGAATGGAAGTCCTTCATGGCTCACGTCCGTGCTGTATGTGAACGCGCCAACGACTGGGGCGTTCGCCCGGTCATCCATCCCCATGCCGGAGGATACATCGAATTTGCCGACGAAATCGAAGCGATGCTGAACGACATTCCATACGAAACAGCTGGTCTTTGCCTTGACACCGGACATCTGTACTATGACAGCATGGATCCCGTCGAATGGCTCAACAAGTGTGCCGATCGACTGGACTATGTCCACTTTAAAGATGTCAACGATGAAATCTATCACAAGGTCGTTGCCGACAGCTCCATCCGCTTTTTCGACGGCTGCGGAATGGGCTCCATGTGCCCGATCGGTACCGGCAGCCTGGATTATCTCGCGATCAAACAGGCTCTCGAGGATATCCAATACAGCGGCTATATCACGATTGAACAGGAGCGCGACCCGCGCAATTCCGATACCAGTCTGCGCGATGTCAAAGCAAGTGTGGATTATCTGAAATCCATTGGCTACCAAGTGTAACAGAAGAGACAGGAGGAAACAACAATGATTAACGGTTCTAAGGTATTGGATCATCCCATTCGCTGGGCGATGGTCGGCGGAGGAAAGGGAAGTCAGATCGGCTATATCCACCGCTCCGCTGCGCTGCGCGACAACTCCTTCCAGCTGGTCGCCGGTGCATTTGACATCAATCCGGAACGCGGCATGGAATTTGCGGCCGAACTCGGAATCTCTCCGGACCGCTGCTATCCTGACTATCAAACCATGTTCGCCGAGGAGAGCAAACGCGAGGACGGCATCGAAGCCGTATCCATCGCTACTCCGAACGGAATGCATTATGCCGTATGCAAAGCGGCATTGGAGGCGGGTCTGCACGTCGTCTGCGAAAAGCCACTGTGCTTCACCAGTGACGAAGCAGAGGAACTGGTCGCTCTGGCCAAAGAACGCAATCGCGTTGTCGGCGTCACCTACGGCTACTCCGGTCATCAGATGATCCAGCAGGCACGTCAGATGATTCGGCACGGCGACCTGGGTGAGATCCGCGTCATCAACATGAGCTTCGCATTTGGCGGCTACAATTACAAGATTGAGGAAACCAACCCCGCCGCAAAATGGCGTTTTGACCCCACCAAGGCCGGCCCTTCGTTTGCTCTCGGCGACGTCGGCACCCACCCTCTGTTCCTCATCGAGGCGATGATTCCGGACATGAAAATTGACAGCCTGATGTGCACCAAGCAGTCCTTTGTCGATGGGCGCCAACTGGAGGACAATGCCTTTGTGATTATGAATCTGGACGGCAGCAAGTCCGTACAAAAGGGAGCTCAGGTTTACTGCTGGGCAAGCTCCATCAACTGTGGCGCGCGGCATGGTCACAAAGTGCGCATTGTCGGCTCCAAGGCTTCCATCGAATGGGA
>CAYLXH010000099.1:8208-8475 GCA_964387535.1 uncultured Butyricicoccus sp. | reverse complement strand
CCGTCGTTATCATTGGTTTGGCAATGGGAACGACGGTTTCGGTCAGCCACGCGATTGGTGCCAAAAAACACAGAGAAGCCGGGCAGGTGATTGGAAATACGGTCACACTGTTTTTGCTGTTGTCCGCAGTGGGAACGGTGCTGCTGTTGCTGTTTGTGGACCCCATTGTTGCGCTGCTGCGCACACCGCCAGAGGCGGTATCGCAGACGGGCCACTATTTGATGGTCTGTTTTGCAGGCATCCCGTTTATAACGGCGTATAATATTA
>CAYLXH010000099.1:0-8198 GCA_964387535.1 uncultured Butyricicoccus sp. | reverse complement strand
AGCTGCATTTTTCGTGGACTGGGTGATTCCAAAACACCGATGTATTTTGTAGCGCTGGCGGGAGTGGTGAATATTGTTCTGGATGTGCTGCTGGTTGGACCGTTGCACATGGCGGCAATGGGAGCTGCGCTGGCAACAGTATTGTCTCAAACGATTAGCGTTCTTACCGCGCTGTTTGTACTGCTGCGGAGGCAGCTCGTAGTGTCGGTGACCAAACGAGATTTTATACCACAGGTGCGCACCTTGCGCCGTCTGCTGTCTATTGGCGTGCCGACGGCAGCACAAGATGGCTTTGTGCAGATTGCGTTTTTGGTCATTACCGCGATTGCCAATCAACGCGGCGTGGTACCCGCGGCCAGTGTCGGTATTGTGGAAAAAATTATCAGCTTTTTGTTTCTTGTCCCATCTGCGATGTTGTCGTCCATTTCTGCCATTGCAGCACAAAATGCCGGCGCAGGCTGCCATCGTCGGAGTCAGCAGACGCTTCGCTATGGGCTTACGATTGCAGTCACGTTTGGCACCGTTGTGGCAGTATCTGTTCAGTTTTTGGCCCCGGCTGCCATCGGATTATTCACGAGGGACACAGAGGTCATCCGCATGGGAAGCCAGTATCTGCGCGCCTATGTATGGGACTGCATCGCCGCAGGCGTGCATTTCTGCTTTAGCGGATACTTCTGTGCGTATGAAAGGGCCTATCTTTCCTTTTTGCACAATCTGATCTCCATTGCTTTGGTACGAATTCCCGGTGCCTATCTGGCGTCGATCTGGTTTCCAGATACGTTGTTCCCAATGGGAGCAGTTGTTCCTCTCGGATCTACCGTGTCCGCCGTGATTTGTATTGTAATTTTTGTGGTGGCACGAGATCGCTGGTACGAACAAAAGGCAGTTGGGACAGAAGAGAGATAGAATGAGAAGGGCTGTCTCTTTGTATACGAACTGAATGGTTTGCGCGCAAATGAATGGGGAGAATTCCACAAAATTTGTTGTCAAATGAGCGGATTCGTTGTATAGTAAAAGTAGGTAACTGGCACTGTCTGCCGGATACGAAGGATGCGATCATGCACCGCATGGAAGCAGAATCAATGTTAGGGGGAATCGACATGAAACGACGACGTTTTCGCTGGATGGCGGCGGCATTGTGTATCACGATGCTTGCAGGCATTGTGCCATCGGCACTGGGCTCAGACAATCATGTAACGAAAAAAGCCGGTCCATCCTCGGCGGATACGACGGAAGAAAAATGGGTGGTTTCTGTTGGGGACGGAGAGAGCAGGACGACCGCAGTCACTAGCACGAAGGAGTCGATTTATGTGGCGTCTGGCGATATCCTGTATCGTCTGGACAGCGACAGCGGGGAGATTCAGAACAAAAGTGATGCGATGCAGGCGGAAGCAGTTTCGACAGAGCTTGCCCCTACGGTGGCGGATGGAATGGTATTTGTCGCGCTTCGCGGCGGTCGTGTTCAGGCCTTTGATGCGGATACGCTGGAGTCTCTTTGGGTGAGTGAGAAGCTGACCGGGGAGATTGCCTGCCCGATTGTCAGTGGGAATGGCAGAATTTTCACTGGTACCGTTGGGGAAAACAATGAAGCAGATGGTCAGTTTGTGTGCCTGACGACATCGGATGAGGATACCGCACAGCGTACGGAAACCAAAGACATAGCGTGGAGCAAGACATCGAAGGGTGGATTTGATGGTGTCGGTGCGTATGTATCAGAGGACTGCATTGTCTATGGTTCGGAAGAGGGGATTCTGTATTCGGCAGATCCAGAATCCGGAGAGGAAATTGATACTGTCGATACCAAGATTGGGACACAAAACCCGATTGCGTCTTCCATCGTGCAGGCGGATGATGCGTTGTATTTCACTTGTAAAAACGGCACTCTGTTCCGTGTGGAACAGGAGGACGGCGGAGAGCTGGGAGATGTGTGCCATTACGATCTGGGAGGACCGGAGGCAACGACCCCGACGATTGTCGACGAACGAATTTATGTGGGTGTAAAGGGCGCTGGGGAACAAACAGAATCCGGAAACACCATGAAAGTGCTCTCTTATGACCGCGATGCGAAAGAGTTTAAGGTGATAACCAGTATGAATACGGCTGGCTTTGTGCAGGGAGCTGTGCTGGCGGCCAAGCTCGACAGCGGCGTTCGTGTCTACTTTACAACCAATGATGCGAAAGGTTCGTTATACTCCTTCCTGGATACGGAGACAGAAACCAGTGGGGAGATAGAAACCCTGTATACTCCGGAGAAAGAAAAACAGGGAACTTCTGCGGGTTCGGTTGAGAGTGAAGATGGTATCCTGTATTACAGTACTGTGACGGGATCGGTGTTTGCGCTGGAGGAAAAAGAGAGCTCAGAACCGGAACCACCCGGACCGGAACCCTCAAAGCCAACGCTGTCCAAGGTATCTGCGGAGCGTCACGTCAAGGATACGACGACAGCAGAGCTGACGCTGAACACCTCTGCATCGGGCACCCTGTACTATAAGGTGACCGATCTCAAAGCAAAGCAGCCGGATGTTGTGGCTTCGGGGAAATCGAAACAAGTGAAGGCGGGAACCCACACGATCAAGTTGACGGGATTATCCGATTCAGCGTGCAAGGTTTGGCTGGCCGTTCAGAATAAGGATGGGGAGACTTCGACCGTAAAGAGTGCCGCCATTGCGGCGGTTGTCGCAGTGAACATTGCGGTGGAGCCGAAGGATGCCGTTCTGCAGGTAAAGCATGGAAGCACAGCTATCGAAAAACAGTCCGGCAAAAATGGCAGATATACATACCGACTGGTAGATGGAGAAAAGTACACGCTGAGGGCACAGAAGGACGGATATGAGCCGTATTCAAAAACGATTACTGCCAGCACGTCAAAGACAAGTTATACATGCCAGATGCTCAGTAAAAACTGCAAGCTGGAACAGCTTTCGGTGAGCTCGTCCCAGACCAGCACAGGTTCGGATTTTGCGATGGAGCCGGCATTTGAGCCGGGAACCACATCGTATACGGCGTCGACGCAGCGCGATGTGGATGTGGTTTATCTGTGGCTGCGCAAAAGTGATTCCTCCGCATCATGCCATGTGTATGGTAAGAGCGGCGTGAGCAGTAAGAGTATGCGCAAGGACAAATCCTTGTATTCGGAATCCTACAATGGCTATCAGCGGTATGCGTTCCGGATTCGGAGCGGCCGCACAACAGCGACATTGACGGTGAGAGTCGAAGCAGCGGATAAGACAGAACGCGTTTATACGGTTAAGATCAAGCGTGCGGATAAGACGCCTCCCAAACTTGCTGTGGTCACGAAGGGAACCGGACGCACGGGAACTTCGGCGGCAACGCTGGTTCTTCAGTCTTCGGAGAAGGCAACAGGATACCTGAAGGTGGCCAATCCGGGAGTGGTCCCGACGAAGATTGTCTCAGAAGGCATTTCGTTCCAGATCAAAAAAGGGGAGACAACGCTGAAGATCAGTGGCCTGGCTTCTACAGAGCGCAATATCCATATTATTGCGGTCGACAAAAATGGCAATAAGAGTGCGAGACTGAAGGTGGTCGTTCCGGCATATGGAAGCACATCGACGAAATCAACAAACAATACGACAAATAACACCACAAATAACACCACAAATAACACGACGAATACGCGGAATTCCTCGTGGCTGAATCGGATTGCGAGCAGCAGTGGAACGGCAAAGCAGCCGTCCAATGCGACGAGCGGCGGGGTAACGGGTGCTTCGTCCAACGGTTCTTCCACGACGGGAACGACCGGTACGGGCACGACGACCCCAGGAACATCGACAGGCACCACGACAACAACTGGCGGTGTGACGGGGGCGAGCGCTACGAGCTCGTCGGGAGACATTCAGATGTGGAACAGCGCGGATAATACGACGATTGACACCGGTGTGACGGACAATGCAATGGAACAATCCGGTGATGAAACCGATTCGCTGGATCAGGGCGGCAGTGGCAGTGTGCCGGAAAACAGTGTCATTTCGCAAGGAAGACCGGCATGGAGTATTTTGTTAATTTTGGTTGCCGTCTGCGGTGTAGGCTTTGTCGTCTATTGGTATATCATTCGACGCAAGCATTCCCGTTGAGCGGGATCTCATTGAACAAATACACGGGCACCGAAGAGGGTTCGTGCCGCCAGAGTTACTGCGGTGATCATAACGCCGGAGGGGATACCCTCCGGCGTTTGCTTCGCAGCCAGGAGAGGTGAGAGGAGTCACGAAGATGATCTACACGGAACAGACGCGAACGGCGATGCGCATTGCCTATCGTGCGCATCATGGGCAACTGGATAAAAGCGGCGTGCCATATGTCTTTCATCCGATCCATCTGGCGGAACAGATGCAGGAGGAAGCGCTGGTTACCGCGGCGCTGCTGCATGATGTGTTAGAGGACACGGACATCACGGTGGAGGAACTGAGACAGCAAGGGATTGCAGAGGAGGTTTTGGAGGCGCTGCAGCTTCTGACACATGAGCCCACGGTGCCATATCTGGAATATGTCGAACAGCTTGCAGAGAATCAGATCGCGCGCACGGTGAAGCTGGCAGATCTGCATCATAACAGCGACTGTTCCCGCATGCCGTCGCAGGACGCTGATACAGTAAAGCGCTGTTGCCAATATGAACAGGCAATACAGCTGTTGGAAGGATTTGATGGATGAGAGGTACCGTTGTGAGCGCGGGCTGACACCAGGCGAAGCGAGTTGATTTTTAATAAATAGTAAAATAGTAGAGATTTGACTTGACAGATTGTGGAGACAGGGGTATATATATTTAGATGGTGTTGCAGCGTATGGACGAGGCACACGAAAGGAGAACTTTGTGAGTTTACGAAATGAATCATGCAGTTGCGTGACCCCGGACTGCTGTTCGGCTTTTTTGGTCCGCGGAAATACTGTACTTGCTCACACGCGGAAGGGAACGCTGGAGTCTGTTCCGTGTGGTGCAGCAGTGTACCACGATATTAAACTTAGTGACCGGGAGTGGATTGCACCACTGCTGAGGGAGGAAGACAGTCTGGCATCCATGGGATGTTTTGGAACAATGTACCTCTGGGGTCACGCGTTTGGCCAGCAGGTAGCGCGTGCAGGATCTCGCATTCTCGCCCGCTATGAGGGAGAAAAGGGAATCCGCTTTGCGTTTCCATTTGGAAGCGGTCCGCTGGGGCCGGTGATAATGCAGATGAAGCAGCAGGCGAAGTGCTGTGGGGTGCCGCTCGTGATTACCGGCATGACGGAAGGCCAGATGCAGCGTCTGAGAGCAGAATTTCCCACACAGTTTGACATCACGGAACATCGAGACAGCGCAGATTATGTATATGACGTCGAAAAGCTGGCAAATCTGAAGGGGAAAAAGCTTCAGAACAAGCGTAATCATTGCAATCGGTTTGAAAAGGAACACCCGGATTGGCGATTTGAGCCGATGGAGCGGCGGCATTTTTCGGACTGCCGGGCGCTGCTGTGTCGGTGGGAGGAGAACCATCGAGACGGAGATGAGATGCAAGACGCAGAGCGTGTCGTTGTGGAGCAGTCATTTGCCCATTTTGAGACGTTGGAGCTGGAAGGCGGCGTTTTGTATGCAGACGGTGAGCTGGTCGCGTTTACACTGGGCGAACCAGTTGGACAGCACGGATTTGATACGCGGCTGGAAAAAGCGGATGCCGCGGTGAACGGTGCGTACCAAATGATTAACCGCGAGTTTGCCCGCATGCTGTTGTCCCGCCATCCGGAGCTGCGGTACATTAACCGGGAAGAGGACATGGGGCATGAGAATCTGCGCAAAGCAAAGCTGTCGTATCATCCGGATATCCTGCTGATGAAGTATTCGGCGCGGTGGATCGGATGAATCAGGGAATGATCGGTACGGCGGAGCTGGAATATTTTACGGTTGATGAATGCTTTGGCGGCTGTCAGGACTGGTTTATTGACCCCGCCATGAAGATGGGAGGATGCGGTGCCGTCACGGCCTGTGACAGCAGTATCTATTTTGCCCGCCGTCTGGGAAAGACAGCACTTTATCCGGGTGATTGTTTTGACATATCCAAACGAGATTACATTGCATTTTCTAAGAAAATGAAGCCTTATCTTCGTCCGCGATTGAGCGGTATTGACACGCTGGAGTTGTACATGGATGGATTTTCTGCCTATCTGCGCGATTGCGGAGAATCCCATATTGATATGGAAGGCCTGCACGGCTCGTGCTGTGTGGAACGAGCGGAGGACGCCGTCCGGCGACAGATTGACGACGGGATGGTAATCCCGTGCCTGACGCTGCACCACAAAAATCCGACGTTTCACGACTATGTATGGCACTGGTATGTGCTGGCTGGGTATCAGTGCACAGAGGATACAATGTTGGTCAAGGCTGTGACCTATGGTTCATGGTGTTGGTTGGATTTTCGCCAGCTTTGGGACACGGGATTTGACAAAAAAGGTGGTTTGATCTTATATCATGTGCAATGATATCATTTGGCTCTATGAAAAAAAGTGAGACGAGCGGAGAAAATATAAGCAATAGTAACAGAATATCATGGGCTTGTTGTCTGCGAATACGGACAGCGGGCCCATTTGCTTTGTCATACGATATGAATTATGGGGACTTTTGTTATTTTACCCCATGTTTGCGGTGATCTTAGTGCATTGATATGGGGAGCGGGGAATGTGGTTGACAAAGATGTGTAATAATTGACAGATGCAACATTGTGTGTTATTTTTAATATATTATGTCTGTATCACGTCGCGGCAGAAATGATTGCTATATTCTGTAAGAATGGAGAGGAAAGAGTTATGAACGGACTAGATGGCGTTGCGCTGGTACCAGAGTTTTCGGAGCAGGGGGTCGATTGTTACCGCCTGGAGGGCGGAAATTTTACCAATGAATATTATGTTGTTTCAGAAGTAGAGACCAGAAAACTGCTGAATCTTCCAGAGGTTGTCGGATATGAAGTCTATCGTTGTCTGATTCCTTCCACTGCACAGATGATGTATTATTTTAAGGAACAGAAAAAGGTTACAACAGCTAACATTCTTTCCATTCTGCGGGGGGCACTGAATTACCCTTTGGAAGAAAGCTGCTATCGGGAACATATCCGAGTTCATGATATCAGCTTTTTATCCAGTGAACGGGTGTTCCGGGAGGATGAAATCGCAGGGCTGGAAATCAAATACAGCAAGCTGACGATGGTACCGGACAGCACGCTGCTGATTGGCGATATTATTGCCACAGGAGATACCTTGGTTCATTGTCTGAAATATGTGACGGATTTCTACCGCAAGGCAGGGGCTAAGCTGCGTAACATTATTATTTTCACGATTGGCGGCACAACAGGCATTACGATTCTCGAGCGGTTGACCAGTGAGATTCGGGAGTACTGGCCGGACTTTGAGGGCTTCATTGCGGTGTATTATGAGGGGATTTTCAGCACCTATCAGGACAAAGGCGTGTCCGGTATCAATCTGCCGAATGTGGACTTTTATTGGAAGGGTGGCATTGTCAGTCCAGAGTTCCGTCGGCTGACGCTGTCGCGGCAAAATCCGCTGTTTGAAAAGTGCATCATTTATGATGGCGGTGCGAGACGATATGAGATTCAAGAGCATGTCAATGAAGTCCTGGAGTTCTGGAAGGCGATGAAAGAACGGGCGGACCAGATCGACATGAAGGCCCTGCTGGATGAGAAGCTGGGATATACGACGCCGATCGCGTATGAGGATTGGGTTCGTGCGAATCATTATGAGTGCATTGCAGAGACGCAGAAGCGGTGGCTGTACAAGCAGGAGCTGGGATATATTCAGAGCCTCCAGGATGTCACAATTCGTGATATTGCAGAACAGCGGATTGCAGAGCTCAACACAGCGCTCGGAAAGTATATCATTGGATAAGATAGATTGCAGCAATGGGAGGAGAGACAATGAACGAAGGACAGAAAAAAGCGATTGATATGGATTTTGCGGAAACTGCGGTTCCAAAAACCTTTCGACGAACACGACTGACGATGTTCATGATTATGCTGGGCTTTACCTTTTTTTCTGCCAGCATGTGGGTGGGACAGCAGTTGGCGGACGGACTGGATTTTTACGGATTTCTTGGTTCTCTGGTACTGGGCGGCGTGATTTTGTCCCTGTACACAGGATTGCTCGGCTATGTCGGAGCTGAGACCGGCTTGAGTTTGGATTTGCTGGCGCGAAAGACCTTTGGG
>CAYLXH010000098.1:0-8549 GCA_964387535.1 uncultured Butyricicoccus sp. | reverse complement strand
CTTCGGGTTGCCCAGCCGAGCGATAATGGAAAGGCTTCGGTTTATGCCATTCGCCCGGAGGAAGAATCCGCCAAGGTTCTGGTGTTGTTTCGGTCGTACGATATGAATTCGGATCTGATCTCCAAGCGAAAAGAGGTTGGATCTATTGTACTGGCGTCGTACACCGGGCTGAAAGTTCCGACGGATGCGATCCATGTCAATGATGATGGTGACGTCGGCGTATATATTCTGAACAATACTGTGTCCAGTTTTAAGACTGTGGTTCCAGTGTATAAGGGTTCGGAGTACTATATTGTGAAACAGGGAGTCATTGGTGATAATTCACTGGTTGTGAATGATGATATTATTGTACATGCGAAAGATATTGACGATAAGAAGGTTGTAAAATGACGATCGAAGAAGAAAAGCTGATTGGGGATAATGTGGCACAGGCGCGTCGTCGCATTGCCGAGGCAGCGCGGCGAGCCGGGAGGAATCCGGAAGAGATTATCTTGGTCGCGGCGACAAAAATGAACGATACGGAGCGGGTTCAGGCTGCAATTCGAGCGGGAATTGATGTATGTGGAGAAAATCGTGTGCAAGAGCTGCTTGGGAAGTACGAGGAGCATGCGTACGATGGTTGCCCACTGCACTTTATTGGAACACTTCAGTCGAACAAAGTAAAGTACCTGATGGGGAAAGTTTCCATGATTGAATCAGTAAGTTCGGTGAAATTGGCCTCGGTGATTTCCAAAGAGGCAAAAAAAGCTGGGCAGTGTCAGGATGTACTTCTGGAGATCAACATCGGGCGGGAGGAGGCAAAGCTCGGCATTGACCCGGATGAGGTTTTTGACGCCATTGAGGCAATTGCACAGATGGATTGTATTCGCATTCGTGGACTGATGGCGATTCCTCCAAAACCTGACGAAAACAGAGAAAATACCTATTATTTTGCTAGAATGCATCAACTATTTATTGACATATCGACAAAAAAATACGATAATGTTTCTATGGACTATTTGTCGATGGGCATGAGTGCAGATTTTGAAGCTGCGATTTCCTGTGGAGCAAACATTGTCCGTCTGGGTACAACGATTTTTGGTGCCCGTCACTATTAAGTCGAATTGATTCATTTCATATGGGAGGAAAACCACATGGGCTTTTTGGATAGCTTCAAGTCTTGGGTAACTGGCGAGGAAGAAGAAGAGTACGAATACGAGACGGAAGAAGAGATGGCAGAACAGGAACCGGAGCCGCCGTATGCGTCTTCTCGGGTGCATTCGTCTCAGACGAATCCTGCAGTTCGCAACACGACAACATCGGTATCGAGCACCGCACGCAACGATCGGGTGGTGAATATCAGTGCGACGACAAAGCTGGCGGTTGTTCTGGTAAAAGCAGAGCAGTTTAACAGCGTTGTTGACATTGCTGATCATTTAAAGAACAAGATGACGGTTGTTTTGAACCTGGAAACAACGGAAAAAGACGTTGCAACACGCATGCTGGACTTTTTGAGTGGTGTTACGTTTGCGATTGAGGGAAAAATTAAGCGTGTCGCGAAAGATACCTATCTGATTACTCCGTACAATGTAGAAATTGTTGGCGAGGATTTGATCAGTGAGTTGGAGAACAATGGACTTCGCTTTACGGATTAACTGATTACGTTGTTATGTTGACATATTTTATCTTTCGATTTGCCATGTCTGCGATTCAATTGGTTCAGTGGCTTTTGATTATTCGGGCTCTGATGTCGTGGTTTCCGCAGATACAGCAGTCGCGTCTCTATGATTTTATTTACATGTGTACGGAGCCGCTGGTTCGGCCATGCCGTTCTTTTTTGAGCCGATTTCGCTCGCTGCAGTATAGCCCGTTGGATTTTTCTGTATTGTTGGCGTTTGCTGTGCTTTGGCTTGCAGAGATTCTGCTTCGAGCAGCGTATTTTTAATTCTTTGGGTTTCGGCCGGGAATGTCCCGGCTTTTCCCGTTTTTCTTTTCCTGAACAGAGGAGTTTTATCGGTAAATAGGAGGACTATGATGCTCAGCTCTACGGAAGTTAAGCAGTTGAAATTTGAAAAAGCCGTATTTGGTGGTTATGATATGCAGGCAGTTGATACCGCATTCAGTCAGCTGTCAGGCGATTATGAGAAGCTGGAGCAGCAAAATATTGAGCTTCGCAGCAAGATGAAGGTGCTGGTTGATAAAATCGAAGAGTACCGGCGCGTGGAAGATGGAATTCGCCAGGCACTTCTCACTGCACAGAATATTGCAGAAGAGACCATGGACAAGGCAAATCGCGAAGCGGAGCGTATTTTAAATGAAGCAAATGCACAGGCAGAGAAGATTACACGTACGGCCGAACAGAAAGGGAGTCTTTTGCTCCGCCAGTACGAAGAGTCGATTGTGCAGGAGAAAAACATGCTGCGTGAAGCGCAGCACGAGAGCGCTTATTTCATTGAGATGATGACACGCCGCTTCCGTGAGGAGAGCGAGCGCATTGCTGCTATTCCATCCCGATATGGATTGAATATACCATGCGAGGAAGAGGAATCTTCTGCAGAGACCCTTTCTGGAAGCGTGGAGGCACCGATTGAGCCGGAGTATGTGGAGACGGATGAGAATGATTTTACAAAAACATTTTCTGCACCGTTGATTCCGGAAGAAAAGTCTGTGCAGCAGGATGGGGTAATGCAAGAGGCCTTTACAGTGGAAGTGACAGGCTCTGAGGAATAATTAGTGCGATGATAAACAGAAATTAGTCTGTTTGTGATAGAATAGCTGCAGGGGCAGCTGGCAGCGATTGCAGTGCAATGGCTGTATAAACAGAAAGGATGGTACGGTTCAATGCCGCAGGACTACAATAAGACAATCAATCTTCCGAAAACGGATTTCCCGATGCGTGCCGCTCTGGCGAAGCGAGAGCCTGGTATGTTGGAGGAGATGTACGAGCAGGATATTTATCATACATTGATGAAAAAGAATGAGGGAAAACCGCGCTATATTTTGCACGATGGCCCTCCGTATGCCAATGGCGATATTCATATTGGCCATGCGCTGAATAAAATCCTGAAGGATTTTATTATTCGCTATAAGAACATGGCTGGTTTTCAGGCACCGTATATCCCGGGCTGGGATACCCACGGAATGCCGATTGAGACGGCAATCCAGAAGAAGGGAATTAAGCGCAACGAAATGCCGGTTCCGGAATTCCGTGACAAATGCCGTGAATTTGCGCTGGAACAGGTTGACAAGCAGCGCAAGGGCTTTAAACGCCTTGGTGTAGTTGGTGACTGGGATCACCCGTATATCACTCTGATGCCAGAGTTTGAGGCAAAGCAGGTTCGTGTCTTTGGAGCAATGGCAAAGAAGGGGCTGATTTATCAGGGACTGAAGCCGACCTACTGGTGCCCGACCTGTGAGACAGCTCTGGCTGAGGCGGAAGTAGAGTATGCAGACGATCCGGTTACGACAATTTTTGTAAAATTTAAGGTCCATGATGACCAGGGCAAGCTGGCACAGTTTGGCGATCTGGACAAGATGTATTTTGTAATCTGGACAACCACGACCTGGACCCTGCCGGGCAATATGGCGATTTGTCTGAACCCGCAGCTGGAATACTCCCTGGTAAAGATTCCAACCGGTGAGATCCTGATTATGGCAACGGATCTGGTTTCCAATGTAATGGGCGAGTGCGGCATCACGGACTACGAAATTGTTACGACCAAGTTTGGTGACGAATTTGAATATATGACGGCGTATCACCCGTTTATGAATCGTGATTCGCTGATTATTCTGGGCGATCATGTTACGCTGGATGCCGGCTCGGGTTGTGTCCATACCGCACCGTCGTTTGGTTTGGACGACTTCTATGTCTGTCAGCGTTATCCGCAGATTCCGACGGATATTACGATGGAAGTATCGGTGGATGCACGCGGCTGTCTGAATGAGTTTGCCGGAAAGTATGCTGGCATCCATGTGACCAAGGCACACCCGGTTATTTTCAAGGATCTGGTAGAAAGCAATGCACTGCTGTCCAGCAAGGATATTGTTCACAGCTATCCGCACTGCTGGCGCTGCAAAAAGCCGATTATTTTCCGGGCGACACAGCAGTGGTTTGCTTCGGTTGATGCGATCAAGGAAGACGCCATCAAGGCTTGTGATGATATTTATTGGAAGCCAGCATGGGGGCAGGAGCGCATGATTTCCATGATTCAGGAACGTTCCGACTGGTGCATTTCTCGTCAGCGCACATGGGGCGTTCCCATTCCGATGTTCTTCTGTGAAAAGTGCGGCAAGCCGTACTGCACGGATGAGAGCATTGATAAAGTGGCTAACATTGTGGAAAAAGAAGGCTCCAATGCGTGGTGGGCTCGCTCCGTCGAGGAGCTGATGCCGGAAGGAGCACAGTGTGAGTGCGGCTGCACGGAATTCCGAAAGGAAAAGGATATTCTTGACGTATGGTTTGACTCTGGCTCGACTTGGTCGGCAGTCAGCGACACCCGGGAAGAGCTCTGCTATCCGGCGGATCTGTATCTGGAGGGCGGCGACCAGTATCGTGGATGGTTCCAGTCGTCGATGTTGACGTCCATTGCAGTCAATGGAAAGGCTCCGTACAAGGAAATCATTACACACGGTTGGACGGTTGACGGCGAAGGCAAGGTAATGCATAAGTCTTTGGGAAATGCGATCAGCCCGCAGGAAACGATTAAAGAATATGGCGCGGATATTTTCCGCCTGTGGGTATCTTCCGCGGACTATACACAGGATATGCGTCTGTCCAAGCCGATCCTGAAGCAGCTGGCTAACGCCTATCTGAAGATTCGCAACACCTGCCGTTATATGCTGGGCAATTTGAATGGATTCAGCACGGAGGACATGGTTCCGTATCATGAGATGGTTGAACTGGATCAGTGGGCACTGATGCGTTTGAACGATCTGGTAACCAAGGTGCGGGATGCGTACGACAACTATGAGTTCCATGCTGTTTACCGTGCCATCTATAATTTCTGTGTTGTTGACATGTCTAACTTCTATCTGGACGTCATCAAGGACCGTCTGTACTGTGAGGAAGAGAACGGCACGCTGCGCCGCAGCGCACAGACCGCGATGTACCGCATTTTGGATGCGATGGTACGATTGGTTTCTCCGATTCTCAGCTTCACGTCGGATGAGGTTTGGAAAGCGATGCCGCATCGTGAGGGAGATGATCTGCGCAACATTCTGCTCAATGATATGCCGTGTGCTGACGATACGCTGCTGTTTGATGAAAACAAAACGGCAAAGTGGGATAAGCTGATTGCTCTGCGTGACGATGTCAACAAGGCATTGGAAAAGGCTCGCGGTGCCAAGCTGATTGGCAAGCCGCTTGAGGCTAAGGTAACGGTGACCGCTTCCGAGACTGCGGCGCAGTTCCTGCAGGAGTGTGGCCAGGATCTGGCAAAGCTGTGTATTGTATCGCAGTTTACGGTTCAGACGGGCGAGGGTGATGGCGACTGCTATGAGGCGCTGGATGGTATCCGTATTGCGGTTGAGCATATTGAAGGGGAGAAGTGCGAACGGTGCTGGATTTATGATCCGACCGTAGGACAGAACGCAGACCATCCTTGTCTGTGTGCCCGCTGCGCTTCGGTACTGACAAAGTAATTATTCAAGAGAAGGATGGAGGCAGAGGACATCGGGTTCTCTGCCTTCTTTTTAAGAGGGGGGATAGTATGGCATTGTTTATGACAGTACTTGCCGTCGTTGCATTGGTTGTTGTGGATCAATTAGTGAAGTATTGGGCGGTGACCTCTCTGGCGTCAATTGGCACCATTCCGTTGATTCCGGGAGTGTTTCAGTTCACCTATGTGGAAAATCGTGGTGCGGCGTTCAGTTTGCTGGAAAACCATCAATGGATTTTTATTGGTTTTGCGATCGTTGCTGTTGTGGTCATTGCAATAGCATTGAGAAAGAACTACGTCCAGACAATGTTTGGGAAAATCAGCCTGCTCCTCATTTGTGCGGGAGCGATCGGCAATATGATTGATCGGCTGATACGTCATTTTGTGGTTGATATGCTGTATTTTTCTCTGATTGATTTCCCGGTGTTCAATGTGGCGGATATTTTTGTTTGTGTTGGCGTCGCAGCATTCTGCATTTATATGATTTTTCAGCACAAAGAGCCAGAGGAACAGAAGGAAGAATCCGAGCAATGAAAGAGCAAATTGTTATTACACAGGAAGAACAGGGACAGCGTTTGGACCGCATTTTGAGCATACGATTTCCGAGCATGACGAGATCTGCTATCCAGCATTTGATGGAAACAGAGCAAGTGCGAGTTGGCTCTTTGGCGCTTAAAAAGAGCTATCGAGTTGTTGCGGATGACATCATTACGATTGAGCTGCCCGAGCCAAAAGAAGTTGAGATCACACCGGAGAACATTCCGTTGGATATTGTGTATGAAGATCAAGATCTGATTGTGATCAACAAGCCGCGCGGGATGGTGGTTCATCCAGCGCCAGGAAATTGGAATGGGACGTTGGTCAATGCATTGATGTATCACTGCGGCGATCGTCTGTCGGGAATCAATGGGGAGATTCGCCCTGGAATTGTCCATCGCATTGACAAAGATACCAGCGGACTTTTGGTGGTGGCGAAGTGTGACAGGGCCCATCAGTCGCTGGCAGCACAAATTGCAGAGCATTCGGTGGTCCGGCGATATTATGCAGTGGTTTATGGCAGTCTACCGGAAGATCATGGTACCGTTCATGCTGCGATTGCCCGCCATCGAACAGACCGGAAAAAGATGGCTGTCTCTCCAGATGGCCGCGATGCGATTACACATTATGAGGTATTAGAACATTATCGCGGGTTTACCTATGCGTCATTTCTTCTGGAGACCGGGCGCACACATCAAATTCGTGTGCATATGAATCACATTGGACATCCGATTCTTGGAGACCCGGTATACGGCCCAAAACTAGATAAATGGAAGTTGAACGGTCAGTGCCTGCATGCAGGTGAATTGACACTGACCCATCCGACAAGCGGGAAGAGAATGGTATTTACAGCGCCGCTGCCGGAGTATTTCAACGCAGTGTTAAAACGATTGAGGAGTCATTATGGGGAAATTTGACGGTGTTTTGCTGTGTTCCGATATGGATGGAACACTGCTGAATGACAAACGAATGATTGGCGCAAAGACCATAGAAGCGCTAAATTATTTTACGGAGAACGGCGGATATTTTTCTTTGGCGACCGGACGTACACGTCCGGCGACGGATGCATATCGTCCGCTGTTGCCCTGTAATTGTCCGGGCATTTATTTGAATGGTGCGATTCTTTGCGATGAACGTGACCAGTCACTGGTTTATATGGAAGGGCTGGATGACTGTGCCCGCATGGTAGCAAAACAAATGATGCTTCAATATCCCCATATTGGAATTGAGGTGTTTTTGCTGGATCATTCCTATGTGTGCAATATGTGTGATGTGACGCGGAGGCATTTTGAAAATCTGAATATTCCGTACTCGGTTGTGGACATTGATGCGATTCCGGAAGATACAAGTCTGTGGGGAAAAATCAATTTTACCGGAGAATCAGATCAGGTGGATGAAGTCCGCCGGGCACTGCAGCCGATGGAGGAATTTTACAATTTGACCTTTTCCACTCCGGTGTTCTATGAAATGACCTGCAAAGGCGGGCATAAGGGAGACGGAGTACAGCGTGTTGCGGAGTATCTGCAGGTGAAGCCAGAGCACATTTATACGGTCGGTGACAGTCAAAATGATATTCCGATGCTGGAGATTGCGGAAACCTGCTTTGTTCCAAAAAATGGACGAGCTGATGTTGTTGCGATGGCAGGTGTTGTGGTATCGGATAATAATCACGATGCGCTGTACGACGTCATTGAGTACTTGGATCAAAAATATGTGTGAACCAACTTGTTCCTTTCCAGCTGTTTCTTGGAGGGGAAGGATTGGTTAAGAGTAAAGGTATGAAGCAAGATTTTGTTTGGATTGAACACATCCCAGCCGTGGTGTACGGGGAAGCGTCGGACTGTGTCTATCTATATGTGCACGGTAAAATGGGGCAGAAAGAGGAGGCGCTGCCGTTTGCTGGAATTGCTGCATCCAATGGATGGCAGGTACTGAGTATTGATTTGCCAGAGCACGGCGCGCGAAACAATGAGGAGAGAAAGCTTGTCCCATGGCATGTAGTTCCGGAACTTCAAACGGTATTTCAATACTGTGAGAGCTGCTGGAATACGATTGCGCTGTATGCTGTGAGCATTGGTGCATGGTTTGCGATGGAAAGTATCGGAGATGCTGTGCTGTCACAGGTCTTACTGGTATCTCCGGTGCTGGACATGTGCCAGTTGATTAAGGATATGATGTCATGGGCATCCGTGTCAGAAGAACAGCTGGAGCGAGAGAAAGAAATTTTGGTTCCATTCGGGGAGACGCTTTCCTGGGAGTACTATCAATTTGCCAGACAACATCCCGGTGTGCTGTGGGACTGTCCGATTTCGATCCTTTATGGGACGCGGGATTCTCTCACGTCGATGGAAACCATCCGGCATGTCACAGTTGGAA
>CAYLXH010000097.1:0-8551 GCA_964387535.1 uncultured Butyricicoccus sp. | reverse complement strand
ATTTAAAAAGGTCGGAAAAGTATATTATTTTAACCCCTGCGGACTCCAGACCCAGGTTGGACAGCATGTGATTGTGGAAACTGCACGCGGCGTGGAATACGGCGAAGTGGCCCTGCCAAACCGCATCGTAGACGACGAAGAGGTCGTCAAGCCGCTCAAGAAACTCATTCGCATCGCCACACCGGCTGATGCCAAGGTCGTCGAAACCAACCAAAAGCGTGCGGACGAAGCGTTTTTGATCTGTGAACAGAAAATCGCCGAGCACCATCTGGACATGAAGCTGGTTTCCGTAGAATACACCTTTGATTTAAACAAAGTCCTGTTTTATTTTACCGCAGACGGCCGTGTTGATTTTCGTGATCTCGTCAAGGACCTCGCTTCTGTGTTCCGTACCCGTATTGAACTGCGCCAGATCGGCGTTCGAGACGAAGCCAAAGTGCTCGGCGGTCTCGGAATTTGCGGTCGCCCGCTGTGCTGCTCCTCTTTTCTGGATGATTTCCAGCCGGTTTCTATCAACATGGCCAAGGAGCAGAATCTATCCCTGAATCCAACGAAAATCTCCGGCACCTGCGGCCGCCTGATGTGCTGCCTCAAGTATGAGCACGAGGTCTATGCGGAACTGAGCAAAGTTACACCGCGACCGGATTCCCTGGTGGAAACTCCTATGGGGCCGGGCGTCGTCATCGACTCGTCGATTTTGCGCGGCACCTGTGCCGTCCGTCTGGACGGAGACACCGATGAGCTTCATACGTTCCAGTGCACCGAATGTCAGATTCTTCACTCTGCCCGCAAGGGACGCCGCAGCAGCAATGTCGCCACGCGTGCTGCCGCCGTGGCAGCGCTGTCCGGAACGCCGCGTCCGCAGCAATCGGATCCCCTTCCGGAGCTGCCGGAATCTCTGTCTGCAACCAGCATTCCGATGCATATCGAGCCGCCTGCCCCCGTCCCGGAGGCAGACACTCCTCACAGCGAAAAGCCGCTGCGGCGGCGCAAACGGCGCAGTGACAGCGAGTCTCGGGATCATGCAGAGGAGAGCCACAGCGATCACAAAGATAGTGAGCGAAAACCGTCCCGCATCCACAGGGAACGCCGTCCCCGCACGGACCGTTCCAGCTGGACGGAGCGTCGCGATCACGCTTCCAAGCAGCATGCCGCTGATACTCCCAAGGAGCACCGTGATGACGACAAGCCGCGCCGCAGACGTCGTCCACGTCACCACAGCGGACACCATGACAAGTCACAGCACACATCCCCCAGCGAAACCAACGAATAATCCGTTTCCAGAAGCTGCCGCACTTCCGGCAGCTTCTGTATTTTTCAAACCATCACTGTGTTCAAAAGCACGTTTTGTCCTTGCGTGTGACGGTTATTTATGATACACTGACACTACTTACTTTGATTTGTTAATCATTTTTATCGGCAAGGAGGCTTTCATGTCCGCGCATCAGAAGGTTCATTCTTTTTTACTGGATATTTTCACCCGCATCAATAAAATTGAAGAGCGCGCTCTGACAACCGGTCTGGAATTTGACATCTCGATCTCGGAAATCCATATCATCGACGTGATCGGTTCCTGCGAGTCCGTTCGCATCTCCGATATCGCCCGCTCACTGGGCGTCACGCTGGCCACTATCACCGTCGCCTGTGAACGTCTGGAGCGCCGCGGTCTCATCGTCCGAACCCGCGGAAAGCAGGACAAACGCGTTGTTCTCGTCACGCTGACCCCCAAGGGGAAGGCCGCCTATCAGTTTCATGACGCCTTCCATCGCAATCTGATTGATGCAGCCCTGGCTGATCTCACCCAGACAGAACAGGAGCAACTGGCTTCCGCTCTGGAAAAAATTGAAGGGTTTCTCATACAATATTGATGCATCCATCACGGTACAGAAACAGGCTCTGGTTTTCAGGAAAACCAGAGCCTGTTTTGCATCAGCAGCACATTGCCTACCGCACAATTTTTACTCGATCTTTGGCACTCCACGCACTGTATGTTTTCTTGCCGCTTTGCGTTTTGTACGCACGCACCCGAACATAATACGTTCTGCCCTTGCTCAATCCAGTCACCTTCTGATTGAGCTTTTCCTTATCGGAAATCGTAATCGTCGTCGTCTGTTCAAAATCCGAGCTGCGCGCATACTGTACCTGATATCCAGTCACATACGATACCCGCGACCATCGCACCATCATCGCGCGGCGCGAACTGTTTCGGACTGATTTCAATGTCGGAGACGTCACACGGCGCAGTACCAGTCCGGCGGTATGGTACGCCGAACGATCGGCATCCACATATGCCCGCACGGTATACTGATAAGTATAGCGGTTTTTTGCCGCCTTATCCGTATACGACAACGCCTCTCCTGCTTTGATATCATGCAGCATCGTCCACGATGTCTCTGACTCCTCTCTCCGATACACATAATAGCCGTCGGCAATATCGACTTTCTTCCAGCGAATCTGAAGCCCTGCCCGCACATTCCGGATGCTCGTCAGCTCCGGTGTCGGAATATAGTACACACTCCGTCCGTTTAAATCAAAACTACTCGCTTTCTCGTCTCCATACATCGCATAAACGGTATAATAATAGGTCCGTCCCGCTTTGACGGTTTTATCCAGGTACTCTGTGGCGCCCTGCCCACTCACCGAATCGAGCTGCGTCCCCGCCCAGGAACCAGAACGCTTCCGGCAAACCATGTACCCCGTCGCTCCGTCCACCGGATTCCAAGTGATCCGAACTCCTTTCACCGCATTGACTGCCCGAACCAGCTCCGGCTGATCCAAATTCGGTATCACCTGTACCGTGCACGACGCACTCACGCCATCTGCCGTCGCCGTAATCGTCGCCTTTCCGGCCTGATGGGCAGTCACACTGCCGTCTACAGACACACTGGCAGTGTCCGGACGGCTGGATTTCCATGTGACCTCCGGATACGTCGCCTTCGCCGGCGTGACCTCGGCCACCAGTGTCTGCGTGTCGTTGACATGCAGTTTCAATTCCGTCTGATCCAGCGTCACGCGTTCCACCGGAATATGGCGCACCGCTACCGTACAGCTCGACGAAACATTCCCTTCTGCTGTCGCCGTAATCACTGCCGTACCCTCTGTGATCCCGGTTACCACACCGTTGCCGTCCACCGTCGCAATCGCCTCATCCGAGGAACTCCATGTCACGGACAGATTGCTCGCATTTTTCGGCGCAACCGTCGCCGTCAGCGCAACTGTCTCTCCCAGATAGCAGTCCGCACTGCTTTCACTGAGTGTCACCTTTGTCGGTGAAACATAGACGACTGTCACGGTCGTCGAGGCCGTGAGACCGTTCTCTGCCGTTGCGATAATCTCTGCCGTTCCCTCGCTGACACCAGTCACCAAACCGTTGTCGTCTACTGTGGCAACCGTTTCCTCCGTCGAAGTCCATGTAAGTGCCCTGTTCGTCGCATGCTCTGGTGTGATCTGCGCTTCCAGCTGCACCGTGCGGTTGCAGCTGACCTCCGTTTGCTCCGGCAGCGCAATGGATTGTACCGCGACATGAGAAACCGTTACCCGGCAGGAAGCCGCCGGCCCATCCTCAGACGCCGCCGTGATCATCACTTCGCCGGCAGATACTCCGGTCACCACGCCGGATTCATCCACAACGGCAATTGACTCATCCGAAGAGCTCCAGTTCAATGTCGCTATCGACGCATTGGATGGAGTCACCTCGGCTGTCAGCGCTGTCGTATACCGAATATCGGTTTCTGCCTCTTCTTCCACCGTCACACCAGTGACCGCAACATATTTCGAGCCGTTCTGTTTCGGGTAGGAAAATTCTTTGGTGGAGGTATCATCATAGAAGTAACCGGATTCCACATGGGTTTCCGAAAAAGCTCCCAGACCGAAGTCCGCTTTTGCTGTGGATTTTTTTCCCACCAAAAAAAACGTATGGTAGGTTGCATCACTCCGGTCATCCCATGTCGTGTCCACGGCATACCATTTTCCGTTGGTCATCTGAACCAGATTCCACATATGGGACTCGGAACTCTCGTTGGTGATCCCCATTCCGCTCACTTCCACACAGGGGATGCCCAACTCATCACAAATCGCCTTAAGCGCCATGGCATAGCCCTCACACACGCAGCTCCCGTCAACCAGGGCTCCGTATGCAGAATGCGCATAGGTTGCCGAAGAGGAATATGTCACCGCATCACACAGGTAATCATGTACCCTCTTGAGCTGCTCATACCGTGAGCCTCCTTCTTGCGCATAGGAAACCGCATTGCTCAACGCATTGCTGTACCTTTTTTTTGCGGTCTCCAAACGGCTTTCGCTGGAAAACAGCGATTCCATGACAAGCGTAACCGTCTTAACCTTCCACTGATACTGTCCATCACTCAAAGCACTGCTCAGCGTTTCCTTCTGTTCGATTGTGTTTCCCAGATAGAAGACCTCCGGATGATCCTTGCAGAATGCCGCAAACGCATTCCGGACACTGCAATGAAAATCCGCCATCATGTCCTCAATCTCCGCATCGGTCGCCTCATAACTCGGTGTCGTCCCGACAACCCGGTCGTAGGTTGACGTATACTCCACAGTCACCGTATAGCTTCCACAGGTATAGGTTGTATGATCAAAGGCTGCTTCCAACTCTTCATAGGCCTGAACGGCAACTGGATCTCCTTCCAACTGGCTGCCAAAGCTTTCCGGGCTGCTGTTATACGACTTCGTCTGCACTCCATGGCCGTTCTCCGGCGTGCCCACACCGATGGTCGCTGTGACCGGCTTTGTGGTGTACTCATAGCTCTGAGCAGCGTCGCCTGCCACAAGCCCCTCCACCGCTGCTCCTCCCGGTATCATCCCCAAGATACAGGACAGGCTGAGCAGCCAGGCAAGCAGTCTTGTTTTCATTCAATTCCCTCCTTTGCTCTCCGAACTATCGTTTTACCCAACTTTTAAAGCAATCATATCATATTTTCCTGCAAAAAGAAACCGATTTATTACAATATCATATGCTTATACCGGAATTCGACCGTCCCCCGTCTCCTATTCATACGTTTTCACTGGGGAATTTTTTTGTCGTCTCCTGTACATTTTACAAAATCGTGCTATAATGTTGTTAATGATAATATTTCTGTTTTCTGCAACTGACACAAAGCAGAGATATCAATGAATCTGGAGGATTTCCCAGTATGAGTATCACGGACGCATCTCAATTTCGCAGTTCTTCTCTGAGTGGACTGCGCCACATTGTCCTGTTTGGAAAAAAAGACAGCGGCAAAACCAGTATCTTTCAATCGTTAATTGATTCTCCCTCCCTGACCAGGAACGATAGAGGTCCGAACGTCGGCATCTGCGATCTCGGCAAAAGCGGCCCCGTTATCGTTGTGGACACCGCCAGCCTGAATACAGCAGTCGAGCTCGACGACTCGGAAATGAAGACCACCTATAATATTGTCCGGCGCGCAGATGTCGCTGTATATATCATTGACATCCGTGCATTTGACCGCCAGACCTATGAACGCGATCTGGCCTGGATGAAGCGCAACCGGATTGCACATTTGCTGGTATTTAACAAATGCGATATCGCTTATGCCGGTGACATTGCACGATTTAAAATGGAGTTTCCACACGCATTATTCCTGTCGGCGCACGCACCGGATGCACTGGCTCTCCTGCGCGCCCGTCTTGCCGAAATGATTCACCGCCAGCTCCGCCAGGAACCCCCTCTGATCCCGGATAATCTGGTTAAAACAGGAGACTATGTCATCCTTGTTGTCCCGGATTCTGACAAAAAGGCCATTCGTGATCCACAGGCCATGATTATCGAATTCCTTCAGCGCGGCGTCCGCTGTGTCATCTGCTGCGAGAGTGAATTGGCCATGACTCTGGACGATCTACCCCACGTTGAGCTGGTCGTAGCCTATGCACGGACCTTTGATAAACTGCGGGAGATTGTGCCGGACCATGTTCGTCTCACCTCGTATGCGATTCTATACGGTCGTCAGAAAGGCGATATTCAGGTATTCGCCGACGGCGCACGCGCGGTCTCCACGCTGACGGAGCAAAGCCGTGTCCTGATCGCGGAGGGCTGTCATTGCGGCACCACACACCGCGACATCGGGCATGTACAGATTCCGCGGATCCTGCGCGAAATGACCGGAGAAAATCTCCATATCGACTATTGCTATGGATTGGATCTTCCCGAAGACATCAGCCAGTATGATTTGGTTATCCACTGTGGTGCCTGTTCGTTGTCTCGACGCGCGTTACAGGCACATATGGGTATCTGTCGTGATGCCGGTGTCCCTATTGCCAATTTTGGAACACTGCTGGCGGAAGTGGCCGGAATTCTTGACCGTTGCCTGGATGATCTTCCTCCTGAAACACAAAAATGATCGCATGGCTGCCGTATGAACACGGCAGCCATTTTTTATCAAACAAAAAATGCACTGCATTCGCAGTGCATTTCAAGTCATCCAGATACTACGTTATTCTTGTTCGCTCTTCTTTGCCGACGTTTTGCGTGCGCGGGTTGACGTCGTCTTTTTCGTCGTCTTGCGCGTACGCTTGGTCTTGGACGCCGTTCCTGTTGCAGCCTTGGACGCTGTCGTCTTCCGCTTTCGGGTCGTCGTGGTCTTGACTTCCGGCTTTTCCTCTGCTGCACTCTTGACTTCCGGCTTCGGCTCCGGCTTTTCCTCTGCTACGGTCTTAACTTCCGGCTTTGGCTCCGGCTTTTCCTCCGCCGTGCCGCCAACGGCTGCAATCGTCCATTTCTGGTTCTCTCCGTCAACGTCTTCCCACAGCTGGAGACGTGCGCCAACAGCATCTGCCGCCATCTCCACGATGTCAACACACTTACCAGACAGTACGGAGCGAATGACTACACCATCCGGACGTTGTTCCAGCGTCCACTTTTGGCTGTCTCCATCGACAAACTCCCACTGCTGGAGCTTGGTTCCATTCTCTGTTCCCAGGCTGACAACGTCCAGAGCCTTGCCCGTCGCTTTATTGATCAGCTTATATCCGTTCTGAGCTGCCGGGGCGATCGACCACAGCTGTTGATCCGCTCCCGTGTTCTCAGCCAGACAAACAAACGCGCCGTTGTCTTGTTTAGCCTGCTCTACTTCAATTACTTTGCCACTTGTTTTCGCCGCAATGGTATACCATGCAGCCAATTCCAATTTCTCCATGTATAATCTCCTTGTAACAATCGGGTCGACAATTCTTCCCGTATCTGGATTTTACAGCGTTCATTATAGCACGACTTGCATCGTCTTTCAAGTTTTTCGACTTTTTAACCGCAAAACGAGGGGTTTTTCTAGAATGTTTCGTATATTTTCATAACAATATTATCGACTACTCCAATTTTTTTGTTAGTTTTTCCGTTCTGTCGATTTCCAGCTATTCCTTGTTCCCCCTCCCCGCGTATCGACATTTTGCACAAAAACACACATTGCAAACTCCGGTTGAATATGCTATAATGACAACATCCAGAAGGATAGAAAGGAATGATTTCACATGACGACTTCTACGATCTATACCTTTGAGCGCGAGTTCGCAAGCGGCGGACATATCGTTGGGGAGCGTCTCGCCAACAAGCTCGGTATTCCGTTTTATGATTCTCAGATTGTTGACCTGGCTGCCAAAAATGCCGGTGTCAACCGCAAACTGTTTGAGGGGTATGACGAAAAGCCGACCAACAGCTTCCTGTATTCTCTGGTCATGGGCACCTATACCGCAATGAATCCGGTCTCGCAGGCACCCAGCCTGAACATCAGCGACCGCTTATTTGCAGAAGAGGCAGAAATCATCCGCAAGGCCGCAGATCAGGGCCCGTGTGTGATTGTCGGACGCTGCAGCAGTTATATCCTGCGGGATCGGCCGAATGTTGTCCGCACGTTTATCACAGCAGATTTGGATGCCCGCATTCAGCACGCTATCCACGATCTCGGAATGCCCGCAACCCGGATTGAGGACGAGATCACCAAGCGGGACAAAAAGCGCTCTAGCTATTTTAATTATTACAGCGGGCAAAAGTGGGAACATGCGTCCAGTTATGACCTCACGGTTTCCACCAGCAAACTCGGATATGACGGCGCAGTGGATATGATCCTTGCTTTTGGCGAATTGATGGAGCGCCAGCGCGCCAACACCTGATTCTCAACCGATGCGCAAACCCGACACTGTCACCTTCGTTTTGTGAACGGAGGTGACAGTTTTGTTGTTTTCCGCGTTTTCTTTATGAAATCTGGCTCTTGTTCTTGACGCGAACGATATGGTATACTACGAATACATGACTTTGTCCAAACTACCATAGGAGGTGCTTCGCTGTGATAGATGTTATGTTGGACACCGTACTGGATGTGGCCAAAACTCTGCCCATTCTGTTTGTCGTATATCTTCTTGTCGGATGGATGGAAACCCGGGCAGATTCTGTAACCCGCATCGTGACAAGCGCAGAGCCTCTCAGCCCGCTCATCGGTGCTCTCGTCGGTGCCATTCCGCAGTGCGGATTTTCGGTCGGCTGCTCCGCACTCTACTGCCGCGGCTTTCTCGGTCCCGCTGCCCTCATCGCCGTATT
>CAYLXH010000096.1:0-8612 GCA_964387535.1 uncultured Butyricicoccus sp. | reverse complement strand
CCGGACTCGCCTGCGGGATGCCCGCCTTATACGCCAGCTTCGCAGCCATCTTAAACGAGAGTTCGTTGGAGTCAACGTCGTGATACGAACCGTCCATCAGCGTCGCCTTCAGGCCCACCATTGGGTAACCCGCCAGAACACCGTGCTCCATCGCCTCGATAATGCCTTTTTCGACCGCCGGATGGAAGTTCTTCGGAACTGAACCGCCAAAGATCTTTTCCTCAAACAGGAAATCGCCCTCAGCGTACGGCTCAAATTCCATCTTAACATGACCGTACTGACCGTGTCCGCCGGACTGCTTCTTATGCTTGCCTTCCACATCAACCTTTTTGCGGATTTTCTCACGGTATGGAACGATCGGCTGAGACAGCTCAACCTCTACGCCAAAACGATTCTTGAGCTTGGAGCAAATGACATCCAGATGAATGTCACCGGCGCCGCTCAGAATGCTCTGATGTGTTTCATTATTGATAGTAAGCGAGAACGTCGGATCCTCATCCGCAAGACGGGTCAGGCCGGCGGAAACCTTCTCTTCGTTGCCCTTGACCTTTGGCTTGATTGCCTGGGAATAACACGGTACCGGGAAGACAATCGGATCCAAATTAACCGGACGAACCGTCATCGACAGCGTATCATTGGTCTTGGTCGTGGACAGTTTGGAAACTGCGCCAATATCACCGCAGGTGACCTCATCCACCTCCGTCGTCTTTTTCCCGCAGACAGAGTACAGATGACTGATCTTTTCCTGTCCATCCATGCGGTGGTTGAGCAGTGTCATATCCGACTTGATCGAACCGGCGACTACCTTAAAATAGCTGAAGCGTCCATACTGATCCGCCGTGGTCTTAAAGATAAACGCACACGGTGTTCCGTTTGGATTGCATGGAATCTCAATCAGGTCATCCTCGGTCTCAACTACTTCTACCGCGCCCTGGTCCGGAGACGGCATGTAATCGCAGATCGCCTTGAGCGTGGTGTACGAGCCGATACCCGTCACCGCCGTGCCGCAGCAAACCGGAATAATCAGGCGCTCCAGCGCACCCTGACGCAGACCGGCGATCAATTCTTCATCGCTGAACTCTTCACCGGCGAAATAGCGATCCATCAGATCCTCTGACAGCTCGGCGATATTCTCGCACAGCGCTGTGCGAACCTGATCCACGCGTGCTACCATATCTTCCGGAATCGGAATTTCCTCACGCTTGTTGCCGTTCATCTTATAGGCCTTGCGGACAACGCAGTCCACAATACCAACTGTTTCACGGTTTCCCTCAAAAATCGGAATGATAATCGGAGCTACCTCCATGCCAAACTGCTTCTGCAGCTTGTGCAGAGAATCACGGAAATTGGAATTCTCCTCATCAATCTTCGAGATGTAAAACATACACGGCTTCCCTGCCGCTTCCAGACGCTTCCACGCCTTTTCCGTTCCAACGCTCGGACCGGTCTTGCCCGGTACGACAATCAGACCGGACTCACAAACACGCATTGCGCTGGCCACTTCTCCCTCAAAATCAAAGAAACCCGGCGTATCCAGCAGATTAATTTTACAGCCCTGAAATTCAATCGGTGCAATCGCAGTGGAAATGGAAAACTTTCTGCGAATTTCCTCTGGATCCGAATCACACACGGTATTTCCGTCTGCAACCTTTCCCAAGCGATCGGTTCCCCCGGTCAGATACAGCATATGCTCGATCATTGAGGTTTTGCCGTCTCCGCCATGACCCATGACACAGATATTGCGAATTTTATCAACAGAATAGGTGTTCAACAGTTCCACACTCCTTAGAAATCACTTGGGCAGCCGTGCTGTATGCGCTCCCCATGTTCGTAATTATATACTACTTTGCTCTGTTTTGCAAACTAAAATTTGTGACTTTTTTCTAAAGTTCACGGTCTCATTCTGTTTTTTGCACAATTTCATTGCGAATCATTGGAATTTCTTTGCCTTTTCTCCCTTTTTTGTTCCTTTTTTGTCACTAAAAAATATAACCGGCGACGTCTGTTTCATCAGAATCATCGCCGGTTTTTCTCTCTTTTCTTGCCTGTCATCCGTGTTTTGTTTCATTTTCCATATAATAAATGGGAATAAACCACAACAGTGAGTACAGCAGCATCCGCACGGGAGATCCGCTCAGCGGAGCAAACACAAAGCACAAATACGCCATCAGCAGCATACCCAGCACGGCTGCTGCCGTACCCAGCATCGCTCCGACTGCGGACAAACGGCACAAAGAACATGCAGCGTCGACACAGTCTGCAAACACGCCCGCACTATCACGGGTCAGCAGTGCTACCAGTTGCTCCGATTCCCCATCGGATTCCGTCAGATCCCTCTCCTTTTCCGGCAGCTGGATCATTCCGGGCTGGACGCCGAACAGATCCGCCAACCGGTCTGCCGGCAAGTGGCAGTCCCTCGACTGGAACAGCACCGAAATCTGCCGGTCCGCCAGCGCCTGCATGGCCGAATACACCGGGTTTGAAATCGAATACTCAATCTCAAACACTGCCTGTGTCGTGCCATCCACTGCCAAAAACAGCGTCTCATGTTCATTCGGCAGCGATGGAATCGGGATTTTTTGATCATTCATGTACGCCGCCGTACCGACAACGACATCTTTGCCGTCAATCCGGGCACGTCGTCCTCCGTTGTCATACTTCATGATCGCCTCTGCCTCGACCGGCTCTCCATAGCGGCAGCGCAATTTTTCACGCAGTACCTTGCCCACCGCGCTGTCCGCCTCCACCGCCGCAGCATATGCCAGAACCTCTTCCTCCGTCATCGTCCCGCGCAGATCAATGTAATCGTCCATCCGCATAGAACCCGTTGGAAACAAGTCATCCTCCGTCAGGACAATCTGCGGTGTATCCGCGACTCGGATTGCCGATGCCAGTCCCGCCAATGCGGCGTTCTCTCTGGACAGCCGGCGGGTCACGCCGCGGCATCCAAACGCAACCGCAGTGAGCACACCGAGCTGACACGCCGCCGCCAGCAGTGCGGAAAATGTAAACAGGAATCGGCTCTCCTCTTTGGTTGCCACCGTGATAATCAGCGCAATCACCAAGGACACCATGCTCACAATCGGCGTATACAGGCGCTCAAAACGACTGTTCCACGCATCCTGCGCTGCACACATGACAAATTCCTGCGGATTGTCCAGCCGCCGTTTTACCAAACAGGGATTGTCTCCGGAACGCAGATACACTCCCATCGGTTCCGCATGCTCCGCCACCGTCTTGTAGGTGTTTCTGCGTGCCACCGCCTGTGCCATGCGCGCCCGCATCAGCGCCAGCAGCGAGGCCATTGCCACACAGGGATAGGTCAGCTCTTCCCCGGGCTGCACGATCTTGACCGCACTGTGTACGATGGTCATCACCAGCGTCAGCACCACCAGCGTGCAGAAATCCGGACGCCGACGAGCCAATGACAGCAAGCCATCGCGCACGACATCCCAGGCAATGATCATAGAAATCACCGCCAGAGCCATCAGAACGGAAAAATATACCTCCGGATGAAATCCATAGCTCATAATCGGTGGAAGCGGAAACTCCGTCGTCGCAGTGCACGAAAGATACACCGCCACCAGTGTCAACAGTCCAACGAACACAGACCGCCGCCCTGTCGAGCGCACCACGCGGTTCCACTCCTGATAGCCAGCTTTGGCACTGCTCGGCACCCTGTCTTGCTTCTTCTTTTTCTTTCCGCTCCGGTGTCCGTCGGATGACGCTGCCGGTTTCTCCCGACGTTCCGATGCGGATTGCGGTGCCACGTCCTCTTGTGGCAGACTCAGCTCAATCTGTTGTCCCCATATCCCCCCGTCCTCGTCGCCGCCATCCTCTGACGGCTCCGTATGTACCGGGGAAGACGACCGGCTTGCCTGCGTCGCCGCTTCTTTTGGCTGTGCTCCCCGAACCGTAGGCTGTTTTTTCTGACGATTCTTTTCGTATTCCCGCTGCATGTGGCGAATTTCGCTCAGCAGCACCGGCTCATTGTCACGCCGCTTGATTTCCGGTGCAATCTCAGCGATCTGATCAATGGATAAATGCAGCCATTTTGGTTCCGGAAATTCCCGGGGCTCCCGATGCACGATTGCAGTCTTCTTTGGCGCCATCCACGCAGCAGGTTCATGGACAGGCTCTGAATGCTTTGCACTGAGGTCAACATAGACAACCTGTGTCTTCGCATGCTTTTCGTCCTCGGTTTCCTCCGACACCTGTACCGCCCTGCGCGTTTTTTCCGCCGTCCCGCTCTCATGGATCAGCTGTTCAAAGCTGGTTTTGGACGGTTCATCCGCCGTATTCTCCGCCATAAATGCACGGAATTCCTCTTCACTGATGGTCGGAGGCTCCGGCTGGTGCAGCGGCGGCTGCTTTGTTTCCGACTCATCCGCTGCCGTTTCCACCGGCATCTCCGCCTGCGGCTCCGCTCCGATCTCAGACGGTTCCTCTGCATTCTCCGCTGGCTCCGCCATCGTCACTTCGGAGGTTTCTTCTTTACCACTGTCCTCCGGATGGGATACATCCGGCATGAGCCACTGTTCCCAGAAATGATGTTTGGACTTTTTTTGCTGGAACGTGTCGTTCTCCAGCTCCTCCTCCGGCAAGTTGAGCTCCTCATCCTCTTCAATCGTGCGGAACAAATGGGAAAACAGGCTGCCTTTGGCATCGTTTTCTTCCGTGTCCTGAGAATCCTCTGTCTCCCGCACAATCCTGCCGTCGTCATCCACTTCCGGTTCACTGGGAGTCTGCCACTGATCCCAGAAATGCTTTTTTGGCTTGTTTGTCTGGTATTTAGGACGCCACTGATCCGCCGGCAACAATTCCTCCTGCTGCTCCAGTTCGGGTTCTTCCTCCTCCGTTTCGCCGATATTCTCCGGCTCATCCGGTTCCTCATCGAAGGAATCCATCTCTTCGGTTTCCTCTGCCTGGTCAGCCTCTTCCGTCCACTCCAGATCCTCATCCGGCATCTCTTCCGCTTCCTCAGCTGGCTCCGATGCCACATCGATCCACTCTTCCTGTGGTTCGGAACGGTCTTCCGCGTCCAGTTCTTCCGCCTCTTCCTGTAGGTCGGAATTGTCTTCTGCATCCAGTTCTTCTGCCTCTTCCTGTGGGTCCTCCAGCGGCTCAGATTCCTCGAGTGCCGGTTCTTCTGTATCGTCGCTCGGCACTCCGCCCATGTCCTCCGACATCTCCGAGTCCTCGTCCCACTCTTCCTCTGCACTCTCAGCCTGATCCCATGGTTCATCCGGCCATTCTGCCGGCTCCTCTGACGGAACCGATGTCTGCATATCCGGCTCCTGTCCGGCCAACTCCGGTTCTGCGCCCTTTACTTCCTCTAAAATCGCTTCCAAGTCAAAGGCCGATGCCTTATCTCCCAAATTTCCAACCAAATCTTTGAATTGTGTCAAATCCAATTCTTCCATTCTTATCCCTCCTGCGCTCGCTGACGCACCGACTCATACAGCAGAACCGCTGCCGCCGCTGATGCATTGAGCGAATTAACCTTGCCCTTCATTGGGATACTGACAATAAAATCACATTTTTCCCGTACAATCCGGCTGATTCCCTCGCCTTCCGAACCGATGACAATGGCACAGGAATCCACAAAATCTGCCTCATACAGGCTTTTATCTCCACCGGCATCCGCACCGAATACCCACACGCCATGTTCCTTGAGTGTGTCAATCGCTGCAGCGAGATTGGTGACACGCGCTACACCGATATGCTCTACCGCACCGGCGGACGCCTTCGCCGCCGTCGCCGTCAGCCCTACGGACCGCCTCTTTGGGATCACCACACCGTGTGCTCCGGCGGTTTCCGCAGACCGAATCACGGCTCCCAGATTGTGTGGGTCGGTCAATCCATCGCAAATCAGGATGAGCGGTTTTTCCCCGCGCTCCTGCGCCGTTTGCAGGATATCCTCGAGCGATACATACTCGTGCGCGGCAGCCTGTGCAATCACGCCCTGGTGCACACCGGTCTCACTCATCGTGTCCAGCTTTCGGCGGTCACACTCCACCACAACAGCTCCGGACGCCTTCGCCATGGCCACAATATCTGCCATCCGTCCAGAGACATCCACAGACAGAAATAGTTTATCCACTGGTTTTCCCGCACGCAGCAGCTCCATCACCGCGTTGCGTCCCTCATATAACATCAGCTCGCCGCTCTCGTCCGACGGTCTCGGACGGGCATTTCCCGTGCGGCGGTGACTCTTTTTCTTCGGATTCATTCGATCAATCTCCATTTTCAGATAGATAGTATCAGTATAGCACAAAAAAAGCCAATCGAACAGGAAAAACGCGGAATTTCTATGTATTTTCCGCAAAAATGATACTCTACCACACAAAGCACCCAACTGATAGCATGCCAAACCGAAACGGCAAACAAAAAAGGATCGGCAGCAAACCGATCCTTTTTGTGCTGTACCCCCGGTACCCCCTTCGGAACTATCGCAGCAGCACCCCATTGCATACCTTGCGCTGTTTCCCTTGTTCCGCAAGTACAGCCCCTCTTATTACCCCGAGCCTTATTGGGCTCTGCTGACCTGTTGTCAGCCAATCAACCGTCACACCAGTGATTCCCCGTCCGCTCTACATTGCAGGCGGAGGAATACGTCTCCCTCTGCGCTATGGTATGACTGTGTCCGTCGCTGTATCTGTTGTCTCCTCTGATAACATGCTCCCCTCTGCGGTTTCTCCTTGTGGTCCTGCGGAACCACTTTCTTCATAATCGTCCGGCTGTTCCGACACCATTGCGTCTTCTTCCTCCGCCGAATCCTCCGGCTCAGCGCTCGCAGTTTGAATCTTCGAATTCGCTTCCTCCTCCGGCACATCCGGGGCGGAGGTCTCACTCGATCCGCTCCAATTTCCTCCAAGCGATACCGATGTATTTCCTCCAACCTGTGAATCTGCGGGATCGTCTTGTGATTCTGATCCCGACTTCGCCGATGTTTTCTCCCTCTGATTCGTTTCAATCTCCACCATAAATCGGGAATTCCACTGAATCAGCTGTTGATACGGATCCTCCGGCACAGTCGTGCTTCCCAAAGGGTTCCATGCAGCTGCGGCCAAAATCACGACGGCTGCCGCCGCACCGTATGCTAGTTTCACCCAGGTCCGGCGCCACATGCTCCGTCGTCCTGTCTTTCTTTCCCAATCAAATAGCGGCGTTGGATCGTTCTGAAACGGTCGATACACCTCGCAGAACGACTCCCATGCCTTTTCCATGTCGCAGGACGGTTGTTGCGAACTGCGTTCTGCCAAGATCTGTGCCGCACGCAGGGCGTTATCCGGTTCTGAATTCTCTTCCAAATCCTGTTCCAGGTAACTGCGCAGCTCATCTGTGCTCATCGAATCCAGCTGGTCCCATGCATTTCGATGGTTCGGCATCCTGATCTCTCCCTTCTATGTAACACATGTCCGAATGATGCCATTTGGGGACAAAATTTTTACCTCTTTTCAAAATATTTTTTCAGCTCCTGTCTGGCCCTCTGAACTCGTTTTTTACAGGTTTCTATCGAAATGTTCTGTTCCTCTGCCAGTTCTTTTATGGTATATCCATCAACCGCCAATCGCCTCAGCAGGTGATATGATTTCTTTTCGGTCAGGTTCCCATACAGCACACCCAAATCCATTTCATCCGTTTCCTGCTGCGGCACATCCTGACTGCTCAGTAATTCCAGCATCTGGCACAATCGTTTTCTCGCTCTGCGCTGATTGCGGATTACATTTTTTAATGTATTAAACAGCCATCCCTTTGGGTTTTGACTGTGTCTCATCTCGGAATAACAAGCACAGGCAATGCGAAATGTATCCTGAACCGCTTCTTCCGCCTGTGCGTAATTCTGCAGAAGCTGACCCGCATAAAGCAGCATGGGCTGATACAGCTCACGATAGAGCTGCTCAATGTCATTTTGTTTTTCGCTCACTTCCACAGTGGTATCTCATCCCCTTTTTCAAAGCGTCAAAGGAATCCCTCTCTATATTATATATGTCCGGTTCTTTTTATTTGGGGACAAGATTTTCCAAAATTTTTTATATTTTTATTCATAGTTCTGCCTTATTCCATCCCGATCATTCACGCAAAAAGCGGCACGATGTTCTGCGTGTTTGCGCAGACAACCGTGCCGCTCCTCTATTCTCAGACCGCTGTTGTTTCGTCAATCAACGACTTGCCATCCATCTCCGCCGGCTGCTCCAGTCCCATGACTTGCAGCATCGTCGGTGCAATATCCGCCAGACGACCCTCATGGAGTGTACAGGGATACCCTACCACGCAGAACGGAACCGGATTGCAGGAATGGGCGGTGAACGGAGAAACGCCGTCCTCCTCCAGCATCTGGTCGGCATTGCCATGATCTGCGGTGATCATTGCCACGCCGCCCATCTCAAGAACTGCATCGACCGTACGTCCCACGCACTCATCCACGGCTTCTACTGCGGCAACCGCTGCATCAAACACGCCCGTATGTCCGACCATATCGCAGTTTGCATAGTTCAGAATGATGACGTCAAACTTTCCGCTCTTAATCTCTTCCACAACCTTATCGCAGACAAGATACGCACTCATTTCCGGTTGCAGATCATAGGTCGCAACCTTCGGAGAAGCGA
>CAYLXH010000095.1:0-9117 GCA_964387535.1 uncultured Butyricicoccus sp. | reverse complement strand
AATTTTTGATGACTGGTCGCTGCGTTTTGTCGAGGCATATGATAGTGAGTTCATTCAGTGGGTGGACAGCATTCAGACAAGCGGCCCGATTGGACCGTCGGCGTGGGATGGATATGCGGCATGTGTCGCAGCGGATACGCTGATTCAGTCGCGAAATGCCGGTGTGGAAATGCCCATTGTTCTGCCGGAAGTACCGGAGCTTTACCGGTAAGGAAGAAGCAGCGCACTGCTTCGAAGAGGGAACCCTCTGATCTTTTCTTGGTTTCTCCTACTCGTTGTTATCCCCGTCAGCGAATGTTGCTGGCGGGGATTTTGTATGCTCTTGAGGGTGTCAACGACTCCGGAAACCGCAGTGGTCTGGTGTACACCGTTCGTAAAATCAGAAACAGCACTCGCTATTTCCGGACAGCCTTTGATGCAGCCCGAAATGTGGAGTGCTGTTTCTCTTGACGATTCCCGCTTGCTGATCGCAGAAGTGGGTCGGTTTAGTTAGAGCTTTTTGATCAGGTTGACCATCTCGATGCCGGAGCAGGCGACGTCGTAGCCCTTATTGCCGGCCTTCGTGCCTGCACGCTCGATGGCCTGCTCGATGGTATCGGTGGTAACGACACCGAACAGAACCGGCAGACCGGCCTCCAGGCCGACTTGAGCGACGCCCTTGGCACACTCATTGCAGACCAGATCGTAGTGAGAGGTCGAGCCGCGGATGACTGCGCCAAGGCAGAGAACCATGTCATACTTTCCGGACAGAGCCATTTTCTTTGCAATCATGGGGATTTCAAAGGCACCCGGAACCCATGCCAGATCAATGTCGTCATCATTGACACCGTGGCGGATCAACGCATCCTGTGCGCCGCCGACCAGCTTGCTGACGATAAACTCATTAAAACGGGCGGCAACAATACCGACTTTGACGCCTTCGGCAACTACTTTTCCTTCTAACAAATTCATAGTAAAGAACTCCTTTTTTGACAGATTGGGTGAAATATTATTCGTATTTGGTCATGTGATCCATGCGCATCTGCTTGGTCTTGAGATAAAATGCATCGGTGGGATTGGCAGCGATCTGGATCGGTACGCGTTCGACGATCTTCAGTCCATAGCCAGCCAGACCGTGGATTTTCTTTGGATTGTTGGTCATCAGACGCAGCTCATGGACGCCGAGGGCTACCAGAATCTGTGCACCGATTCCGTATTCGCGCAGGTCCGCTGCGAAGCCCAGCTTAATGTTGGCGTCTACGGTGTCATATCCCTGATCTTGAAGCTCGTAAGCGCGCAGTTTGTTGATCAAGCCAATACCGCGGCCTTCCTGCCGCATATACAGAACCATTCCGCGGCCTTCTTTTGCGATAGCCCTCATGGCAGCATCCAACTGTTCGCCGCAGTCGCAGCGGGCGGAGCCGAACGCGTCACCGGTCAGACACTCAGAATGGACACGGCAGAGCACCGGATTGCCATCGGCAATATCTCCCATTGTTACGGCCACATGATGCTCTCCGTTCAGCTTGTTGACAAAGCCATGAATTTTAAAGTGACCGTACTTCGTAGGGAAATCGGCGCAAGCTACCTCCGTAACCAGCGCTTCGTCCTTGTCGCGCATGCGATAGGAAATCAGATCAGCAATGCTGATCATGCACAGATTGTGCTCCTTGGCAAATTCCTTGAGTTCGGTGGTACGCATCATGGTACCGTCCTCACGCATGATCTCACAGCACAGGCCGACCGGGCGCAGACCGGCCAGACGGCACAGATCCACCGTGGCCTCGGTGTGACCGGAGCGGCAGAGTACGCCGCCTTCACGGGCGCGCAGCGGGAACATATGTCCCGGACGACGGAAATCCTCCGGCTTTGCGTCTGCAAGGACAGTGGCGCGGGCGGTAAAGCCGCGCTCGACCGCCGAGATACCGGTGGTGGTTTGGATATGGTCAATCGAAACCGTGAATGCGGTCTCGTGGTTATCCGTATTTTTCTGAACCATCTGCGGCAGACCCAGCCTACTGCAGTATTCCGAGCTCATCGGCATACAGATCAGGCCCTTGGCATAGGATGCCATGAAATTGACGTTTTCCGTGGTCGCAAATTCCGCAGCGCAGATGATGTCTCCCTCGTTTTCACGGTCGGGATCATCAATGACAAGAATATTCTTGCCATTGCGAAGTTCTTCCAGCGCTTCTTCGATTGTGTTGAATTCAGCCATAACAGGTTCCTCCCTTATTATAGAAATCCGTTTTGAGCGAGAAATTCCGCGCTCAGCGTACTTGCCGGCTTCTTGGGATCCTCAGCGGGTTTCATTAATTTTTCTACATATTTTCCGATAATATCGGTTTCCAGATTGACGACATATCCGGCGGTGCGGGAGAGCAATGTCGTTTCCTCTCCCGTATGTGGAATGATAGAGACTTTAAAGCAGGAATTATCCACATACGCAACCGTCAGGCTGATGCCGTCGATCGTAATGGAGCCCTTTTCCACAATATAACGCAGTAGATCGGCGCTGCAGGAAACGGTGACCCAGACGGCATTGCCCTCTGGTTTGAGCTCCGTGATTGTACCGGTTCCATCGACGTGTCCGGCGACGATATGGCCGCCAAAACGTCCGTCTGCCGCCATCGCGCGTTCCAGATTGACGCGGGATTTCGGACGCAGCGCGCCGAGATTGGTCCGGCGCAGCGTCTCTGGCATGACATCACCGTCAAAGCCGTCAGATGTCATACGGACGACCGTCAGGCACACGCCGTTTACCGCGATCGAGTCGCCAATGCGGGTGCCGCCGAGAACGGTCTTGGCGCGCACACTCAGTACAGTACTGGTCGCACTCTGGCGAAGTCCGGTGATCTCACCGACCTCTTCGATAATTCCGGTAAACATCAGACACATCCTTTCTGAATCAGGCCCTCAATGAGGATGTCATCCCCCAGACGGGTGATGGTCGGGTTGCGTAACGCCTGTGCATTGCGCATCAGGGGAATTCCCGGGCCGCCGACCGGACCCTTTGCCTCGGCTCCGCCGATCAGTTTGGGGGCGATATAGGCTTGTACGCGATCCACCAGCCCAAGACGCATAAACTCGCCGTTGAGTGTGCCGCCGCCCTCGAGCAGGACACTGTCAATCTGCATTTCGCCCAACAGGGTGACGACTCGACGGAGATCCACTCGGTCAGTGCCGGTTTCCGGCGCATAAATGACGTGGACACCGGCGTTGACGAGATCATGCTCTCTGTCGGGATCGGCCTTTGCGGCGATGACATACGTTGGAATTTGCCGCGCCGTCGTGATAATCTGACTGTCCAGCGGAATCCGGAGTGTGCTGTCGATGATAAAGCGGGTCGGATTGACGCCCTCTTCGATACGGCAGGTGAGCAGTGGGTCATCGGCGAGAACCGTGCCGATGCCGACCATGATGGCGGACAGGCGACGGCGTGTTTCCTGAACATGGTGTCGCGCCTGTTCTCCGGTCACCCACTTGGAATCTCCTGTGACAGCGGCAATTTTGCCATCGAGCGTCATCGCATATTTCATGAGCACAAAAGGCTTTTTGTGGGTGATGTAGTGGAAAAAGACCTCGTTGACGGCAAGGCATTCTTCTTCCAGCACGCCGGTGTCGCAGACGACGCCGGCGTCGCGGAGAATTTGTATTCCCTTACCGGCTACCAGAGGATTGGGGTCCAGGCAGCCGACGACGACGCGACTGAGCTTGTTTTCCAAAATGGCTTCGGTGCAGGGGGGTGTGCGTCCCCAGTGACAGCATGGCTCCAGCGTAACATAAATCGTCGCGCCGGCGGGATCTTCGGTGCAGTGTGCCAGGGCATTTCGCTCAGCATGCAGGCCGCCGATCCGTTCGTGCCAGCCTTCTCCGATGATGCGCCCGTTTTTTACAATCACAGCGCCCACCATCGGGTTAGGGGATACGTGACCTGCGCCGCGCCGTGCCAGCTCCAGAGCCCGGCGCATATATTCCATATCGGTCATTATTGTATCAGCTCCAAACAAAATACCCTGTCTCCGAAACGGGACAGGGCGAAAATAAAAAATCTGATTCCGGGAAGAATCAGAGCGGCAGAAAAGGGAGACATTGTAACATGTCTCGTTCATGTCTTCTTCCATCCAGACTATACTGTCGGCTTCGGAGTTCCACCGAATCAGCCGCAGGATTGCTCCTGCAGGTCGCGGGCTGTACCGCCGGTCGGGATTTTCACCCTGCCCTGAAAACATCGTTATTTTACTGACAATCATAGTATAGCGCATTGATGAGCGAAATGCAAGGGAAAAGAGAAATGTTACAAAATTTTTTGTGCAAAATGAATTGCACTTCCGGGAAATTCGCAGGGATGGCGGGAAGCGTGAGATTTTAAGAGGAAAAGAATGGAAATATTTCCAAAAAGTTTACGGGCAGCAGCGAGTCCTTTCTTGTCTCTGAAGGTGAGTTTCGGTATAATAAAAGAAAGGAAATGAGACCAAGGAATTCATGAGGATGAGAGGAGAAGTTATTATGAGGAGTTGCAAACGACTGTTGGCCGGATTGCTGGCTTGTACGCTGACGGTGGGAACGTTGCCGGCGATGGCTGCAGGGGGGAAGGAAACCGATGAAGTCCAACGGGTACAGCGCGTACAAAGATTGTGCGAGGTGCAGAAGGACAGTCAGACGGAGAACCGTGGACGGTTTCAGGTCACCGCCTACACGGAGGAGGAAACCAACAGAAAGATTACCTTTGAGATTTGTGAGGGTGATTATGCTGCGGTGGTATCCTGTGATGATGTGTACGGAACCTTGACCGTGCCGTGTGAAATTGAGCTTAAGGACGGGTCAGTGTATCCGGTGACCATGATTGATTCCTCTGCGTTTTCGGGGTGCACGCATTTGAAAAAGGTTGTTTTGCCGGACAGCATTGTGGAAGTTGGAGCCGAAGCATTCTTTGAGTGCTCCCGACTGCAGGAGGTTGTGCTCAACGATACCTCGGGAAAACGACTGACGATCACGGATGCCGGTCAGGTGTGGTCTACCCAATCTGAGCAGAAGGAACCGACAGACGAGAGCATATCCGTGGCGGAGGAGGATGAGTCCGGATTGGTGCTGCACGGTGCAGAGCGCTCGGGTAACGAATACACGCTGCAAATGCGCTTGGGAGAGACCTTTTCGGTGGCAGATCATCTGACAAAGAACGGGGAACCGGTGGATGCGGCCTCGATTGAGATTCGGGGAAGCAATGGGATTGTCACGGTATCCAAGAAAGTACTGACGACGTGGGGAACTGGAAAAACGGATTTGACGATTTCGGTCGGCAAGGATACGCTGACCCTGCATGTTATTGTTACTGGAAATGGAACCACGACGCTGGGCACCTATGCGTTTGCCATGTGTACCCGCCTGCGCAGTATCACACTGCCGGCAACCATGACGGATATTGGGATGACGCCGTTCCTCTACTGTGATAATCTCACGGAGGTTGCCGTAGAGGATGGAAATCAGACGTATTTTGCCCTGGAACCAGATATGCTGTGTAAAATCAATGGGACAGCCTATCAGGCGAATCTGTCAGCGGGTATGAGCGAGGAAGAGGCAAAGCGAGCGGCCGCCGACGAACTTGTCATGATTGCAAACGGTGTGGAAGGAGACGTTGTGATACCGGAGGGCATCAAGACCCTGGCGGTTGGTGCGATATTTGGCTGCAATATGATCGAGACGCTGTCTTTGCCCTCCACAGTGGAAACGGTGAATACAGAAAATGATCCGGGAAATTTTGCCCTGTGTGATTTTATGAGTGTGATTTCCGTGTCGGAGGAGAACCCGTACTATGCCTCTCAGGATGGCATTCTGTATTCCAAAGATGGCACGACCCTGGTAAAAATTCCGGAGCAGTACGGTGAGACCGTCGTGGTGCCGGATGGTGTAGCAACGATTGCATCGTATGCCGCGGCGATGAACTATCGGTTGCAGGAACTGGTCGTCTCCGATACCGTCACGGAGATTGCGTCAAATGCGTTCTTCGACTGTGAGTATTTGGAAACACTGTCTCTGGGCAGCCGGGTCAAGACAATCGGAAGTCGGGCGTTTTACCAGTGTGAGATCCTGCGCAAGGTCTCAATTCCAGAGTCATGTACAACGATTGCTTCGTATGCCTTTGCCTCTTCGGGATTGTCCAAGCTCAGTTTGCCGGTCAAGGGCTCTCTCAAGACGCTGCAGACTGGTGTGTTCAGTGATACCAATTTGAGCAAAGTGGTCATTCCGGCATCGGTGACACGGATTAAAGAATATGCTTTGGGTGACAATGCTGCGCTGACTGCGGTGTATTTCATGGGAGATCGGCCAAAGATTGCGCGAAGCACTGTGACATCGGTGTATGATGACTGGCAGATCTGCGAGGGCGGTGCCTTTGACAACGCAGACAAGCGTTCTCTCAAACTGTATTTCCGCAACAGTACGGACGGATGGAGAAATAGCAAGGGGGAGAAAAGAACAGTTGACGGACTGCCGACACGGGTCTGGGCGGTTCCGACCAAGCCTGAGGCGACGATAGTACGCACAACGGGTTCGCGTGCTGTTGTAACGATTCCAGTCAACAGCAAGCAGACGATTTCCGGATATCAGATCTTCTATTCTGCGACAAAAAACGGAAGCTATGAAAAGTGTGCCGTTGTCCCGAAGGGGAAGTCCAGCGTGGCCAAAATGACGATGAAGCATGCGGCAGCAGGATATTATAAGGTGCGTACCTACTGTGCTCTGGGGGGAACCTATCTGTACAGCGGCTTTACCAAGGCTGTGAAATTGTCATAAACTGCATTGAGTCAGAAAAATCCCGGCGTTCTGTGAGAACAGAATGCCGGGATTTGTTGTGTCAGGGCGGAGTTATTTTCTGCGCCGGCGCTCCATTTCCTCGCCGCGCAACTCCAGGTATTCCTCATAGGTGCATTGTTTATCCCAGATACCTTCTTCTCCGATCTCAATGATGCGGTTGGCGATGGTCTGGACAAATTCGTGGTCATGAGAGGAAAACAGGACGTTTCCCTTGAAGTCGATGAGACCGTTGTTGACCGCTGTGATGGATTCAAGATCAAGGTGATTGGTCGGCTGATCGACAAGCAGAACATTGGAGCCAAACAGCATCATGCGGGCGAGCATGCAGCGTACCTTCTCACCGCCAGACAGCACGTTGACAGGCTTGTAGACATCGTTGCCGGAGAACAGCATCTTGCCAAGAAAACTGCGCAGAGTAGTTTCCAGCGTGTCAGTGCGGGAGTACGGGGCAAGCCAGTCCAGCATGGATTCCTCGTGCCCGTTGAAAAAGGCGGAGTTGTCTTTGGGGAAGTAAGACTGGCTGGTGGAGACACCCCATTTAAAGGTACCGGAATCCGGTTCCATCTCACCCATCAGGATTTGGAATAGGGTAGTCGCTGCCTGTTCGGTCTTGCCGACGAAGGCAATTTTGTCACCGCGTGCGACGCGGAACGAGACATTGTTCAGAATTTTTTCGCCGTCAATCGTCTTGGAAATTCCGGAAACCTCCAGAATGTCCTTGCCGGGTTCGCGATCCATCTGGAAGCCGACGAACGGATAGCGGCGGGAGGAGGCTGGCAGCTCTTCTACCGACAGCTTGTCAATCAGCTTCCGGCGGCTGGTAGCCTGTCGGGATTTGGATTTGTTGGCGGAAAAGCGGCGGATGAACTCCTGGAGCTCTTTAATTTTTTCGTCAGCGCGCTTTTTCTGATCGTTCATCATTCGCTGCATCAGCTGAGAGGACTCGTACCAGAATTCATAGTTGCCGACATACAGACGAACCTTGCCATAGTCAATGTCTACGATGTGGGTGCAGACATCATTGAGGAAGTGGCGGTCGTGGGAAACCACGATGACGGTACCCTCGTAATCCGTCAAAAAGTCTTCCAGCCACTGGATGGAATGGATGTCCAGATGGTTGGTCGGCTCGTCGAGCAGCAGAATTTCCGGATTGCCGAACAGCGCCTGCGCCAACATGATTTTGACCTTTTCGGCGTCCGTGCGGTAGCGCATGGCGCCATACAGGATGTCCTCGGCGTCCAGTCCGAGGCCCTGCAGCAGCTTGGCTGCATTGCTGTCTGCGTTCCAGCCATCCAATTCTGCAAATTCGCCCTCGAGCTCTGCGGCGCGATTGCCATCCTCTTCGGTAAACGGATCTTTGGCGTACAGTGCCTCTTTTTCCTGCATGATTTGATAGAGACGAGGATTACCCTGAATAATGGTGTCCAGAACGGTAAATTCGTCAAATGCAAAATGGTCCTGCCGAAGGACAGACATGCGGAGACCGGGTTTCATCTCCACGGTACCGGTGGACGGTTCCAGATCACCGGACAGCATGCGCAGGAACGTGGACTTGCCGGCTCCGTTGGCACCGATGATGCCGTAACAGTTGCCGGGAGTGAATTTCAGGTTGACATCAGAAAACAGGTTTTCACCGTCAAAATTGATGCTCAAATGATTGACAGTCAGCATAGAACCTCCAAAACAACATGACAAGATGGGAAAGACAAAAGTAAGCTGCCGTGTTACAGAAGCAGCTGAAGAACAACGCCGGCGATCACAGCCGAAAGATAGGTGCAGCCGATGATTTTAAGCGCTTCCTTGCGGCGCGGGGCATCGCTGACCAGCAGAATAAATCCGAAGCCGGCACCGGCACTCAGTCCGGCAATGGCACCGCCAAAGCTGATGGCACCGGATAGAAACAGTTGAATCATGAGAACGGAGACCGCACAGCCTGGAATCAGACCAATCAGTGCACACAGTGCAGGCTGAAGGATCGTACCGCTGAGCAAGAATGTGGACAGGGTATCCGTTCCGACGAGCGAAATCAGCGCATTCAGGATGGCCATGGTGATCAGAAGATAGACACCGGTTGAAGCAGTGCGGGAGATGGCGACGCGCCACACCGTGGTGCCGGAACAGCAGGCGCAAGGAGACTCAATGTCGTCCATGTCTATTTCGTCATCCGGGAGATCTTCCTCGGAGAGACGGGAGCGAAAGACAAAGAAGTAGAAAAAATATCCCGCAAGGACGGCAATGATCAGTTTGATGACAATCAGCAGTAACACAGTGCGCCATTGGTCCACACCGGCGGCAAGCAGCACCGGGATCGCCTCGTCCGACGTA
>CAYLXH010000094.1:7246-9134 GCA_964387535.1 uncultured Butyricicoccus sp. | reverse complement strand
TGCCGCGGACGCACTGTGCTTCGCACTGGCTCTCCTGCGGGCATACACGACCGCAGACTGCCGGCAGAGCGCTGGTTTCCTTAATCTTGTCGTTTGCTTCGAGGAACTTACCTTCCTTGATGAGATTGATAAAGTCCGGAATCTGAACGTTTACCGGACATCCAGCAACACACGGCTGATTCTTACAATTCAGGCAACGGCTTGCTTCGTCAACGGCAGTAGCCTCATCATAACCGAGAGCTACTTCCTTAAAGTTCTTATTTCTTACATTAGGATCCTGTTCCGGGATCGGATTTTTCACCGGGGACATATTAGCCATGATTACTTGACCTCCATCTTCAACAGATTGCAGTGTTCCTTGTGGGCAGCGATAGCATCCTGCTCCTGGGACTTATAGATTGCCGCACGACGCATTGCCTCATCAAAATCAACCTGATGGCCGTCAAAGTCCGGGCCGTCTACGCAGGCAAACTTGGTCTCACCGCCAACGGTCAGACGGCATCCGCCACACATACCAGTACCATCAACCATGATCGTGTTCATGGAAACGATTGTTTTAATGCCGTATGGCTCCGTGGTCTTGCAGACCATTTTCATCATAATCATCGGGCCGATTGCAATAACCATATCATAGTTGTTGCCAGCATCGATCAGTTCCTTCAGGCCATCAGTAACAAAGCCCTTATTGCCGTTGGAGCCGTCATCTGTTCGGAGATCCAGGCGCGTACAAGCAGCACGCATCTCATCTTCCAGAATAATAGCATCCACATTTTTAAAGCCGGCAATCAGATCAACCTCAACGCCCATATCATGCAGTTTCTTTGCCTGCGGAAGCGCAATTGCACAGCCAAGACCGCCGCCAACAACAGCAACTTTCTTTACGCCGTCAAACTCAGAAGCAACGCCAAGCGGACCTACGAAATCATGCAGATAGTCGCCCTCGTTCATCATGCCGAGCTTCATTGTCGTCGCGCCGACTTCCTGAACAACGATGGTAATAGTGCCCTTTTCCCGGTCATAAGCCGAGATGGTCAGCGGAATACGCTCTCCCTCTGCGTCTGTACGCAGAATAATAAACTGACCTGGCTCTGCCTTCTTTGCAACGTATGGTGCATCAATGACCAGTAGGATAACATTTGCACTCAAACGACGCTTCTCAAGGATTTGATACATTTTTCAAGTTCCTCCTCTATAGTACTTTTCAACATCTACCAAATTTGATTCTGCACACTCATGCAACAAAATTATAATACAACATGTCAGGCCAGTTTGCAAGAAAAAAACAGACACATTTCATAAAATTCGACGTTTTTTTTCTTCTTTTTTGGCAGAAATGAAATTCAGTTGCATAATTTGTTACAAAATTAAATTCAGCTTCTGTTTCTTATGGGGGTAATAAGTGGTTCTATGTTCGTCCTTTTTTCCATATGGTAGAGCAGAGACAGGAGGGAAAGAACATGCCGGATCGAGAATTGATACAGGCGGCAGGCTGCCTTCCGCAGCCTCTGCGCGCTTACCTTCAGCCATGGATCGATCAGATAAGGCCAGCCTGCGAAGAAATCCGCCTTCGCGCAGGAATGCCTCTGACCGTTGCGGATGCGGCATCAGAGCATGCCGCAGGGGGAAGACCTCTTACTCCTCAGATTATTCAAGATACGGTGGACCGTGCTTGTAATTACTCTTCTCACACATTTTCCGCCAGCATATCGCAAGGATATTTGACACTTTCCGGCGGTCACCGTATGGGGCTATGTGGAGAAGCGGTATGGAATGAGGGAAAAATTTCATCATTCCGTCATCTCTCATCAGTAAATCTTCGAGTCGCAAGACAGGTAAAAGGAGCAGCAGGTCCCGAGATCCTAGAGGCAGTAAAACAAAACAACAGGAT
>CAYLXH010000094.1:0-7236 GCA_964387535.1 uncultured Butyricicoccus sp. | reverse complement strand
GATTCAAAGCACCTTGTTTTTTTCTCCGCCGAAATACGGAAAAACAACATTGCTGAGGGATTTGACCAGGCAGCTCTCAGAACAGGGACACCGCGTTGGTCTTGCTGATGAACGCGGAGAGCTAGCCGCGTTGTACCACGGGCAGCCGCAGTTTTCCATCGGACCATGCACTGATGTGATTGGAGGCTGTCCCAAAGCAGAAGCTGCGCTGATGTTGGTGAAAACCATGTCTCCGGAAGTCATTGTATTGGATGAAATAACGACGGAACAGGATATCCAAGCCGCCCTGTACTGCTCACACTGCGGGGTCGCCGTGCTGGCTTCTGCACATGCAGAATCGTTTCACGATTTCCGGGTAAGGCCGTTGTATCGGAGAATATTAGAATCTGAGGTATTTTCACTCTATTTTCAGATAAAAAAAGATCGTACCTATAAAAAAATAATACTGGAAGACAGGGGGAAGTAATTTGCTAAAAATAGTGGGAATTGTTCTGGTTATCGGTTCTTTTACAGGGATTGGAATGGCACAGCATCAGCAGTATCAGGGGCGTGTTCGATCCCTCGGGGATTTTCTGTCTGCGTTGGATGTGATTGACGGAGAATTGGCCTATCGCCTCTCCAGTGTACCAGATATTATTCTGTTGTTATCACACAGCCCGAGTACAGCAGTATCACGAGTGTTTTCACATATCCATACTGCACTGGGACAAGAAGATGGATTGTCGCTGGCCTATAAATGGATGAAAGGGTTTCAACAGATTGGGCCGGAGATCGGATTGCGGCCGGATGATATTTTGATTTTTTGCGATTTATCTGATTTCATCGGGAAATATGATGTGAAGTCGCAACAGAAATGTGTTGGATATGCGCACAAACGACTGGAAGGTCAGCTAAAGCTGGCGGAAGCAGAAGTGAAAAGTAAAGGAACAGTATACCGAACCTGTTGCATTGCTGCCGGTTTGCTATTGGTTCTGGTTCTGATGTAATGTAAGGTGATATCATGGACGTTGATTTGATATTCAAAATTGCGGCTATTGGCATTTTGGTTGCAGTTCTGAATCAATTACTGATCCGTTCGGGAAGAGAGGAACAAGCTATGATGACCACTCTGGCAGGACTGATTGTAGTAACAATGATGATCATTCAGGAAATTAGCCGGTTATTCTCCATGATTCAATCGGTGTTTGGGTTTTAATTATGTCGTTGGTTCTTACCGTTGCAGCAATTGCTTTGCTGGGCGCAATGTTGGCAGTGTTTGTCCGTCCGATTTCGCCGGTCTTTGCACTGTTGATTTCATTAGCCTGTGGTCTTGTCCTGCTACTTTGTGTTTTGGAGCCATTCGGTGCGATCTTTCGTGATTTATCGCAGATTATGGCATCAGCAGGGTTAGACAGCGAAATCTATCTTCCAGTATTGAAAGCCGTTGGAATTGCAGTCGTTGTCCGGATTTCCTCTGCGCTGTGCCATGATGCAGGGCAAAATGCATTGGCTGTCAAATTGGAGCTTGTGGGTACAGTGGCATCGATTGCTGTATGTATTCCATTGGTGCAGCAGGTGTTCGAACTCATTGGTACCATCTTGGAATAGAGGAGACGTATGAAACGAATCTTGGCAACCCTGTTGCTTTTCTGTGTCGTGTCAGTGCCTGCAAGGGCAGAAGAATCGGAAACCATTCGATCATTTCGTGAGTCGGCGCAGCAAACGATTACCGGTGGTCTTTCCAGTGAAGCACAAAGCATAATTGGAGATATTTCGCTGGACAATTGTACCGACTTTGCGCAGGTGGTTCAGTCAATTTGGTCAAAATGTCAAAAAAATTCAGGGAATTCATTAAAGATGACAGTATTTATGCTGTCAAAGGTGGCGATCATCATGATTTTATGCAGCTGTGTTTCAGGATTTCCTTCCTCGGGGGGAACTTCTCCGTTATTTCTCACCATGGCAGGAGCTTTGGGAATGACTGCTGCGGTTTCAACGGATCTAGCTAGCATGATGTCTCTCTGTCAGTCCACGGCAGAAGAATTGGAAGTGCTGTCGGCATCTATGCTTCCGGTTGTGATGACTGCGGTATCCCTGTGTGGTGCCGCTACTACTGGTATGATGATGTTCGCTGCGACGGAGTTTGCATTTCATCTTTGTGTCTCGCTCATTACTGAGGTTCTTCTTCCGCTGGTTTCTGCATACATTGCTATGATTACGGTCAATGCTGCCTTGGGAAATGGCATTCTGACCCGGTTGGCAGAGTTTATTCGCTGGATTATTAGCAGTATCCTGAAAGTACTGCTCTCTGTGTTTATTGGGTACATTACGGTCTTTGGCGCTGTCAGCCGCAGTACGGATGCGACAGCGGTACGGGCTGCAAAATTCGCACTGTCTGGTACCGTCCCTGTTGTGGGGAGTATCCTTTCCAACGCGGCAGAGACCGTGCTGTCTAGCGCATCGGTGGTTAAAAATACGGTGGGAATATTCGGAATTCTCTGCATTGTCGCTGTGTGTCTTGTTCCATTTCTGCGACTAGGTCTCAGTTATCTGGTTTTTCGTACGGGATCAGCAATCCTTTCTCCGGTTTGCCCACCGTCTTTGCTGGGATTGATGGATGGCCTCATGCACAGTTTTGGTCTGATTTTGGGGATGCTGGGAAGCTGCTGTATGATTCTTTTTTTTGAATTGGCGTATGCCGTGATGTTTATTACAGGAATATGATTGCATTATTTCGACAGCTAATCTTGAGTATTACCGCAGCAGCTTTGTTTGGAGCTGTCGTGCTGGCATTGACCGATCAAAAATCTCAGCGGGGACTGCTGCATTTGGCGGTTGGGATATTATTGCTGTTAGCCATTATCAATCCACTGCGCATCATACAACTACCTGAATTTTTACAGTTGCCCGACAGCATGACAAACAACTGGAATCAGAGTGAGAATACAGATTCTGCATATGTACGGGCAGTAAGAGAGACATTTTGTATGCAGACGGAAGAATATCTGGAGGCAAAAATAGAAGAAAAAGGACTGTCTGGGGATATTCAACTGGAGGTTTCTGAGGACAACGTATTGACCATTTCCACAGTACACGTGGTCTGTGACAATGCATACTCTGCTGGTCGGAAAGAACAGTTAGAAGAGATCATCCAGTCTGAGCTGGGCATTGGAAAAGAGGTGATTACGATACGGGAGGAGGAAAACAAGGAGTGAGGTGGAACGAATCGCTGGTTACTTATTGGAAAAAATACCGATATTTTTTTATAGTAATATTGGCAGGTATTGTTCTGATGCTTTTCACGCTTCCATCCGGAGAGGAAAAAGCACAAGAAAAGCCTGCAGCAGAAGAAGGATTTAACCTGGAAGAGTTCGAGGAGCAGATTTGTTCCAGCTTGTCGGCGATCGAAGGGGTGGGACGGATCGAAGTGATGCTGTCTTTAGAGACTTCGGAAGAATCTGTGTATGCGTCAGACGTTTCGCAGTCCAGCCAATCATCTGGAGAAAATTCCAGTAGTGAGAATTATCAAAGCACGATGTCGATTCTTTCTGATGGAAGCTATGGAGAGACACCCGTGCTGGTGACAAGCAATTATCCAACCTTTCGCGGCGCCGTTGTTATTTGTGATGGAGCAGACAGCAGTACAGTTCGTCTGGAACTGACGGAGGCTCTGTCATCCCTTTGCGGAATTTCATCCGATCACATTTCTGTTTTAAAGATGAGTCAATAGGAGGTAAGTACATGGTATCCATTCGAAAACGGGGAGCAGTATATGGCGTGATTGGCCTGATGTTGTGTGTTGCTGTCTACCTGAACTGGAGTTATTTTCAATCTCCATCCGAACTGACGGTTGCAGCGCAGACAGAGGATACATCGGAAAGTGTATATGGTGAAGTAACCACAGTAAACGCAGATAACAGCAAAACAAACAGTGAAAAAGAGAACACCAAAGACAGTGCGGCAGCTGCTACCGCTGCAGAATCCGCTGCATCCAATGATCAGTTCGCAGAAGCACGACTAAAGCGTCAAACAGCTCGAGACGAGGCGTTGTCGATGTTAAAAGAGACGGTGGGAAGCGAAGATGCAACAGAAAGCTCCAAAGAAGAAGCAACGCGTCAGATCAGTGCTATCGCAGCCAATTCTGTCAAAGAGTCTAAAATTGAAAGCATGATTCAGGGAAAAGGGTATACCGATGCGGTTGTCTATATTGAAGACGGAGCAATTTCTGCAACAGTAGCGAGCGAAAAAGGGAAGCTGACGGAGACGGATGCAGCGAAAATTGCAGATATTATCGTTTCGGAAACAGGAGCCGAATTGTCTTCCATAAAAATAAGTGATGCGAAATAATCCAATTCACAATTCGTTCTTTGCAAAAACAGACTGTTATGGTATAATCTCTTCAAAAGGAGTGTGATACCCATGGCAGAGAGCAAGGCATATTGGACGTCTGATGGAGATCAGGGCAGTGTGCGGATTTCGGAAGATGTTATTGCATCCATTGCAGCAATTGCAGCTTCCGAAATTGCCGGTGTTGGCAATCTCTATTCTGGAATTGGTACAAATGTTGCAGAGTTTCTTGGGAAAAAGAACTTAGCAAAAGGAGTAAAAGTAGAATTTCACGGCGATATGGTCGAGGTTGAAATCAGCTTTCTGGCAGAGTTCGGATACAATATTCGTGAAGTTTCCAAGCAAGTTCAGAATGCGGTGCGGTCTTCGATTGAGTCGATGACGGGAATGCGTACCACCGCAGTGAATATCAACATTGGCGGCCTGTCGTTCGCTGTGCAGGAAAAAAAGAGTGTAGAAACAGCGGAATAACGCCGTTCTTCCTATGCTGCATTGTCTCTGCGGCGGATGAAACGGATGGGGTCGTTGTGGGCGACGTACGACATCAATTAAACGAAAAGCAACAGTGTTTCGAGCAGAGGGACTCAAACATTGTTGCTTTTTTGCTATGATGCAGCATTGTAACAGACAAATAGGTGCGACTCATATATGATCATCCATTCATTTTCTGTTTGGTTGGGATTGTTCTTTGTTTCAAGGGTTTATTTTTTTCGCTTATTGATGTATAATGAACTATACATATTTGATGCACTTTAAAAAAATATAGTCATGCTGTGCTTACTTGGCATGAACGATGGAGGTAACCCGTGGGCAGAAAAGAGTCAAGAGAAATCGCGCTGCATTTGGTTTTTGAACTTGGTTTTCAGGCATTTGAGTTGGAGGAAATAATTTCGACCCGATTGGAACAGTCTGTTCTGGATTCGTTGGCTGGTGATATTGCATTATATGCGGGACCGCTCACGAATGATCAGAAGGAGTATATCACGACAACCGTGGTCGGAGTCGGAACGCATTTGGCAGAACTGGATGAAGTCATCCGTAAGTACTCTACGAACTGGAATACAAATCGTATGTCTCGTATCACGGTAGCTCTTTTGCGCCTTGCGCTGTATGAAATGCGCTATTCTGATGATGTTCCGGTGAGTGCAGCCATCAATGAAGCCGTGGAGTTGGCTAAAAAATATGATTCCAAGGAAGCGGCTGGCTTTATCAATGGCATCCTTGGTGCGGTGAGCCGTGACGAACCGGAGCAGCCGAAGGAATCCTGATATGGCATATTATCTAGGCGTTGATACCTCAAACTATCGCACCTCTGCGGCATTGTTTGATTCTGTTGATTATACGTGGAATAATTCAGGGCGTCTGCTGGAAATACCCGAAGGACGAATCGGGCTTCGCCAAAGCGATGCCCTGTTTCAACATGTTTTGCACCTTCCTGAGAGATTAGAAGAACTTCCAGATGGATTCGGTCACAAGCTTGCAGCGGTTGCTGCAAGTACCCGGCCTCGTGAGGTCGAGGGATCATACATGCCCTGTTTTCTCTGTGGAGAAGGGACGGCGCGTGCAATAGCCCACTCCCAGGGACTCCCATTTTTCGCGGTATCGCATCAACAGGGACATCTTGCGGCAGCAGCCCTCTCAGCGGGCGTGTTGGATTGGCTGAACAAGCCGTTTTTAGCCTGGCATCTCTCGGGCGGGACGACGGAATTGCTGTATGTGGCGCCCAGTGAAAAGAACAGGCTGCCTGAGACAAGGATTATTGGTGGAACAACGGATGTGGCAGCGGGTCAGATTATCGACCGTGCCGGGCAGTTGCTGGGTCTTGCTTTTCCGGCAGGCGTTGCTTTGGAACAGTTGGCGGATCGGTGCATAACACCGGAAAAACCGTTTTCTCCCAAAGTCACAGACTGTTATTTTTCACTTTCCGGAGTACAAAACAAAGTGGAAGCGCTCCATAGAGCCGGGGCCCCGGATGAGGTTATCGCACGTTTTACAATCGATACGATTACACAGGCAGTTCAAAAGGCAACTGCACAGGCTGTGTCACGCACTCCTCTTCCGGTGCTGTGTGCAGGCGGAGTGATGGCCAATCGTTCTTTACAGAGAAAGATGGAACAAAAATTTCGTGCGAAATTTGCAGAGCCGGTGCTCTCTGGTGACAATGCCGTTGGAGTTGCCGTCCTGGCCGCACTGCTACATGAGGGAATACTATGAGATCCGATGCGGTTGTTTTTACAGTTTCACAGGTCAATCAGACGATAAAACAAATGTTGGAGAACACGCCGGAATTTCGAACGCTGTATGTCCAGGGGGAAATTTCCAACTTTAAGGCGCATTCCTCCGGACACTGCTATTTTACGCTCAAGGATTCACAAGCTGCTTTGTCCGCTGTCATGTTTCGGTCTGATTCTGCTCGACTCCGTTTTCGTCCGGAAAACGGTATGAAGGTGATAGCTCGAGGTCGTATCAGCTCCTATCCCAAGAGTGGACAAGTACAGTTGTATGCAGCAGATATGATGCCGGATGGCATTGGCGCTTTGGCGATTGCCTTTGAACAGCTCAAGAAACGTCTTCTTGCGGAAGGATTATTTGATGAAGCGCACAAGAAAGCACTTCCCGTTTTTCCCAAAACCATAGCGTTAGTGACATCTCCGACCGGTGCCGCTGTGCACGATATGCTTCGAATTTTGAAGCGACGATATCCTGTGGCAAAGATTCAGATTTTCCCGGTTCTGGTGCAGGGAAAGGAAGCAGCAGCATCTATTGCACGGGCGATAGGAGAGGTGAATCAGCGTGGAGAGGCGGATCTGATTATTACCGGGCGCGGCGGAGGTTCCTTGGAGGATCTTTGGGCATTTAATGAAGAGATCGTTGCCCGCGCGATCTATCAATCTCAAATTCCTGTTATTT
>CAYLXH010000093.1:8991-9280 GCA_964387535.1 uncultured Butyricicoccus sp. | reverse complement strand
ATTGCCCTTGCCGTCCCGCATTACTTCGTACTCGATTTCCTTCCAGCCTGCGATGCACTTCTCGACCAGAATCTCATCGACGCGGGAGTAGAGGATGCCGGAGGCCGCAATCTCGCGCAGCTGATCCCAGGTGTATGCAATGCCTCCGCCTGTGCCGCCCAGCGTGTATGCCGGACGGATGATAACCGGAAGTCCGATCTCCTCGGTAAACGCCACCGCGTCCTCCACGCTGTGCACGACTTTGGACGCGATAATCGGCTCGTGAATTTTCTCCATCGTGTCCTTGAAC
>CAYLXH010000093.1:0-8981 GCA_964387535.1 uncultured Butyricicoccus sp. | reverse complement strand
CTCGCCGATGGCGGTCATGGTGTCCTTGAACATCTGGCGGTCCTCCGCCTTGTCAATCGTCGTCGGGTTGGCTCCCAGCAGCTTGACGCCGTACTCCTCCAGGAAGCCTTCCGCCACCAGCTCCATGGCGATGTTCAGTCCGGTCTGACCGCCCAGCGTCGGCAGGATGGAATCCGGACGTTCTTTCTTTATGATCTCTTTGACACACGGGATCGTCATCGGCTCAATATAGACCTTGTGTGCCATCGCTTTGTCCGTCATAATCGTCGCCGGATTTGAGTTGACCAGAACAACCTCCAGTCCCTCTTCCATCAGCGCACGGCACGCCTGTGTGCCCGCGTAATCAAATTCCGCAGCTTGACCGATGACAATCGGGCCGGAGCCCAGTACCATAATCTTATGAATATCGTTGCGCAGCGGCATTACTGAGCGCCCCCCTTCTTCTCATCCATTCGTGCAATAAACTGGTCAAACAGGTAGCCGGTATCCTGAGGACCCGGGTGAACCTCCGGATGATACTGCACCGTGAAAATCGGTGCATGGATGTGCTCCACACCCTCGCAGGTATTGTCATTCAGATTGATATGACTGACACGCGCAATCGCCGGGTCCACCGTGTCTGCCACTACTGCATAGCCGTGATTCTGGCTGGTAATATAGGTGCGGTCCTGCTCCAAATCCTTGACCGGATGATTGACGCCGCGGTGGCCGTACTTCAATTTCTCCGTCTTGGCGCCGATGGCCAGGCTCATCAGCTGATGGCCAAGGCAGATTCCAAAAATCGGGATACCCGACGAAATCAGCTGTTTGAGATTGCCAATAATCTCCACGTTCTCTGCCGGATCGCCCGGGCCATTGGAAAGCATAATTCCGTCATAGCCGCCGCACAATACCTCCTGCGGGGCAGTCAGAGCCGGCAGCACGGTCACCTCACAGCCTCGTGCACACAGTTCGCGTATAATGTTACGTTTCACACCAAAATCGAACAGGGCAACACGATAGTTCTGTTCTCCATCCGCTGCATATACCTCCGGCCGGTCAATCGTCACACTGCGCACGGCATCCGTCACGGTATACGCCTTCATCGCCGCAATCGCCGCCTCATCCGGCTCATATCCTTCCGAGTACAAAATTCCATTCATGACGCCGCTGTTGCGCAAAATGCGCGTCAGTCTCCGGGTGTCAATACCGGCCAGCCCGACAATGTTCTGCGCCTTCAGGTACTCATCAATCGAGCGGTCCTGACGCCAGTTGGACGGATAGCGGCACGCTTCGCGCATGATAAACCCGCTTACCCAGCACTTGCGGGACTCAAAGTCTTCCGCGTTGAGCCCATAGTTTCCGATCAGCGGATACGTCATGCAGACAGTCTGTCCATAGTATGATGGATCCGTCAGTACTTCCTGATACCCCGCCATACCGGTGTTAAATACGATTTCCGCCGTACTCGTTCCCTCTGCCCCAACGCTCTCGCCTTGAAACAGCGTACCATCAGCCAGCAGGAGATATGCTTTCTTCAATGTTCCAGACACTCCTTTATTGTTTGCAGTGCGCAGCGAGCCGCACACAGGATTTGTTTTCCACGCACAGGCAATGTGCTTTTCTCATTACCGTATCGCCGAAACGATGTCGTCGCGCATCCGGATCGCCTCACGCCGCGCTGCCTCCTGATAATCCAGGTCGCATTTCTTCCACGCACACATGATACCGCGGGAGGAGTTGACAATGGCGCCCAGTCCGTCGTCGTTAAACGCATTGGCAATATCCTTGGCTGTCGCCCCCTGTGCACCATAGCCCGGCACGAGGAAATAGCTGTGTGGGATGATCTCACGCACAATCTTCTGCTCCTCCGGATACGTCGCACCGACGACTGCGCCGACCTCGCTGTATCCGCACTCCGTCATCAGCTGTTCGCCCCATTCCGCAACCTTTTCCGCCACACGGACATACAGCGGTCTGCCATCCAGCTCACGGTTTTGGAACTCACCGGACGACGGATTGGATGTCTTAACCAAGACATAGATGCTGCGCGCACGCGCCTTGCACTCGTTCAAAAACGGCTGAATCCCATCCGATCCGAGATAGGCATTCACCGTACACGAATCACACCCATACACCGGGATGCTCACGCCGCCTACCTCGCTCTCTCCGAGATACGCCTGCGCATATGCCGTCGCCGTCGCACCAATGTCGTTGCGCTTGACGTCCGCGATGACGTACATCCCTTTCTCGTGGGCGTATTCGACGGTCTTCTGAAGCACTGCGGCACCCTCTGGTCCCAACAGCTCATAATACGCGGCCTGCGGCTTGATCGCCGGAACAATGTCACACAGTGCATCCATCAATCCTCGGTTGAACTCCAGCATACTCTCCGCCGCTGCCTTGAGCGTGTGCCCATACTCCGCCACATTTTTTTCCACAATGTGCGCCGGAATATACTCCAGACGGGCATCCAGCCCCGCCACTGTCGGATTATTCTTCTCCCGAATCGCTTTTACCAGGGCATTTACAGACATACTACTTCCTCCTCGTCATCCTTTCGGCACTTCCGCCATATCCTGCTTCTGCTGCCGTACTCCACTCACGTCGTATCCGAACAATGTTCCAGTATTACGACGCTGTCCTGTCCATCCACCTCGCGCAGCAATACGCGAACGGTCTCCTCCTGTGAGGTCGGCAGGTTCTTTCCAATATAATCCGGCCGGATCGGCAGCTCCCGATGGCCTCGATCCACCAACACTGCCAGCTGAATTCTCCGCGCACGCCCCGAACGCAGCACTGCCTCCATCGCAGCGCGTGCTGTGCGTCCCGTGCACAGAACATCATCCACAATCACCACGGTCTTGCGCTCAATCTGGTCGATTTCCACCCGCGGCAGCGGATGCTCCGGACGACTCGGATTGTCGTCGCGAAACGCGGTGATGTCCAGCGGAAGAGTCTGTGGACAGATTCCCTCCACCTCGGCAATCTTCGCTGCCATGCGCTCCGCCAGATACTTTCCGCGGGTGCAAATTCCAGCAAGAACCAGATCTTTGCCGCCATGATTTTTTTCTATCATCTCATAGGAAATCCGGTTGACAGCACGCCGCACCGCACCTTCCTCCATAATCTCTGCTTTTTTTCTCTGCTCCATCGTCCCACCTTTTCTGAACGCGCAACAAAAAAACGGCCATCTGCACCTTTGTCCGCCAAGGGTCAGAAGCCGTCAACAGGCGCACTGCGCCCACGGAATCCTATCTGCTGCCTTGCGGAACTCACGGGTTCTGCTTAAAGGTGCTTTTTCTTTTTCCTATTATACCCCCTGGGGTTTTCTTTGTAAATCCGCATCCGCTCAAAACTTTTGCGCAATCCGGAGAACATGTCCGTCTTTCTGCACAAACAATCCTGATTTTTTGCCTCCGCTGCCATGATTCCCGCACAGTTTCCTACTCCTTTTGGATGACATCCATACTGTTCTCTGGATTTGGCGATTCTTCCAGATAGTTGCCGTCCCACCATTCCTCATAGTTCGCGCTCATTCGGGAATACTGTCTGCGGAAGGAGAGGAAAGTCATGAGATCCACATTATTTACAGCCGGTATTCTGGCTGGACTCACGGGCGCTGTCGTCACCGCCTATGCCATGAAACAAACTATGCCGGGCACAGAGATGGGACAGAATGTATCTCGTGCAGCGCATCGCACTGCCGGAACCGTCAGCTCCATCGCACACGACGCCGCCAACGCCGTCGATCATCTCGTTCAATAACGCAAAACCGGAGTGCGCCGCAGGGAATTATCTGTGGCGCACTCCGCTGTCGTTGCTCCCTCTTATACCGGAAACATCCGTATAATCAGATCGTTCAGAATCTCTGTCATCTCTTCTTCCGTGATTCCATCATCGCATTCCAACCACATCGCAATGACCCCTATGATACCATTCGCCAAAAATCGTCCAATGTACGCGCGTTGCCGGTCGCTTTCCTTCACATGCGTCAGCTGTATACGGGTAATCGTTTGTTCCAGCGCGTGCATCATCTTGGTACGCAGGCTCTCTCCCGAGTCGTCATGAAACAGCGTCTTGACCAAAAATCGGTTTTCCTGCATATAAGCAAGAATCGAGCTGGCCATATCATGAATCGAGTGATCCTCACTCGTCGGATGATACGACTCCAGATGCTGCGTAAACACCTCCACCAGCTCATCTTCCACCTTTTCTTTCAAATCATAGGTATCTGTATAGTGAAAGTAAAACGTGCCGCGGTTCAGATCCGCTCGCTCCGCAATCTCCTTAACTGTAATGTGTTTAAATTCTTTCTCATTCATCAGCTCTGCCAAGGCCTGGCGCAGCAGTCGCTTTGTCCGACGGATCCGTCGATCTTCTTTTTTCTCTGACATAACAAGCATTCCTCTTTTTCATCAAATCAACTATATTTGTATTATAAAGTACATCCGTCAAAATGACAACCATTTGTTTTCTTTTCGCTCCGTCATTTTTCCTCTTGTTATTTTGTCCCACCCGTATTATAATAACAACAGACCTGAAAAAACGCAGATATAGTTCATCGGTAGAACGTCGGCTTCCCAAGCCGAAGAGGCGGGTTCGATTCCCGTTATCTGCTCCAAACGAAACGCACCGGATTGTCGCATGTTTCTGTCGATCCGGTGCTTTTTATGTATCCTTTGACTCTGCGATAAGGCCTCTGATTTCCGTATCTCAGTAACAGCAAGCATGTTGTGCAACCAATCCACAAAGGTCCGAGCCACATGTGTCAGAGCATTCTGACCTTTCCTATTGGCTCAATACAATCCCCTAACCTCCGAGCCGACCGACGCCATCACTCCAATCGACCCGCAAAGATTGATTTTCCATCGGTGAACAGACACCTCCACAAGCGCAATTCAATATATTTGTGTGTAGGAGGTGCAACATGACTAATCTTGTCCTAATGGCGCTGATTGCAACACTGGGAACCTGGTTCGTAACGGCGCTGGGTGCTGCCACCGTTGTCTTTTTTAAATCACCCAATCAAACTGTGCTGAATCTTATGCTTGGCTTCGCTTCTGGCGTCATGATTGCCGCCAGTTTTTGGTCCCTTTTACAACCCGCCATCGAGCGCGCAGAGAGCTCTTCCTATCTTCCGGCATGTTTTGTAACAACCATAGGCTTTCTGTTTGGCGCGTTTTTTATGTGGGGATCCGATAAGATCGTTTCGTTTACCCGCAGGAATGTAAATACGACGCAAGGCGAGCCAACCGATCGGCTCAACAGAATTATTATGCTGGTTCTTTCCATCACGCTACACAACATACCAGAAGGGTTAGCTATTGGCGTTGCCTTTGGCGCATTGCAAAACGGCAGTTATACAACCGAAAGCCTGATGGGTGCAATCATCATCGCCGTCGGGATCGGTCTTCAAAATTTTCCTGAAGGCGCAGCGGTTTCCCTCCCGCTCCGACGGGAAGGATATTCTCGAAAAAAGAGTTTTCTGCTCGGGCAATCATCCGGAATCGTAGAACCGATTGCCGGCATCCTTGGTGCGTTGCTGGTTGTTTATGTTGAAACAATCTTGCCCTATGCACTTTCCTTTGCAGCCGGAGCCATGATTCTGGTCGCCGTCCATGAACTGATCCCGGAATGCCAAACCAATCAAAAAGCACATCCCTATGTTGCCACAATGGGTATTGTACTCGGCTTTGCCGTAATGATGCTGCTGGATGTTATGCTCGGATGATCCCTTTCCAACACAGCAATATCTCTGTACTCCCATGTTCCGAGCAGCACAACAGCCCCAGAGAAAAATCTCTGGGGCTTTGCTCTGCATCGTATAATCATATGCATTCTGTGTCCGTCATATACGTTACTCTTATTATGAATGGTCCTTTCCCTGCAACACGTCAATGGCCTGTGCCAGCTTGTTCGGAACCGGTACACCCATCAATCCTGCGTTTTCCAAAATGCTGATCGCTTCATTGGCCGTATAGCCGATGACCACCGCATCCCGGATCACATTGGTCCCGGCTGCCGCATCCACACACTGTGCCACGAGTACAATCAGCAGCGTAACTCCCTTTCGACACAGCCCTTTCCATCCGACGCCGCTCTCCAAACCACCGGAATCGGTTTTCTCCGACGCTCGAAATACTCCTGCTACCAGCAATCCTGTGACATAATCGATCGCCATCAGTCCAATTAAAATCTTCAGTCCTGCATCAAACCCACCCAATAAATTCGCAATCAGGCTCCCAAAACAACCGATCGCCGCACACGCGGCCGACTTCATTGATTGCATCATTCCTTTCCCTCCCTTCTTCTTCTCGTCACGGCATCATGCCATGCAATCCACTCCTGTCTGCACCGTTTCTATCTATCATGCTAGTCCCTCTTTTCTGCATTGTATACTGCATATACTTCCAATCCTGTGCACAACACCCACTCGATGTTTCATCCGCTGTGGTGACATAAAAAAATCTCCGCTTCCGAAGAAGCGGAGAAATACAGGGAATCATTCAATCATTGTCCAGCAATTCCAGATAGAAATCACGACAGTCCTTCCGTCCTGCCTTGGTGTAATTAATCGCCGAAGACGGATGAACATTTAAAATACCCGTCAGCAGATACTGGGTGTCATAGCCCCAGCGGAGTCCATTTTCACGCAGCGGAATCATCTGCTCCTGCACAAATTTAAGAACCGGAGGAAGCTGGAATTTGGGATTCTTCAAAAAGCTGATCAGCTGCTCCATCATGCAGTTTCCCGCACCGCGTCCCATGCCGCTCATGGAGGCGTCCAGATAGCTTGCACCATATGCACATGCCGCAATCGTATTGGCAAAGGCAAGCTGCTGATTATTGTGCGCATGCATGCCAATCAGCTTGTCATACCGTTCTGCCGTCTCAAGATACAGATCCACAATACGCTGAATCTGCTCCGGGATCAGCGACCCATAGCTGTCCACCACATAGATCGCGTTGACCGGGCTGCGTCCCAGCATGTCCAGCGCCGATTTCACGTCGCCTTCCTGCGCCTTGGACACTGCCATAATGTTGCACGTCGTCTCATAGCCCATCTTCTGACAGTGCTCAATCATTTCCACTGCCACCGGCATCGTGTGAATGTACGTTGCGATGCGGATCAGATCCACCGGACTGTCGCTGCGCGGGCCAATATCCCGCTTGTAATCACAACGTCCCACATCCGCCATAATCGCCACCTGGAGATCCGTATCATCGTTATCCCCGACGATCTCATAGATGTCCTCATCCGAGCAAAATTTCCATTTGCCGAACTTTTCCGGGTCAAACAACGTCTTGGAGGCACGATAGCCGAACTCCATAAAGTCCACGCCGGCATCCCGATTGGTCTTGTAGAGCTCACGCACAAATTCGTCGGTGAAGTAAAAATCATTGACCAGTCCACCGTCACGCATTGTGCAGTCCAGAACCCTGACATCCGGACGAAACGTCATTAAATTTCCCTTTTGTGCCATAATTGCACTCTCCTTCCGTGTTACCGTGATTCATTCTTCGGAAAACATCCCTACCGGTGTATCCCATATTACTTTTTGTTTTCCGGAAAAAACAGAATCTCCCGCGCGAAGGCAGGAGATTCTGCATATTACAAAATCAACTTACTTTGCCATCGAAGCGACTTCTGCAGCAAAGTCATCTACGCGCTTTTCGATGCCTTCGCCCTTCTCAAAGCGCTCATACTTCACCAGCTTGATCTCGCCGCCGAGCTCCTTTGCCACTGCTGCAATGTGCTTTTCAACGGAAATCTTGTTTTCCTTGACAAACGCCTGCTGCAGGAGACAGTTTTCCTCGTAGTACTTGCCGATACGACCCATGACCATCTTCTCCAGAATAGCCTCCGGCTTCGGCTTTGCTGCGTTCTTGTTCTCCTCGATAGCCTGTGCCATCAGGATTTCCTTCTCCTTGGCCAGCGTCTCCTCGTCTACCTCAGACTTGTCCATAAAGCTCGGACGCATTGCTGCTACCTGCATGCCGATGTCCTTGCCCAGCTGCTGAACTTCGTCCGCGGCCTTGATGTTGTCGGAAACCTGCAGAGCAACCAGTACGCCGATGACACCACCCATATGGGTGTAACCAACGTTGACGGTGTTCTCATCGTAGCGAACAAAGCGACGGATCTGCAGATTCTCACCGATGGTCAGAACCTTCTCCTGCAGTGCGCCTTCTACCGTCAGCTCGCCCATCTTGCATGCCTTCAGTGCCTCGACATCAGCCGGATTTTCGCTGATAATCACCTTGGTTACATCGCTAACGAAGTTCTGGAAATCTGCATTCTTTGCAACGAAGTCCGTCTCCGAGTTCACCTCTGCCATTGCAGCAACGCCGCAGTCCGGGCAAACCGAAATGCCAACAACGCCCTCTGCTGCAATGCGGCTTGCCTTCTTTGCCGCCTTAGCCAGGCCCTTCTCACGAAGAATTTCAATTGCCTTGTCGAAGTCACCATCTGCTTCCTGCAGTGCCTTCTTACAGTCCATCATACCAACATTGGTCTGCTCACGCAGCGCCTTAACATCCTTTGCAGTAAATGCCATGATGTAAATACCTCCCTATATCGGTTCAGTTTCTCAAAAAGACCCGCCCGAACAGTCGCGCGGCGGGCCTTTCTATTTCCAATTACTCAGCCTTTTCTTCTACCGTCTCTTCGGTTTCCGAAGCGAGCTGTTCGCCCTGCTTGCCTTCCATGATCGCGTTGGCCATGGTAGCAGAGATCAGCTTGATAGCGCGGATTGCGTCATCGTTGCCTGGAATGACATAATCGACCTCATCCGGATCACAGTTGGTATCCACGATAGCAACTACCGGAATCTTGAGCTTACGTGCTTCCGCAATCGCATTCTTCTCCTTGCGCGGGTCAACAACAAACAGCGCGCCCGGCAGCTTCTTCATTTCCTTGACGCCGCCCAGATACTTCTCCAGCTTGGCGATCTCCAGCTGCAGCTTGATAACTTCCTTCTTCGGAAGCAGATTGAAGG
>CAYLXH010000092.1:0-9311 GCA_964387535.1 uncultured Butyricicoccus sp. | reverse complement strand
ACATGAAATAGTAAAAGGCAAATTGTTCCAACCGGGTCCAGATGGCGGAATGGGTCAATTGTCAGCCTTCCTGCATTCTTCGCCGTGGGATCTCCCAACTTGTATGCTACGAAGCCATGTGCCGCCTCATGAAGGCTCAGACACAACAGCAGCCCCGGAATACTGAGCAGCAAATTCAGCAGCATATTTGAATGAAACATAATATCTAACTCCAATCCAAACCAAACTCCAAATGTCTGATTTGATAGTACGATTCACTTTATTATATCCGTTAAAGGAGTAAAATTCAAGCAACACGGCTATTTTTACAGTTTATACACAATGGTTATCCCAAACGGTACCGCACATGCGCTCTATTTCCGGTGTTCGACCGAATAGACAAAAAAGTGCCGTGCGGCAGGGATGATATCTTCCCCACCGCACGGCTGATATTCTGTCAAATCAATGTTTACTTATTTGCCTCAATGTAATTGACAATATCGCCAATCGTGCTCATCTTGGCCGCTTCCTCGTCCTCGATCGTGACACCAGTCGCATCCTCAAGATCCATCATCAGTTCCACAACATCCAGAGAATCCGCTTTGAGATCGTCCTTGATGCTGGTCTCCATCGTCATCGTCGAAGCGTCCACCTGGAACTTATCTGCCAGAATTTCACAAATTTTCTCAAACATAATGATTGTCTCCTTTTAGTTTTCATTTTCTTGTGTATGTTCTTCAAAAACTCCGTACGCCCGGAATTTCTCATACCTCATTTGACTCAGCTGCTCCCCTGACAGCGACATCAGCCGCTCCAGCGCTGCGGTCAACGTGTTCTTGATGTGGCGGTACAGGGTGCTTTCCCGACCAGAATCGCGAATGATGCCATCAATCAGCCCGAACCCGAGCATATCCTGCGCCGTGATCTTGAGCGCTTCGGCCGCTTCAATCTCACGCGCCGCATCCTTCCACAAAATGCTAGCGCATCCGCGCGGAGAAATAACGGAATACATCGCATCCCGCAGCATATATACCTCATTTGCCACTGCCAGCGCCAGCGCACCGCCAGAGCCACCCTCGCCCGTTATGATCGATACTACCGGCGTTTTCAACTGCATGAACTCATACAGGCAGCGCGCAATCGCCTCTCCTTGTCCGCGCTCCTCCGCACCGACACCGCAGAACGCCCCCGGCGTATCGACAATACAAATTACCGGCCGATGAAACTTCTCCGCCTGGTGTGCCAGTCGGAGCGCCTTGCGGTATCCTTCCGGGTGTGCCATAGCAAAGTTGGCATCAATGTTCTCCTGCGTGGAGTGCCCACGCCGCTGGCCAATGACAGTCACCGGAATGGTCCCGAGACGAGCAATCCCTCCGCACATCGCATGATCTTCCCCGTAGTAGCGGTCACCGTGAAGCTCCAGAAAATCCTCCATGACTCCGGTGATAATATCGTCCACGTTGGGACGCTCTGTGGATCGAATCCATTCCAGTTTGTTTTCAATGGTACGTCTCATGTGTTCACCACCCTTCATAGCCGTGCAGCTGCAACAGCTGTGTCAGCTCTGTCCGCAGACGCATACGCGGTACAATGCGGTCGCAAAATCCGTGCTGCTGCACAAATTCTGCTGACTGGAAGGTATCCGGCAGCTTTTCCCCGATCGTCCCTTCAATAACACGTCGTCCGGCAAACCCAACTGTCGCACCTGGCTCCGCCAAAATCACATCACCCAGCATAGCAAAGCTTGCCGTCACGCCGCCCGTCGTCGGATCCGTCAGCACCGTGATGTACAGCTGTCCGGCCTCTGCGTGTTTCGCCGCCGCACCGCTGACCTTCGCCATCTGCATCAGGGAGAACATTCCCTCCTGCATGCGGGCGCCTCCGGAACAGGTAAACAAAATAACAGGCATTCGGTGCTCTGACGCATATTCAAACAGACGTGTCAGCTTCTCACCGACCACGCTGCCCATGGACGCCATCATAAAATAGCTGTCCATCACGCCAAGGCAAACCGGAATCCCACTGATCGTACACGTTCCGGTCACAACCGCATCCTCCTGACCTGACTTCGTCTTTAATGCGGCAATCTTTTCCGCATATCCCGGAAACTGCAGTGGATCCGCCGTCCGCAACTGGCCAAACAGCTCGGTAAACGAATCCTTATCCGCGGTCAAACGAATCCGGGTTCGCGCCATAAGACGTCCATGTGCACCGCAGGCAGGACAAACATATGCATTGCGTCCATACTTCAATGCACTGATTTCCTCCCCGCACGAGCGGCAGGTAACCATTTTCGCATCCGGTTTCGTCTCCTTGGGATCTTTGATCCGCATGGAATTTGCCCGTGTTTTGGAAAACAAATCTAAAATCATTGGAAGAACACTCCATTCTCAATGGAATCCGTGTCATACTCTCCGCGTTCAAAGGCATCAGACAGCAGAATTGCCATCTGATAATCCGTACTCGTTTCGATTCCTTCAAACAACATTTCACTCATCGCACGTTTCATCCGGGACAGTGTTTCCGTGCGGTCATGTCCGGCAGTAATCAGTTTCCCGATCATACTGTCGTAGAAAGGCGGAATGGTATATCCCTGATAGGCCGCACTGTCCACACGTACCCCCACACCGCCGGCCAAATGCATCGACTGAATGGTGCCCGGACACGGGGCAAAGTTTGACATGGCATCCTCTGCGTTAATGCGGCATTCCATTGCCGTACCGTGCAGAGAAATATCCTCCTGCCGCAGTCCCAGCGGCTCTCCTGCTGCGATTTGGATCTGCTTGGCGACCAAATCAATGCCCGTCACCATTTCCGTCACCGGATGTTCCACCTGAATTCGAGTATTGACCTCACAGAAGTAAAAATGTTGATCCTTATCCACTAAGAACTCTACCGTTCCGGCATTCTGGTATCCCGCTTCCTTCGCCAACGACACAGCGCACCGGCACATCGCCTCACGCACGTCCTCGCGCAGCAGCGGCGCGGGTGCCTCCTCAATCAGCTTCTGATGCCGCCTCTGCACAGAGCAGTCGCGGTCATATAGATGCACAACCTCTCCAAATAAGTCGCCGAGGATTTGAACCTCCACATGACGCGGATGGCGGATTAACTTTTCCAGATACAGATGTCCGTCACCAAAATTCACCATCGCCTCCGCCGAGGCACTGTGGTACGCCGCCGCCAGGTCTTCTTCCCGCTCGACCACACGGATTCCCTTTCCGCCGCCGCCAGACGAAGCTTTGAGCATCACAGGGTAGCCAATTTGTTTCGCCCACCGCTTCGCATCATCCAGCGACGCGAGCACACCCTCTGACCCGGGTGTCAGTGGTACTCCGGCACGCTTTGCCGTTTCCTTCGCGGTCGCCTTGTCGCCCATACGCCGAATGACATCTGCGTTCGGTCCGATAAAGACCAAACCATTCTCTGCGCATAGCTGGGCAAAGTCCGCATTTTCCGACAGGAATCCATATCCCGGATGAATCGCCTGCGCTCCCGCTCCCAACGCCGCTTCAATAATATTGCTGCCATTGAGATAGCTGTCCTGCGCACGCGCCGGTCCAATGCACACCGCTTCATCTGCAATTTGCGCATGCAGTGCTTCGCGATCCGCCTCAGAATACACGGCCACACTGACAATTCCCAAATCACGGCAGGCCCGGATAATCCGAACCGCGATCTCACCGCGATTCGCAATTAAAATCTTGGAAAACATACTCAATCACCGATCGCGCAGGTAAACGTTCCCTGTGCTGCTTTTTCATCTCCGACATACGCCACACCGTCTGCGACGACCATGCGTCCCCGAATTTTCACCAACTGAACCTTAAGTGTGACTGTCTCTCCGGGCAAAACCTTGCGGCGGAACTTGATCTTATCCCACGAAGCAAAGTAGCCGGTCTTGCCGCGATATTCTTCCCGCGACAAAATTGCGGTGGCTCCGGTTTGTGCCAGCGCTTCGATCAGAAAAACTCCCGGGACGACCGGATTGCCCGGAAAATGTCCTGCAAAAAACAATTCCTCTCCGGTAAAGTGTTTGACTCCGACCACTGTCCCATTTTCCATGTCCAGTTCTTCAATGAAATCGACCATCAGCATCGGATCGCGGTGCGGAATGATCTGCTGAATTTCCTCTGTACTGTAAACCATACACTCCACTTCCTTTCCGCAATCGTGTCTTACTCTTCAATCACAAACATCGGCTGATTGTATTCCACCAAATCTCCATTTGTGACCAATACCCGCCGAATCGTGCCGTCGCACGGGCTTTCAATGTTATTCATGATTTTCATCGCTTCAATGATGCACAAAACATCGCCTTTTTTTACCGTATCTCCCGGCTGCGCCAATGGCGGTTCCTCCGGAGAAGCCGCTGCATAGAATGTTCCGACCAACGGTGCCGGCACGACAGTCTCTCCTGAGAGATCTTCCTTCGGCTGATCCTGCACGAGATCGACAACGGGCGTTTCCTTTGATCTGCCACCATGCTGCTTTTCAATCGTCAGAGAAAACGTCCCATTTTGGATGCTGAAACAACTGACATCCGAGCCCTGCAACTTATCAATACAGGCAAAGGCAAACGCTTTTAATTCACTGTCCTGCATAGTAATTCCCTCATTCACGGTAACGGCGCATCGCAATCGTCGCGTTATGTCCGCCAAATCCCAACGAATTCGACAGCGCCGCTTCGACCTCACAGGCAACGGAGGTGTTCGGTACATAATCCAGATCACAGCCCTCGCCCGGATTCTCCAGATGAATCGTCGGCGGGATCACGCCCTCCTCAATCGCTTTTGCACAGGCAATTGCCTCCACGGCGCCCGCAGCGCCCAGCAAATGTCCAGTCATCGACTTGGTAGAAGAAACCTTCACCTGCTTCGCCGCGTCGCCCAAAGCCAGCTTGATTGCAGCTGTCTCGGAAGAATCATTCACCGGGGTCGACGTGCCATGCGCGTTGATATAGGTCACGTCTTCCGGCTTCAGGCCGCCATCCTCCATCGCCATGCGAATCGCACGAGCCGGGCCTTCTCCAGTCGGATCCGGCGCCGTAATGTGGTACGCATCCGATGTTGTACCATATCCGATCACTTCGGCAATAATCCGCGCACCGCGCGCTTTGGCGTGTGACAGGCTCTCCAAAACCAGAACTCCTGCCCCTTCGCCCATCACAAAGCCGCTGCGGCGCTCGTCAAATGGACAGCATGCTTGTTCCGGGTCGCTCTCCGGCGTCAGAGCATGCATATTGGCAAAGCCGGCAACCGCAATCCGTGTGATGCAGGCCTCGGTACCGCCGGCTACTGCTGCATCCAGATACCCGTGACGAATCGCACGCATGGCCTCTCCGACAGCATGAGTGCTGGACGCACAGGCACTGACCGGCGCATAACTGTTTCCCTTCAGACCGTGCGCCATCGAAACATGCGCCGCCGCCATATTGCTGATCATCATTGGAATGCAAAATGGAGAAATGCGGCGTGGACCCTTGTTCATGAGCTTTTCAAATTCCGTCTCAAACACGCTCATACCGCCAATGCCCGAACTGATATAGGTGCCGACACGAAACGGGTCAATCTCACTATCCATCAATCCGGACTGCTCCATTGCCTCATTCGCCGCTGCCAGAGCAAAATGACAGTTGCGGTCCATATGGGCAGCTTCCTTGCGGTCCAAAAACGTCTCCGGATCAAATCCGCGCACCTCGCCTGCCACACTGGCCTTATACCCTTCCGTATCAAACGATGTGATCGGACCAATGCCGTTTTTTCCATTTTTCAGGCCTTCCCAATATTCTGGTACAGAGTTTCCCAGCGGTGTAACCGCGCCCATACCTGTAATCACTACTCGTTCCATTCTGACTCCTTTCCCGTTACAGCGCCATGCCGCCGTCTGCGGCGACGACCTGTCCGGTAATATACGATGCCTTCTCCGACGCGAGGAAGGCGACAATTTCCGCAATCTCCTCCGGTTTTCCAAAACGTCCCAGTGAAATTCGTTTTCCCGCCTCTTCCAGCACAGATTCGGGCAGATTGGCAGTCATATCCGTTTCAACAAAGCCCGGCGCCACGGCATTGACTCGAATCCCTCGTGTCCCCAGCTCTTTTGCCGCTGTCTTGGTCAAACCGATCACACCGGCTTTCGCCGCCGAATAGTTTGCCTGTCCGGCATTGCCCGCAATTCCGGATACCGAAGCCAGATTGACAATGCTGCCTTTCCGTGCACGCATCATCTGCGCCCCGGCAAGACTAGTCATATAAAACGTACCGTTCAAGCACGCATTGAGTACACTCTGAAACTGTTCCGGCTTCATTCGAATCAGCAGGCCATCCCGTGTGATGCCCGCATTGTTGACCAAAATTTCCGGAACACCGATCTCCTGTTTGATCGTCTCCATTGCCTGTTTACAGGCATCATAGTCCGAAACGTCCCATGCCATAGCATATGCATTTACACCCAATGCCCGGCATTCTTCCGCAACTGCCTCCGCTTTTTCTACGGAAGAAACGCAGTTAACCACCACGTCGCAGCCATCTGCTGCCAACTTTTTGGCAACTGCTGCGCCGATTCCGCGGGATGCTCCGGTTACAATCGCAAGTTTTCCCATACGTTCCTCCTTATCCGATCCGCATTGGCGCGGTGCGAAGCAGTTCCTCTGCTTGTTCCACCATGCTGCGAATAATTTCAGCACAGGTAGACGGCCCCTTGACTAGTCCGGCAATCTGTCCGGACATAAACGTGCCTTCTTCAAAATTCCCATCCTGCACCGCTTTTCGCAGAGATCCCGCGGTCATAGCCTCAATCTCTTCCAGAGTGCGCGTCTCAATATGTCCCTCCATCTGAACCAACTGACGGGACAGCGGGGACTTGAGGGAACGCACGGGATGTCCGGACGCGCGTCCGGTAACCACCGTCGAGATGTCATTGGCCTTATAGATCATATCTTTGTATTTTTCTGCAATCCGACACTCCTCTGCACTCAGGAACACCGTACCGCACTGGACACCTTCTGCACCGAACAGCCGGGCTGCGGCCATTCCCCTGCCGTCTGCAACGCCTCCTGCGCACACAACCGGAATCGAAACCGCATCCACGACCTGCGGCAGCAGCGCCATCGTTGTCGTCTCGCCAATATGTCCTCCGGATTCCATCCCTTCCGCAATCACGGCATCTGCTCCCATACGCTCCATGCGTCTGGCATATGCTACTGATGCAACGACTGGAATCACCTTAACGCCAGCCTCTTTCCACTGCTTCATATACTTGGAAGGAGAACCAGCACCTGTGGTGACCACAGAAATTCCCTCATCCAACACTAACTGCGCCAGATCGTCTGCACTCGGATTGAGCAGCATAATATTGAGTGCAAACGGTTTGTCGGTGAGCTCCTTCGCATGCCGAATTTCACTGCGCACGACGTCAACCGGCGCTGCTCCCCCGGCAATAATACCCAGTCCGCCGGCATTCGATACCGCTGCCGCCAGGTTCGCTTCTGCAATCCAAGCCATCGCTCCCTGAAATACCGGGTATTCAATGCCCAAAAGTTCTGTAATTTTCGTTTTCATCCTCATACCCTCATCGTTGTGATTCTCATCAGATACGGATCAAAACCGATCCATACGTCAGCCCTCCGCCAAAACCGACCAAGATGGCCAGCTGTCCTTTTTTCAGGAGTCCTTTTTGCCTCATCTCATCCAAACAGATCGGAATGGAAGCACTGGATGTATTTCCCACCTTTGGCAAATTTACATAAACGCGTGCCGGATCCAGTCCATATCTCCGGCACACCATATCGAGAATACGCAGATTCGCCTGATGCGGGACGATCCAATCAATCTGTTCCGCCGTCATTCCCGACTGCTCCAACACCGCATCAATCACCTCTGGCACAGCATGTGCCGTAAACCGAAAGACTTCCTTTCCGTTCATCTGCAAAAAACGGTCTGAGGAGGGAAAGCTCCTATCTTGCGCCAGCGGATCCTCCACCGGAAGCGCTCGCGCCACCAGTGCATCACCGCGGCTTCCATCTGCGCCCATTTTCGTTGTCAAAATACCTTCTTCGTTCTCATCCCACTGATAAACAACGGCACCCGCACCGTCACCGAAGATACAGCAAACCGAACGGTCTGTATAATCCACCAGACGGCTCAGATTTTCTGCACAGACAACCAAGACGGTTTTTGCCCTTCCGCTGCGAAGATACGTATCCGCAACATCCGTTGCATATACAAAACCAGAACAAGCTGCCGTCAGATCGAAGGCAAAGGCCTGTCTTGCACCCAAGGCAGCCTGAACGCGGCAGCTCAGAGACGGCGTATAGCTGTCTGGCGTCGCCGTGCAGGCGATGATCAGGTCAATGGCATCGGCAGCAATCTCTGCATTTTCCAATGCCCGCTTCGCAGCAGGAACCGCCAGCTCCTCGGTCGTCGTCCGCACAGCCAGACGTCGTTCGCGAATGCCGGTACGCTGTACAATCCACTCATCCGAGGTGTCAACCATGTGTGTGAGCATCTCATTGGTGAGGCAGAGCTCCGGCAAATAGCTTCCGCTGCCCTTTATTATTGTTCCGATTGTAATCACTTCCCAAAAAAACTTTGATTGACAAACTATCTGCGGTTTATTATAATTGACTCGTACTAATTTGTCAACATTTTTTATCTATCAGTTGAATAACAAATTTATTTGTATTCTATGTCGGATATTATATCTATTTTTAATGTATGATATTTCAAATAAGGAGCATGATTATGAAGACAACCGCATTTTTCCCCGGACAGGGCGCACAATATCCCGGAATGGGCCGTTCCGTGTACGAAGCAAGTACTGCTGCTCGCCAGATTTTTGAGTGCGCTTCCGACACCATCGGAGAGTCCGTCTCTTCGCTTTGCTTTGACAGCAGCAAAGAAGAACTGTCCCGCACCGTCAACAGTCAGATTGCTATCTTCACCTGTTCATTGGCTGTTACAGCTGCATTGCGTGAACGAGGATTGGAGCTGGAAGCCTGTGCCGGTTTCTCTCTCGGTGAATACACTGCGTTGACCGCTTCCGGTATTCTTTCTCTGGAAGATGGCCTGCGTCTTGTTCGCCGCCGTGGCGAGTTGATGCAGGCCGCGGCCGACCGCACAGACGGTGGTATGGCTGCCATTCTCGGTCTTACCGATGATGTCGTCGAAGAAATCTGTTCTCGGGTAAACGGCGTCATTTTGCCTGTCAACTACAATTGCAACGGTCAGCTCGTCATCGCCGGAACCGCTTCAGCACTGGAAGAAGCCATTACCGCCTGCAAGCAGGCCGGCGCACGCCGTGCGGTCCCGCTCGCCGTGTCCGGCGCATTCCAC
>CAYLXH010000091.1:0-9370 GCA_964387535.1 uncultured Butyricicoccus sp. | reverse complement strand
CAGGCAATTCGAATTCTGGAAGGCAACTATCAAGAGTTAGCGCAATCGCTGGAAGAGAACATGCTGGAGGCATCCGAGCAGCTGAGGTTTGAAAAAGCAGCGGAGCTTCGAGACCGCTATCGTGCCATTTTGCGTATTGGACAGCAGCAAAAAGTCGTGGCAAGTGGTTTTGCGGATATGGATTTGGTTGCTTTTGTACAGGGGCAGACGCGTGGATGCCTGGTCACGCTGCATTATTTATCTGGAAATTTGCAGGAAAAGGAATATGTGTTGACGGATGGCACATCGGAAGAGGACGCAGCTGAGGCGATTGGCGGGTATATCAAGCAGTATTATTCTCTCCGTGGGACGGCACCTGGATTGGTGCTGCTGTCGCACGAAATTGAGGATATGGATGCGGTGGCAGAGTTTCTGACTTCGGTTGCAGAACGCAAAGTGGTGTTATCTGTGCCGCAGCGTGGACGCCGTCGGGAACTGATGGAAATTGCGCAGAAAAATGCACGGGAGGAAATTGTCCGTGTGGAAACCGGTAATGAAAAACGGTTGAAATCATTGGAACTGTTTGGACAAATGATGGGACTGGATTACACGCCGGAGATCATGGAAGCGTATGATATTTCCAACCTTTCGGGTACGAATACAGTGGGTTCTATGATTGTGTTTGAGCGTGCACAGCCGAAAAAAAGCCGTTACCGCCGGTTTAAGATTCGCAGCATCGCCGAGGGACAGGATGATTATCAGGCGATGGAGGAGATGCTGATTCGGAGAATGCAGCGATGGGCAGATGGCGATGATCGATTTTCAGTACTTCCGGATGTCTTTTTGATTGACGGAGGGCTGGGACATGTTCGTGTGGCCAAACGGGTTTTGGATCGGTTTGCCTGTGACCGTCCGGTTTTTGGTATGGTAAAGGACGACCATCACCGAACGCGTGGACTGATTGCACCGGATGGACGTGAGTTTGGCATTGCAACGGTGCCTGCTGTCTTTGCCCTGGTGGGACGAATGCAGGAAGAGGTTCATCGGTTTGCGATCGACTATCAGCGCAGCTTGCGCCGATCTGATACGATAAAATCACAGCTAGAGTGCATTCCGGGTGTGGGACCCAAACGGAGAGATGCACTGTTAAAGCGATTTAAGAGTATTTCTGCAATTCGTACTGCGAGCAGAGAAGAGTTGGAACAAGTAGTTCCGCAGGGAGTTGCACAGACGATGTATGACCATTTTCGTCAGGAGGAGAAAACGACATGAGAGTAATCAGTGGTTCTGCACGAGGGAAACAGTTGAGTTCGGTTCCGGGGACAGATACACGTCCGACAACAGATCGTGTGAAGGAGTCTGTGTTTAATATTGTGCAGACATATGTCGTGGGAGGCACGATGCTGGATCTGTTTGCAGGAACAGGGCAAATGGGAATTGAAGCACTGAGCCGCGGCGCCTCTCATGCCGTGTTCTGCGATGCTGCTCCAAAAGCGTTGGCCGTGATCCGTAAAAATATTGCCGCCGCCCGTGTGCAGGACCGTGCGGAGGTCATTGGACGTGATTTCCAATCTGCACTTCGATCTCTGCAGGGAAGACAGTTTGATCTGATCTTTTTGGATCCCCCATATGGTGGGGAACTGTTAAATTCTTCACTGAAATCATTGGAATCGTTTGACATCCTGCGTTCGGGTGGTATAATAATATGCGAAAGCTCTGTAAGTGACGAGATCCGATGTCCGGATAGCATGGTGGTGCGCAAGGAATATAAATATGGAGCGATTCGTCTGACGGCGATAGTCCGTGCAGAACAAGAGGAAAACACAGTTCCCTGATGTTGTGGAACGGAAAGGCTGTACGATGAGAATCGGAATCTATCCCGGGAGTTTCGACCCACCAACCTTGGGTCACTTGAATATTATCCAGCGGGCCTCTCTTTTGTTTGATAAGGTTATTGTTGCGGCCATGGTGAATGGCTCCAAAAGTTCTGCCTTTACTATGGAAGAAAAAGCAATGTTCTTACGCCGTATGACAAAAGATATTCCCAATGTTGAAGTGGATACTTTTAGTGGACTGCTTGCCGACTATGTGGCGGAGAAAGGTGCCTGTGCAATTGTAAAAGGATTGCGGGCGGTTTCGGATTTTGAATATGAATTTCAAATGGCGCTGGCCAATAAAAAGTTGAATGAGCAGGCGGAAACGGTTTTTTTGATGACAGATCAAAAATATTTGTATCTGAGTTCAACGATTGTGCGTGATATTGCACGCCATGGCGGCGACATTTCCGGCTTTGTCTCCGAGGATATTCAGGATGATATTTTAGGTAAGCTGCGGCAAGAGGAATAATACCGCTGGATTGTATTGGGAGCGGGAAGGAACGAGGAGGATCTATAGAATATGATTGCTGTATTGGAAGAATTGGTAAATTCCTTGTATGAGACGATTCAGGATGCAAAGAATGTTCCGCTCAGTGCGGAAAAATGTATCATTGAGCGTGAGCAGGTGCTGGATATTTTGGATGAGATCCGTGCCAATATGCCGTCTGATTTGAAAATGGCAAAGGAAATCGTGGAAAAGCGCAGTGAATACATGGAAGAAGGGAAAAAGGAAGCGGCGGAGCTCCGCGCGAAAGCAGAGGAGTATGTTCGCAAGACAGTAAATGAGAGTGCAGTGGTTGCGGCAGCGAATGCACAGGCACAGGAGATTGTGGCAAATGCGGAGAAGCAGGCGGCTCAGATTCGCCAGGCGGCACAGCAATTCTGTGAGGAGCGATTGGATGCGACAGAAGCATGTGCGGCAGCGTCGCTGGATGAGATTCGTAAATGTCGCCAGCAGTTTCTCTCTGCGGCACAGCAGAAGTAACGGATGATTACTGTGATTTAACTATGAGGCGGAGCCAACATGGTCTCCGCCTTTTTGTGTGCCTAAATCGTAACGATGGGAAATGTTCAGGAACGGACTGCAAGGTGAGGCAGGAGCAGGCCATTTGGCTTGTTCCTGCCTTTGCCATTATTGGAAGAGGAGGAAAGGGAAAATGGGGGGGAGATCCGGTCGAAAACAAACACAGTATTTGCAGAATAGCGGGAAAATAGAAAAACCTCGAACAGGCGTTCGAAGTTATGGAAAACCGGGGAAATCAGCCGAAATACTCAATTTAAATGGAAAAAAAAATTATAATCTTCTTGCAATTTATTTAGTGGAATCGTATAATAAATTTATAGTTGGAGCAAAGTGGAGCAAAAGACCATGATTGACCATAAAATCGGAGCGGGAGGGGTGACCAATGAAGGGCGAGTATCAACATACACTCGACACAAAGGGTCGCCTGTTTATCCCTGCTAAACTGCGGGAAGAGCTTGGAGAGCATGCTGTTATTACCAGAGGATTGGACGGATGCCTGTCGCTGTACTCGCAAGAAGAATGGAGTAAGCTGGAGCAAACCATTCGTCAGCTTCCGATGACAAAATCTCGTATGATGCAGCGATATATTCTGGCCTCTGCTGCGGACGTTGATGTGGACAAACAGGGCCGCATTGTGATTCCGCCGGTGCTGCGGGAACGAGCTGGGCTCCAGAAAAATGTAACAATTATTGGTGTGCTGTCTCACGCAGAAATTTGGGATACTGATCTGTGGAATACCTATAATGGAGAATTGGATCCGGATGATGTTGCGACGGCGATGGAAGAGATTGGATTTTAAAGAAAGCAGGAGGAGCTATGGAATTTCATCATGTGTCAATCCTGCTGAAGGAATGTATCGATAGCCTTAATATTGATCCAAAAGGCATCTATGTAGATGCGACGCTCGGCGGAGCGGGCCATTCGCTTCATATTGCACAAAAGCTGTCAGACGACGGACGTTTAATCGGAATTGATCGGGATGACATGGCTCTTGAGAATGCTAAGGAACGCCTTCGGGAGTATCAGGATCGGGTAGTTTTGGTAAAAAGTGATTTTCGCTATCTGGATCAGGCAATTGCATCCTGCGGGATCCGTCAAGTCAATGGGGTTCTGTTTGACTTAGGAGTCTCTTCCCCGCAGTTGGATATTGCGGAGCGTGGATTTTCCTATATGCAGGATGCTCGACTTGATATGCGAATGGATCAACAGCAGACGCTGTCTGCTTATGAAGTAGTCAATGAGTGGGACCGGGCGGAGCTTCGTCGGATTCTGTTTGAATATGGCGAGGAGCGCTATGCTCCGCAGATCGCTACAGCGATTGAGAGGGCTCGGACAGAGCGGCCTATTGAAACAACGGGTGAACTGGCGGAGATTATTCGGAATGCAATGCCGGCCTCCGCGCGAAAAGAAAAACAACACCCGGCGAAACGTAGCTTCCAGGCCATTCGCATCGCCGTCAATGATGAGTTGATGGCAGTCGAGGAAGCGATGCAGTGTGCAATAGATTGTCTTGCTCCGAAAGGCCGTTTGGCTGTGATTACCTTTCATTCATTGGAAGATCGTATCGTCAAAGCTGCATTTCGAAAAGCGGCGCAAGGATGTACTTGTCCAAAGGACTTTCCGGTGTGCGTCTGCGGAAACAGCCCGAAAGTACAGTTGGTCTCACGGAAACCGTTGCTCCCGGGAGCGAGAGAGATTGCAGAAAACCCGAGAGCGAGAAGTGCAAAACTTCGGGTGTGTGAAAAATTGTAATTATAACAGAGATGGATATAGAAATCAAGAATTGTTGCGACGGGGAGAATATGGGTCAGAATGAAAAGACGAGCGGTGCAGCCGAGAAAAACGGATGAAAATGAGTATAAAATAACATATCGTGAAAAAGCGCTGCGGGAACGCCGTCGAAAGCAGCGCCAGAGACGACGCTTGCACTTGTTAGCTGGAATGGCAGCGTTTTGCGTTATTATTGCGCTGTCTACAGCCATTGTTGTGCTGTCCATGATCAAGACAGATCTTTCGGATCAGGTCAGTGAACTGCAAGCCAGGGTTGACATTCTTGACAGTGAGTATACGTCCTTGAAAGCACAGGAGCAGAGCACGATGACACTCTCTGAAATTGAAGATTATGCAGAAAATGAATTAGGCCTTGTCCGTTTGGACAGCAGTCAGGAAGAATACATTTCTGTGGAAAAGCCGGATCAGATAGAGGTTAAGAGTGGCTCAAGCGGCATGGATAAGCTGGTATCAAATTTTGTAAAAAGTTTTAACGCAATTCTGTCATTCCTGCGTTAAATCTTTACCGATTATGAAGATTAGAGTGTGAGCAGGGGTGAGAAGTGAAAGAACACTTCGATCCTCTGCTTTTCATTAAGAAATACAGTGAATTTATCGTGTGCTTATGCTATAATAATTACTGTATGACTCAATTACGATTTATGGTGTTAGGAGTATTTCATGGCACAGAAACGACCAAATAAAATGATGCGCCGGCGAATCACGTTTTTGATTACCGTGTTTGTTGCGATTGGATTTGTTTTAGTGGCTGGGAGATTATTGTATTTGCAGGTAATTAACACATCCTTTTACCAGGGCAAGGCAAGTGCCAATCAGACCAAGGATTCCATTATTACCCCCATGCGCGGGACGATTTATGATCGAAATATGACAGAACTGGTGACGAGTGCAACCACGCAGGAAATCAGTGTCGATCCGTCGGTAATCCGTACATACGGAAAACGAAGTGTCGGTACCAAAACAGATGCAGAGGGAAACAAACGTGACGCAACGGAGGAAGAGATCGCTGCAGCTGTGGAAGCGTATCAGAAGCAGGTTGCCGCACTGCTGGTAAAATATTTGGGTGTCGATGAACAGGAAGCACTGGAAAAAATTCAGCGCAATGTGATGTATGTCCGCATTGCTCGACAGGTGGAAATGGCGACTGTGGAAGCCATGATGGCAGAAGCGGACGCGATGAACCTGAAAGGAATTGCCACGACAGAGGACAGTAAACGATATTATAAATATGGACAGTTTGCCTCTCAGCTGCTTGGCTTTACCAACAGCGACGGAGAGGGTCTCTATGGTGTGGAGAAACAGTATAATGATGAACTTCAGGGCGTGGCAGGTCGTGTTGTAAAAGCGACAAATGCCGCCGGTGCAGATTTGCCGTATGATTATGAAGAATATACCCCTGCGGAGGATGGCAAGGGAGTTGTATTGACGATTGATGAAGGCGTGCAGCACTATTTGGAGAAGCATTTGGAGGAAGCCTACGAGGATAATGAAGCCAGAGCTGGTGTCTGCGGAATCGTTATGGACGTCAAAACCGGTGAAATTCTTGCTATGGCGACCAAACCGGACTTTGATTTGAACAATCCTCGGACCATTCCCGAGGAATATAGTAATCTGATGACTGAGTTGGAAAACCTAAAAGGTGACAAGTATGATGAACAATATAGTGAAATATTGATTAATTTGTGGAAAAACAAGACGATTAACTACACGTATGAGCCGGGTTCTACGTTCAAGGTCTTTACGGTCTCGTCCGCGTTGGAATCTGGTGCGGTTACTACGGATGACACATTTTTTTGCCCGGGATATAAATACATTGCAGACTGGGGAAGGAACATTAAGTGCTGGAAAACCGTCGGCCATGGTTCGGAAACCTTAGGAGAAACATTGCAGAATTCGTGTAATGTTGCTATGATGGATATTAGCGCCAAACTGGGAAGTGATCTGTTTCGCAAATATTTTGAAGCATATGGAATGAGAGAAAAAACCGGTATTGATCTAGTCGGTGAAGAAGTCGGAATTTTCTTTGACAGCATGGGAGAGACAGATCTTGCTACGGCATCGTTTGGACAGAATTTTCAGGTCACTCCGTTGCAGGAGCTGTGCATGGTTTCGGCTGCGGTAAACGGAGGGAAATTGATTACACCGCATGTTATGAAGGAAATTGTGGATGCGGACGGCAATGTGATTCAGACGTCAGAAACGGAGGTTAAGAGACAGGTCATCTCGCAAGAAACAAGCGAAATTATGGCGGGATATCTGCAGGATGTCGTTTCTCTGGGAACCGGTCAAAATGCCTATGTGGCAGGATACCGGATCGGCGGAAAAACAGCGACAACCGAAAAACAGCCGAAGGGATCAGATAACCGGATTGCCTCCTTTGTTGGTGTTGCTCCGATGGATGATCCGCAGTATGCTGTTATGGTTCTGATTGATGAGCCGCAGGGTTCGATCAAAGGTGGTGGTGCGATTGCGGCACCTGTTGTGGCCCGCGTGTTTGAGGATATTCTTCCGATTCTTGGCGTAGAGCCGGTATACAGTGAAGATGAGGAGGCGCGGGAAGAGATTACCGTTCCGACCTTGACTGGAATATCAGTGGAAGAGGCAACAGCGCAGCTCGATGAGTTGGGACTCAATTATACGATCTCCGGTTCTGAGGAAACAGTGACAGATCAGTCTCCGGCATCGGGGATTGCAATTCAAAAAGCCAACACGGTTGTTCTGTATTGCGGAGAGAACAAAAAAACCAAGAAGGTCAAAGTTCCGAACGTCCAAGGGATGTCCGTGGAAGAGGCGCGCTATACCTTGGAGCAGGCTGGGTTTTATATGAAGCAGAACGGCGTCAAAGATACACGGGTCACTGTTGCGACCAGTGCGATCTATCAGAATCCGAAAGCAAAGAGCAAAGCAGAGCCGGGAACCGTGGTATCGGTTGCGTTTGGCAATGCAGTGACTAGTGAGGAATGACAGACGATCTGGCCGGATGGCCGGCTATGGACAAACATAGAATGAATAGTTATATGAGGAGGCATCATTAATGACGTTACAGGAGATCCTGGATGGAGTAAAGGTAACAGCGTCTTCGGCGGCACTGGACTTGTCGATCGGAGAGCTAAAATATGATTCTCGTTCGGTTCAGCCAGGAGATGTGTTTGTTGCCATTCGCGGGTTTGAGACGGATGGACATAAATATATTGGAAAGGCGGTAGAACGGGGAGCAGCTGCTATTATCTGCGAAACAATTCCGAAAGAGGGAATTCCTTATGTTCAGGTAGAATCATCTCGGCGTGCATTGGCACAGATGGCAGCGAATTATTTCAAGCACCCGGCCTTGGAGATGAAAATGGTTGGTGTTACCGGCACAAACGGAAAGACGACAACAACGTATCTCGTTAAAACGATGCTGGAAGCCAGTGGAGCAAAAGTGGGATTGATTGGAACCAATCAGAATATGATTGGAGAGGAAATTATTCCCACAGAGCGTACGACTCCGGAGTCCTTTGAACTGCAAAAGCTGTTTCGTCAGATGGCAGATGCTGGGTGTACTCATGTTCTTATGGAGGTTTCCTCACATTCGCTGGTTCTGGATCGTGTCTATGGAATTCATTTTGCAGTCAGCTCCTTTACCAATCTGACACAGGATCATTTGGATTTTCATGGAACCATGGAGCATTATTGTGATGCGAAAGCAAAATTGTTTGAGCAGTCGGCAGTTGGTATCATGAATATTGATGATGCGTGGGGTCGTTCCATTTTGAAAAAGGGTGCCTGTCCTTTTGTGACCTATGGAATAGAAGGAGAGGCGAACTTACGGGCAGAGGATATTCAATTGCATGCAGATGGAGTTTCGTTTGTCTGTGTGTCGCAAGAAGGAGCAGTACCGGTATCCCTTCATATTCCAGGACAGTTTACCGTCTATAATGCTCTGGGCGCACTGGCTTGCGTGAACCAATTGGGAGTGTCCATTGCAGATGCAGCTGCATCGCTCCAATCCGCTCATGGTGTCAAAGGGCGCGTTGAGGTAGTTCCGACGGATACCGATTATACGGTTTTGATTGATTATGCACACACGCCGGATGGAGTGGAGAATGTACTGAAGGCGGCACGCGGATTCACGCGTGGCCGAGTGATTGGCCTGTTTGGTTGTGGCGGCGATCGGGACCGCACAAAACGTCCAAAGATGGGAGCGATTGCGGCACAGCTGTCGGACCTTTGTATCGTCACATCGGATAATCCCCGGACGGAAGATCCAGAGGCAATTATTCAGGATATTTTAGAGGGGATGCAGGATACTTCGACACCGTATGAGGTCATTGTTAACCGCCCTCAGGCCATTCACCATGCGATGGATATTGCGCAGACTGGAGACACGATTGTATTGATGGGAAAGGGACATGAGACCTACCAGGAAATCAACCATGTGAAGCATCATTTGGATGAACGTGAGGTTGTAGCTGAGTATTTTAACAAGAAAAATGGAATGGGAAAGTAACCTGTTCTGAGTGAGGGGAAAGACATTATGAAACCAATGACGGTGGCACAGGCTGCAGCATATATGCATGGGACTGTGACAGGAACAGTCGATGACGGTATTATTGCCGGAGTATCCACAGATTCACGCAGTATTCCGGAAGGGGCGGCCTTTCTCGCTCTCAAAGGAGAACGATTTGATGGACACGATTATATAGAACAAGCGATTGAG
>CAYLXH010000090.1:4997-9374 GCA_964387535.1 uncultured Butyricicoccus sp. | reverse complement strand
TCCGATTTATCAGACAACATCCTATGTATTCCATAATAGCGATCATGCGCAGGCTCGATTTAATTTAACGGACGCAGGCAATATTTATGGCCGTCTGACGAATCCAACCGAGGGAGTCTTTGAGCAACGTATGGCAGCGCTGGAGGGCGGCTCATCGGCACTGGCGGTTGCATCCGGTGCTGCAGCACTGAGCTATACCTTCAAGGCACTGACTTCGACTGGGGATAACATTGTTGCGGCAAAGACGCTTTACGGCGGCACATATAATTATCTGGAACACACGTTGCCGTTGGACGGAGTGACAACGACCTTTGTTGATCCGGATGATGTATCCAACTTTGAGAAAGCGATTGATGAGCGGACGAAATTCCTGTTTTTGGAGACGCTTGGCAATCCGAACAGCAACATCGTAGATCTGAAAGCAGTTGCAGATATTGCGCATGCGCATGGTATTCCGGTAGTTGTGGATGCAACATTTACTACGCCATATTTGATCCGTCCGTTTGACTATGGTGTGGATATTGTCGTTCATTCGGCAACAAAGTTTATTGGCGGACACGGTACCACGCTGGGTGGTGTCATCATTGAGAGCGGTAAGTTTGATTGGAAAGCATCGGGCAAGTTTGGAAAGATTGCCGATCCAAATCCAAGCTATCATGGTGTGAGCTTTGTCGATGCTGTGGGTCCTGCGGCATTTACGACGTACATTCGTGCTATCCTGTTGCGAGACACTGGCGCAACGCTTTCTCCATACAATGCATTCCTGCTTCTGCAGGGCTTGGAGACGCTGTCTCTGCGTGTGGAACGCCATGTGGAAAATACAAAGAAGGTTCTGGAGTATCTTCAGTCTCAGCCACTGGTGGAAGAAATCCATCATCCGTCGCTTGATCCGAAATACCAGGCACTGTATAATGAGTATTTCCCGAACGGCGCCGGCTCGATCTTTACCTTCAATATCAAGGGAGGAGAAAAGGAAGCAAAGCAGTTTATTGACCATCTGAAAATCTTCTCCATTCTGGCCAACGTGGCCGATGTCAAGTCGCTGGTTATTCATCCGGCTACGACAACGCACAGCCAGTGCACCGCAGAGGAGCTGGAGGACCAGGGCATTCTGCCGAATACGATTCGTCTCTCCATTGGTACGGAACATTACGAAGATATTATTTGGGATCTTGATCAGGCATTTGCTTCGTTGCAAGCATAAACATCTGGCAGAGAGATTCTGCGTTAGAATCATGGAGATATAATACAGCAAGACAGGCGGAAACAAAAACAGTTTCCGCCCGTTTGCGCGTTTTACTTTACGTTTGAAGAAGAACGTGATATAATGGAGACCAGCTTGAACCAAGCAATTTATTCCCACAAATAAGTTTTCCAAAAGGAAGGAATATACAATGATTCGAGAAATTCAAGATGAAATCCTTCGCCTGAAGAAGGAAAAGGACTTCTGCATTCTGGCCCATTCCTATGAGGCCCGCGAGATCTGTGAAATTGCTGATTTTGTTGGCGACTCATATGCACTGAGTGTTAAGGCAGCAGGTGTTTCCAACCAAAATGTCTTGATGTGTGGTGTGCGTTTTATGGCGGAGACAGTGAAGATTCTCTCGCCGGATAAAACGGTATATCTGTCAAATCCGATCGCTGGTTGCCCGATGGCGGAGCAGATGGATCGCGATATGATTGCGGCAGTTAAGGCCCAGAATCCGGATTATGCAGTGGTTGCATATATCAATACAACGGCGTCTCTGAAGACAATTTGTGACGTTTGCGTCACGTCTTCTTCGGCGGTCAAGATTGTCAGTGAGATGGAAGAGGATAAGATTCTCTTTATTCCGGATTGCAATCTGGGAGCCTATGTGGCGAAACAATGTCCGGATAAGGAGATTAAGCTGTTACAAGGAGGATGCCCGGTTCATGCCCGTGTACCTAAGAAAGCGGTAGACGAGGCTCGTGCTCTGCATCCCAATGCGCTGCTTTTGGTACATCCAGAGTGTCAGCCAGCAGTAACTGAGCAGGCAGATTATATTGGATCGACATCTGGTATTATGAATTATGCGAAGCAGTCGGACGCGAAAGAATTTATCATTGGTACGGAGATCAGTATTGCAGAGCATCTTCAATATGAATGTCCGGATAAGAAGTTCTATCCGCTGACAAAGGAATTGATTTGCCCGAATATGAAATCCACGACGTTGATTGATGTACGGGATGTGCTGCGCGGCGACGGCGGCGAGGAGATCGTCATGGATGAGGAGACTCGTCTGGCGGCAAAGCGCTGCATTGATGAAATGATTCGCCGCGGAGGCTGATTCAGAACGACAGTTTCATACGAAAAAAAACAGGCGTGATACGGACCATAGACCGTCCTCACGCCTGTTTTTTGTTATTGATGGCGCCGACTTACGCTGCTTCCCATAATGTCAGATACTTCGGAAATGGTAACAAATGCATTGGGATCAATGCGATGAATGATGGCTTTCATTTTTGCAATTTGGAATCGGTTTACAACAAAGTAAATAATCGTTTGCTCCCTGCCCTTGTAGTAGCCCTTGGAATCAATATGTGTAATGCCATGCCCAAAGGCTTCTGAAAGCTCTTTGCTGATCTCATCCTCTTTGATTGTAATGATCATGGCAGACTTTGCCTTATCAAAACCTTCGACAATGAAGTCTACTGTTTTAATCGCGGCGCAGTACGTCAAAATGGAGTACAACGGTAGAATAAAGCTTTGAAGGATGATACCGGTTATGATGTATAAGATGACATTGTATACCATCACAAAACTGCCAACTGTCAAGCCAAGTCGTTTTGCGAACAAAACAGCCATTACTTCAATACCATCAATGGCACCACCAAAACGAATGGTCAGACCACTGCCCACGCCGGAAATCAATCCACCAAATACGGCACATAGCAGTAAGTCATCTCCTGCGATCGGGGAAGCGGAGGATACATCAATAGGCAGTACATATGTAATGATGTAAGAAGAGATGGAATAAACGGATACGGCAAAGATGGAGCAAATGGTGAAAGCAAATCCCTGTTTTTTGGCTCCATACATAAAGAGCGGGATGTTTAACACAATCAGAAAGAAAGAAAGTGATAAATATTCCGGAGTAATTTGCCAGAGCAGCATAGAGGTTCCGGAGATTCCGCTGTCGTATAGATGGACAGGAGCCAGAAATATGACAACACCAATGGAATTGATAATGCCGGCGGCCAGCAAGACAAGAAAAGTCAGGGGATGAAGTTCCTTTCGAAGAGATGAAATATGCATAGCTTCTCCTTACCAGTAGGGATGAACGTGTGATCGGTACTGATATAAGTTATAAGTCAAGGAAAATGTTGCTGAATGAGATAGAGCTCATCCAGGTAAATGCAATGAGGGATGGTATTATGCTCTACACAGTAGAGGCAGTCGTCAAAGTCCATCCAGCGCACACCGGAGAGTTCGGACTGCTGGATAACAAAAGCGTCCTCTTCCTGATCAAGCCATAGCAAATAGATATTGCTGATCTGATTGTCATGAAAAGGCTTGCCATGAAATACGGTGTCAAACGTAAATTGGCGCTGTCCACAGAAAGTAAGTTGATCAGCAGTAGTGACTACGCCTAATTCTTCCTCAAGCTCTCGAAGGGCGGAAGAGATAAAGTCTGCACCGGCCGGAATGTGTCCAGCACTGGAAATATCATATTTTCCAGGATGAGAATCTTTGTTGAGGCTGCGTTTTTGCAGCAAAATCTGAATTCGGCTGCCGTGCCGCCGTGCAATCCAAACGTGGGAGGTTCGATGGCGAATGCCAAGAGTATGCGCTGTTTCTCGATCGACAATCTCTCCGGTGGGTTCTCCGCGCAAATCCACGACATCTAACCATTCCATAGCATTTCTTCCTTTCAAATGGCGGAGAATACAGCATCAACGAGTTCAGAAATTCGACTTCCTGTTACCGAACGATCGGCAACAGACAGATAAATTTCTTTGCGCTGCTGATACAGCATCCGAGTTTGTTTCTCTTTGTCTCCCTGAAGAAGAGGCCGGGAGGTGTCACGGCTGAGATTTTGAACGATGCGGTAAAACGGGGTATTTAGATGAATGAGAATACCGTTTTTCTGATACAGTGCGACATTTTCCGGGCGCAGTACCGTTCCACCTCCCAGTGCAATGACACAGTTGGTCTTTTGAGAGAGTTCGTGTGCACAGGCGGTTTCAATATCGCGGAATCCAGATTCTCCCATTTCATCAAAGATAGAAGCGATGGAGCGCTGCTCACGGTGTTCCAGATACTGGTCAGCATCGACAAATTCGCAGTTGAGCGCACGGGCAAGCTTGCGCCCGATGGTTGTCTTTCCGCTTCCCATAAACCCACACAGAACAATG
>CAYLXH010000090.1:0-4987 GCA_964387535.1 uncultured Butyricicoccus sp. | reverse complement strand
CAATGTTGGATTTGCCGTGGATATCGTGCAGACGTTTTTTTGCCATATCACCTGACAAACGGCGCAGAATGCTGCTGAGACAGCTGGGTTCAAATTGAGTGCCTAACCAGATGGTCTGTGCATAGGCGGCCTGAAGTACAAGCATGAGCAGTCCGTTGCGGGTTTTGCAGCCGGAAGGAGCCAGACGCATTGTTGAGGTCATGGGCGGATTATAGATGGCATCAAAGACATATTTGGTGCCGACAGGAAGTGCGCTCAGCGGACAGTCGCTTTCATGGGGATACATACCGAGTGGTGTACCGTTGACAACAATGGATGTTGCGCGCGGCAGCTGTGTGGACGGCATGATTTCAATCTCAGCATTGGGAAGCAGGGCGCGCAGCTCATTGCGAAGGATTTTCGCTTTGGCCAGATTGCGTCCAGTGATAATAACACGCGCACCGGCAGCCGCCAGATGGTAGCCCATGACACGGGAGACACCGCCATAGCCGCACAGCACAGCAAGTTTGCCGTTCAATGGAATACGGTCAAACTCCAGGGAGCCGGAAAAGCCGGCAATGTCCGTATTGTACCCGATTGCCTCTCCGTCAGAAAAGTGAACGGTATTGACGGATCCGAGATCGCGTGCTGTTTCATTGACCGCGTCCAGATAGTGAAAGACTGCTTTTTTATGCGGGATGGTCAGATTCAAACCGAGGCATTTCTGGCGTGCGATTTCCATTGCCTCGCCCAACTGCTCCGGAGGAACATCCACGGCAAAATAGTCGCAGTCCTGTCCGGAAGCACGAAACAGGGATGCATGCAATTCCGGAGACATGGTGTGTGCAATGGGGTGCCCAAACAGTGCAAAGGTTGAACGTTTGGGTTGGTAGGCGCGAAATTCATCCATTGTAAGAATCATCAGGGATTTGCCTCCAGAGAAGATAAAGTATCAAAGAAATTTGGATAGGAAATTGCTACGCAGGAGGGGTCATCAATGGTACATGCGCCGTGGCATCCCAGTGCGCAGACTGCCATACTCATGGCGACCCGGTGATCGGCATAGCTGGTAAAATCAGCACCGTGGAGCGGAGTGCCTCCGCAAATTCGCATACCATCCTCGGTTTCTGTGATGGAAACACCGGCTTTGCGAAGTTCGGCCGTCATGGTCGCGATTCGGTTGGATTCCTTGACTTTCAGTTCCTGGGCATCGCGGAATACGGTTTCGCCCTCGGCGAATGCAGCTGCAACCGCGAGAACCGGGATCTCATCAATGAGTCGAGGAATCAAGTCGCCGTCAATGACAGTGCCATGCAATGGGGAACTGCGTACAAGAAGATCACAGACCGGCTCGATGTCACCGCGCTCATTGAGGCGTGTAATATCGGCACCCATCTGGTTTAGTACATCCAAAATGCCAGTGCGTGTTGGATTGACACCGACGTTCTGAATGAGAATTTCACTGTTTGGAATGATGAGACCGGCGACAAGGAAATAAGCAGCGGAAGAGATGTCACCGGGGACGACAACATCGGCAGCAAGGAGTTCCTGCGGCGGAGTCAGAGTAATAGTTGTGCCGCTTGTGTGAATAGTAACACCAAGAGCGCGCAGCATGCGCTCTGTGTGATCACGCGAAGGTGCTGGCTCTACAACAGTGGTAGGGGAGTCCGCATATAACCCGGCAAGCAGGATTGAGGATTTCAACTGCGCGGAGGCAACGGGCATTTCATAGCGGATGCCATGAAGTGGAGAAGGGAAAATGGTCAGGGGACAATAGTTGTCCTGTCGACCGGCAATGTCCGCTCCCATTTGATGCAGCGGCTTCATGATACGTCCCATTGGACGATTCTGAATGGAATCATCGCCGTCTACGGTGGTCATGAATGGCTGACCGGCAAGAATACCAGTCAGCAGCCGGGTTGTGGTACCGGAGTTGCCGGTATACAGCAGTTCAAATGGAGCCTGCAGTCCGTGCAGACCAACACCGTGGACAAGGACTGTCTGATCGGACACATCAATTTGTACTCCCATTTTGCGAAAGCAGTCAATGGTAGCAAGACAGTCCTCACCCATCAGAAAACCGGTGATGTGTGTGTCTCCGGATGACAAGGCACCCAGCATGATTGCCCGGTGAGAAATGGATTTGTCACCGGGAACGGTGATGTTGCCTCTGAGGCCAGAGACAGAGGAAATGAGATTAGTTGGTTTCATTGAGTCCCTCCTCTTCGATGACAGGAAATGATCCCAAAATGCGGACGACCGGGATTTCCTGTGTCAGCTGATAGAGCATAGCACGAGTGTCCTCATCCAGAATATTGCCGGCGAAATCAATATAGAAGCAGTAATTCCATGGCATGTTCTGTAACGGACGGGAATGAATTTCGGTCATGTTCAAACCGTAATCGGAAAAAACTGACAGCGCGGCGTAGAGACTGCCGGTCACATGGGGAAGAATCAGGATCAGGCTGACGCGATTGTCCTCCTTCTTGGCGGAGAGACCGCGCGTGACGGCAATAAAACGGGTTTGATTGAAATCTCCATCGTTGATATTTTTTTCCAGAATAGTCAAATGATATCGCTCGGCAGCCTCTTCCGAACAAATTGCCGCACGGGTCGGATCCTTCGTTTTGGAAATCAGATCGGCGGCGATGGCGGTATTGGTCTCTTTGACCTCGGCGAAACCATGTTCTGAAATGTAGTGATAGCACTGCCGCAATGCCTGAGGATGGGAATGGACGGTCTTTATGGTCTCCATGGTTGCGCCGTCACATGCTGCAAGACAGTGTCGCACGCGGCCGATATAAGAGTGAGAGATGTACAGACCGTGCTTTTCCAACAGGTCATATACTTCATTGACCGTACCGGCGGTGGAGTTTTCTACCGGAACGACACCTGCATCTGCACGTCCTTCTGAGACGTCGAGAAAAACATCTTCAAAGGTGCGCAGATGATAGCGGTCTGCTTCGGGAAACAACGCTTTGACGGCGGCTTCCTGATATGACGCCTCCAACCCTTGATAACATACGGTTTTGGGAGAATCAATGCGTGCGGTGATTGGCAGCTGCAGCCGATATGGCTCGGCTTTGAGCATCCGTGCGTATTGATATTTGCGGCTGATTCGCGTTGTGGTACGAAGCAGGGCCGTGTATTCCTTGCGCAATTGCTCCGGAACGTTTTGGAGCATGGTGTTGAGCAGTTCATTTTCTCTTTGGGTGACCAGAACTTGACCACCCGTGTGCATTTTGAAGTCGGAGACTTCTTCGGCACACTTCATACGGCGGAGAAACAGATCGACAATCTGGCGATCAATCTCGTTGATTTCTTTGCGGACTTCTTCAATTTGACGCATAGCCGTAAGCCTCCCTATATAAATCGGTGATTGCGACAGCGACCGCAGCTTCGATGACCGGTGCAGCACGAGTTACAATGCAGGGATCGTGTCGGCCCTTGATGACCAGCGGCTCTACGTCCCCGCTTGACAGATTGAGTGTCATCTGTTCGCGGGAAATGGATGGAGTCGGCTTGATGGCTGCACGGAGAATGACAGGCATACCGTTGGTGATGCCACCGAGGATACCGCCATTATTGTTGGTTTCTGAACGCACAACTCCCTGTTCCAGCAACAGGCGATCATTTGCCTCTGAGCCGAACATGGAGGAGATCGCAAAACCTGCGCCGAACTCCACGCCCTTGACGGCAGGGACAGAGAACAGCATGGAGGAAATCCGTCCCTCGACGGTTTGCAGCATAGGGGAGCCCAAGCCGACCGGAAGTCCGACTACGGCACATTCGATGATACCGCCGACAGAATCCTGTGTGCTGCGTGCCTGCTCAATCAAATCGAGCATGGCCTGTTGCGCACGGGGGTTGATGATGGGATAGTCCTGTTCACGAAGCGCAGCAAGCTGCTGTGGGGAAACCGAGACATCGTCAAAGGCGGTGTCCATAATCTGTCCTATGGAGGCGATATGAGAGCCGATTTCGATTCCCTTGGTTTTCAGAAACAATTTACACATGGCTCCGGCAAAGACCAGTGGCGCGGTGAGACGGCCAGAGAAGTGTCCGCCGCCGCGTGGATCGTTGCAGCCTTGGAAGCGGACTTGTCCGGTATAATCAGCGTGACCCGGACGGGGATGTTCGATTAAATTGCGGTAGTCACCCGACCGGGTGTCAGTATTCTCGATCACGCAGGAAATCGGAGTCCCCGTGGTTTTCCCTTCAAACACGCCGGAAAGGACCTTGGGAAGGTCCTTTTCGCGGCGTGCAGTTGACTGACGGTTTTTACCTGGGGCACGTCGGTCCATTTCTGCGAGAACAAATGATTCATCATAGGCGACGCCGGACGGGAAACCATCGAGCACACAGCCGATGCCTCCGCCATGGGACTCGCCGAAAATGCTGAGTTTCAGGTTATTTCCCCAAACAGAGCCCATAGTTGCTCTCCTTTCCGTATTGGTTTGTCAAAGCTGAATGACCAGCTGTTGCAATTCCTCGCGGGTGAGTTTGCGGATTTCTGCTTTTCCGAGTTGATCGACGAGGATAAAGTTCATGGTTTCGGAACGCATTTTTTTATCTGACAGGAGGGATTGGTAAAGCATATCTCTGTCATAGGGCAACGCAGTTGGCAAATGGTGTGCGGTACAGAGTGCGGCAATGCGTTCGGTGAGATCATTTCCTCCGAGCATTACATTCAGCCGAGCGGCGGCGACCATGCCGATGGCGACTGCCTGGCCGTGGCTGAGATCGACGTAGTTGCCGAGTTTTTCTGCAGCATGACCGATTGTGTGCCCGAAATTTAGAATCATGCGCAACCCATTGTCGTGTTCATCTTCCTGGACAACATCACGCTTGATGCGGACACATTCATAGACAATGCATTCCATATTGGAGGAAAAATCCGGAGAGGAAATGAGGTCGAGAATGTCTGGATTGGCGATGCAGCCATATTTGATGACTTCTGCCATGCCATCGCAGAAAATGCGTTCGGGCAGGGAATGAAGAATATCTG
>CAYLXH010000089.1:2211-9383 GCA_964387535.1 uncultured Butyricicoccus sp. | reverse complement strand
GCCAGCGTCGGATTTTGAGTCCACTACGTCTACCAATTCCATCACACCGGCATTAGACAACAAAAGCATTATATCATGCTTGCCTACAAATTACAAGAAAAATTTCAGAAATTTTAAACCAAAAAATAATCTTAAAATTCGTCATCATCCTGCATGGCAATAAATACCTGGTATAAAAACGCTGATAAAGCAACCAATGCAGCAAAAACAAAGAAAGCACGATGTTTTTTTACAAAATCAGAAAACGTTGCTCCAATTAAAATGCCAACTGAAAGCAGAAATGTCTTTATAATAACAGCTTCAGAAAAAACAAGACCACTGAGCCATGCAATCGCTGCTGCATATACCCCCGCAAGCCCCGCGCCTCCTTTAGCTACTATCGTGTTCCATCCATCTGCAATCATCGTCCCGAATTCAGAAAGACATCCACAAATCCTGCAATTATCCATAACCCATTCCTCCTCACTGGTTTGGTCTTTGACCAGTTTTGCCTGTCACTTTTCGTGCAGCCTCTTTGGCTCGATATGCATAATATTGGCGACGGCTACTTTCCTTACGCTTTTCCGCCTCCATCTTTCTACAAATTTCCTCAGCGGTAGAACAGGAGACTTGTTCCATCGCCGTGATCCGACCAATTCTCATACCAATTCGTTCCGCAAGTTCATCAATGTTGCAACAACCCAATTCTGTCATAGCCTGTGCCAAAATGATGCCGCACGCACGGGCATCCGACAATGCTTCATGATGATCCAACGCAATTCCCAATTCCTGAGACACAGTATCCAGTTTATGATTCTCCATGTCCGGCCAAACTTTCTGAGATATTTTCACCGTACATACATACATAAAATTAGGAATTGGTTGATGATAGTAGGTAAGAAGCTTATATAAAACAGACGTATCAAACATAGCATTATGGCATACAACCAATGTGTCTGCAATATCAGCCCGTATCTCTTTCCAGACAACATCAAAAGTTGGCTCATTTGCAACCATTGCCGGTTTAATGCCATGAATTCGAATGTTATACCAGTTAAACTTTCCAAACTCCTTTGGTGGTTGAATATAATGAATGGATTCCCGAATTGGGATACCATCTTGAAATACAACAACACCAATAGAACATGCACTGAGCGGTGAAGAATTCGCGGTTTCAAAATCAATTGCTGTATATTTCACCAAAGGCCTCCTGTCGGCCGCTTTGCTCAGAGCAATATACCCCTTCCCCTAAAAGAGCTCATAAAACGGCTAATCTATTTTGTGTTAATTAATAATATCACAAAATGAAAATAGATTCAATACGTTTCTGTTCGTAGTGATCATCATATCTTTTTCTGGAAACACATCCTACGGTATTCTCAAAACTCCCATATACTACTCATTTTGATACGTCCCCACAAGAGCAATGATCCATTTCCTGTACCAGTCTGCACACTTCTTCATAATTGGAAACTGCATTGATGTATTCCACCAGAGCATTTGCTGTCATATGAACAGGAAGCTGCAATTGCCTCAGCAATTGCCTTCGTCTTTTGGCACTTCCCTGCCCGCCGGACAGGCCCCATGCAAAAAAATCCGCTTTGGTAATCAACCGTACGGTCGGTTGCTCTTGATCCAGCACCGTGACTCCTGACCGCACAAAAACCTCCAACAAAATATCGTCCGGAATCCCCTCAACTCCCAATGTTCCTTCTTTGGAAGCATGTGCTTTTCTCTTTTCTTTCCCAATGATCTGTGGAATATATGCATGTTTTACTTCTTCTCTCGGCAGTGCTCCTTTAAGATAATTGCGAATTACAAAGCCCGCACCATCACTGTCGGTCAAAATCAGAATACCACGCTGTGCAGCTATCCGACGAATCAATTGCAGCTTTTCATGATCATTAAAAATGGAAAATCCGTTGGTCGGAATAACCATCGTGTCAACAAGCTGCTTGATTTTATTGACATCATACCGTCCTTCCACAATAATCGCTTCTTGGATCCGAATCATACTTTCTTCTCCTGTTCTGAGGCCAGACGCAGAAGAAACAGCTCCAGCACCTTTTCCCTGTCTGTTCCTGTCGTTTTCATTGCAATATCCGCCTCACCCCCCAGCAACAAGGCATTCCGAAGCCAAAAAAGGGAAAAACGCCGTGCTGCGTCACGCATCTTTCGAGCATAATACGATGATTTGGTATCCAATATCTCCATCAAATCTTGCTCTGTACCATGAGAAGAAGCGACCAGCTTCGCTGCATACAAACGCTGAATGTGGCGTGATACCGATGTGAGCAGCACAATTGGTTCATTTTTCTGCGCGATCAAATCATTTACGATAGTAAGCGCTCGGTCAAAGCGCGCATCCGCAATAGCATCCGTTAAATCAAAAACAACAGCATCCAGAACTTTAGAACAAACTGCATCAACATCCTTTCGTGTCACTTCATCGGTAACACTATGTGCACATGCTTTGGTAATCTCAGTGACCAAATTAGTCATGGACGTACCACATAAAAATAACAGATACTCACAGGTGGTGTCTGATATCTGTTTTTTCTGCGCCGATGCATGACGTCGTACCCATGGGATCAGATCATGGCGTTCTAAGTGAGAAAATTCTGCGATGCAACCAACGCTCTGAATCAACGCATACAGTTTGGTTCGTTTATCCGGCTTCAGTTCCACGGTATCATAGTAAAAAATGACACAGATGTATTCCGGTAAATCAGATAGGATATCTGGCAAATATTCTTTCCATACCGCAGATGCTCGAAAAACATCAAAATCTTTGAGCACGACAACACGGCGTTCCGCCATTGCAGGATAGCTGTCAATTGCATTTGTCAGTTGCTCTACCGTGACCGATGTCCCATCGAATTCCTCTAAATTGAAATCTCGAAAGGTATCATCGACCAATGCATTGATCAGTTCCCGAAGATAATGCTCTTTTAAGTAGGACTCCTCTCCACCAATTAAATACAGAGATTTAAGGTTCTGGCTTTTCAAATCCTGTTTGAGCACATCGGCACCATTCAGTGTCTTTTTGCGTTGCCGAGCCATACCGATTCTCCTTTCTTTATTGTTATTTTTGTTCTATTGGCGGCACAATTATGGTTGTTTCCCCTTGTTCATCAACAAACTGTACGGGCACTCCATATAACATGTCCCAATCATGTGTCCAGCCTGATTCTAAAATAATCTGTTCCGGTGTGAGCTGCGACATAATGCTACACAGACGATCATTATCTTCTGAAATACTGTCTGCAGCCACCAGCGTGCGGCAAGACGTCGGATACCGCTCCAACAGGTGTAAAATTCGTAATTGTGTCAGGCTATGTGTCACCATCACAGACGAATCTCCAGAAGAAGCGATCAACACCGCCAGATGCCCGTCAATTGGCATAACTTCTAAATCAAGCGAAGGAGCTCCCACTGAATATCGTCCTTCGTCATCCAATATGGTAAATGAAACGGTTTCCAGTTCTGTAAGGGTCTGTTCTCCTTGTTCTGCAAGATATACTTCCCTTACTGGAACGAGAGCCGCAAGCTCTTCCACATCCCTAGAGTGAGAAGAATTTCCTGCGGTGAGAATCAACACATCGACCTGATGTATTCCATACCAATCCATATATTCAGCAACATCCTGCGCCGCATTGTGGTAACCGGAGGAACCACAGTCAATGAGCGCCAGATACTCCCCGTAGCGAACCGCAATGCACTGTCCATATCCCTCATAAAAGCAAGTAACGCGCAATTCATTCTGTGCAATATGATATTCCACATAACTGTATCCAAACAGAAAAAGTACATAAAGCGGCAACGAAGCCATAATAATTTTGCGCTTTCGGCTGCGAACGGATAGAATAAATAGCAAAGACATCAACAAAAGTAATAAAATATCTATAACATGGTCAACACAGAGGACTCCGCCACGAATGTTCGCAGTGAGATCAGTAACCCCCCAAATATATTGCACCAAAATGGAAAGCAACGCAGCAACGATATGCGCAATCGGCGCACAAAAAGAGACCACCACACAGAACAAAATTCCCAGTGCAAACGTCAGTGTAACCGCCCAAAGCGTCAAAAAATTCGTAAGCGGAGACAGCACAGACAAATACGAGAAATGAAGCAGAAGAATCGGTGTTGTAAACAACAGTGCACAAAACGAGCACGCAATTACAGATGCAAACCAAGAAAATGCGCGCCGCACAACATAAGGCATTTTTCGTGCCGGGGCGGTACATACTGTCTGAATCGGAACCGCCAACCATAAAATCCCTGCTGTGGCCGCAAATGACAATTGTAAGCTGGCAGAAAGAAGCGAAACAGGCCGAATCACAAGACAAAGTAAGAGCGCCGTCGCAAGAGAAGTAATACTGTCTGTTTCTCTTCCGATCAGGAATGCCAGAAGGACAAGCCCATACATCATTGATGCTCGAAGTACGGAGGGAGATGCACCTATCATAGCAATATATGCCAACAACACCGGAAGGCCCAAAAGAGATCCGGCCTTTCGGCCAAACAGCAGCAGAAGAAAGCCTAAGAGAAAGCCAATATGAAGTCCAGACACCGCAGTAACATGAGAAAGGCCCGCTTTGCGCAGATGATTCCTGTCAATGGTACTAAGACCATCCTTTTGACCAAACAACAACGCTGAGAGAAATGCGGCCTGCCGTTCTGGAAACCAATCAGACAAACTACTCTGCCACGTTTGTCTCAAAGCCTTTGGATAGTACCAGAGCGGGCGCACGGAAGGTTTTGTTACAACAATCTCGGTCTGCGCCGTATGAGTTGCCAAAACCGGGCATCCAATCGAACGATAATATGCAGGACGATCAAATCCATCCGCTCTCTCCGGCACATAAAATTTTGTGTGTATCGAGAGGGAGTCTCCCGGCTCAATTTCCTCATCGGTCTTGGGCAGGGTCAGAAAAGTATGGGTCGCTGTCGTAAGGCTCAATTGTTCTGCCGGAATACGAACCTCTACACGTTGTTCATCCTCATACTGCTCTGGATACTCCACTGCTGTGACCGTAATCCGACGATGGAATCCATTCCAATTGACAAATGGCTGTTCTATGTGAGTCTCGTAAAACCAAGCGTGCAGAAACCCAGACAGGAATCCTGCAAAACAAATTGCCGCGAAGAACGCCCTGCGAAAACGAACCGCTACTGCTCCAATTACGAAAACCACAGCAAAAATTCCGGTAGTCAGACACCATTGCATACCAACTAAGAATTCCAGACCAATCCCAATGGCAAACAATAGCGAAAAGCAGGTAAGCGGGCGCCAGCTCATATCGTTCCTCCTAATACATGATAACAAGAGAGGTGACACGAATCGTGTGTCACCTCTTTTTCTCAAATTGCAATCGGCCGGGTGGCCAGGTCATGTCTCGTCCAGAGAGAACGTGGAAATGAAGATGGAACACACTTTGCTGAGCTTGTTCTCCGATATTGGAAACAACTCGGAAACTCTCAATTCCAAGATCCTTGGTAATTTTCGCAATGGCCTCGAAGCAATGTGCAACTGCTTCACTATTTTCCGGTGTAATCGCAGCAGCGGATGCAATATGCGTCTTTGGAATTACCAGAAAATGAGACGGAGCCTGTGGTGCAATGTCATAGAACGCGTAGACATATTCGTCCTCATAGACTTTTTTAGACGGAACCTCTCCACTGATAATCTTACAGAACAGACAGTCATTCATAACAATCCCTCCTTCTTATGACAATGGGATAACAGTCTTTCTTTGATTATACCATATCAATCAAAATCACTTCAACTGATCGCCGACAATATTGTTAACGGCTTCCAATGCGGTTTCCAACAGTTCTGGCTTCTTGCCACCAGCGGATGCAGAATCCGGGCGGCCGCCACCGCCGCCGCCGCACATCTTAGCAACTTCCTTAATAATCTTGCCGGCATGTGCACCCTTCGCCTGTGCTTCTTTTCCAACCACACACAGCAACTGGATCTTATCCGGTTCTGGAACAATCGAAAGAACAGCAACTGCATTGGGCGCCTTCTCCTTGATAGCATCTCCCATGGAGCGCATAACTTCAGGAGTAACATTCAGCTTAGTTGCAATAACATTCACGCCTCCGACATCAATAGAAACATTAAACAAATCTGCCATCTGCATGTTCGCAATCTTATCATTCAAGCTGGAAATATCCTTCGTCATTGTGCGAATTTCTTCCATGACAGCTTGCGTACGGCGTAGTAATTCTCCCGGTGAAGTCTTCAGCGCAGAAGCTGCCTCTGAGACAGTCTGATCCAGTTGATGCAGGGTGTTCAGCACCTCGCGGCCAGTAAGTGCCTCAATTCTGCGGACGCCAGCTGCCACAGAAGCTTCCGACACAATCTTAAACATACCAGCCTTTGCGGTATTGTCCAAATGTGTGCCGCCACAGAACTCGACAGAGAAATCGCCAGCCTGTACTACACGAACGAAGTCGCCGTACTTTTCACCAAACAGGGCCATCGCGCCCTTCTTCTTTGCCTCTTCAATCGGAAGAATTTCCGTGACGACATCCATGCCTTCCAAAATTCTATCGTTGACAATCTGCTCTACCTGTCGGATCTCTTCCGGAGTCATAGCCGCAAAGTGCGTAAAGTCAAAACGAACATGATCCGCATCTGTATAAGAGCCGGCCTGTTCTACGTGAGATCCCAGAACTTGACGCAGTGCTTGCTGCAGCAAATGCGTTGCGGTATGAGAACGGCAGATCGCCTGACGACGTTCTTTGTTTACTTCACACACCACAGTATCCCCACGGCTGATCATGCCAGATTCCAGAACGCCAGAATGCAGATAGATGCGACCGTCACCGCTCTTCTGTACGTTATCGACCTTGACCGAACACGAGCCGTGGGAAATCACACCATAGTCCGGAACCTGACCGCCCATCTCCGCATAGAACGGAGTGCGATCCAGGACAACCGTAACCTTTGTTCCCTCGCCGCGAACGGCATCCGTGCTCTCTCCATCTGCAATCAGAGCTAACACCTCTGCTTCTGAGGTCAGGGAATCATAGCCGCAGAATTCTGTACTCATGGTCTTATCTAATCCCAGATCCTCAGATACCCAACCAACGTCTCCCATTCGCTTACGGTCCTCACGAGAGCGCTGCTTCTGTTCCTCAATCAGAGTGTCAAATCCATCTCGGTCTGTCGTCATCCC
>CAYLXH010000089.1:0-2201 GCA_964387535.1 uncultured Butyricicoccus sp. | reverse complement strand
TGCTCTTCCAGTATTTCAATCGTCAGGTCAATCGGGAAGCCATAGGTGTCGTGAAGTTTGAAAGTATCATCGGCAGGCAGCTCTGTTTTTCCCTGCTTTTTGACGTCCTCAATCATATCATTAAGAATTTCCAGTCCGGCGTCAACGGTTGCATCGAAGCGTTCTTCCTCCACTTGAATGACCTTACGGATATAATCCTGCTTCTCCACCAGAGTGGGATATGCACCGGCATTCTCCTGAATTACGGTATCACAAACCTGATACAGGAACGGTTTGTCGATGCCAAGCAGCTTACCGTGACGGGCTGCTCGGCGTAACAGACGGCGAAGAACATATCCACGGCCTTCGTTAGACGGAATGACACCGTCACAAATCATCATAACGGTGGACCGAATGTGGTCAGTAATGACGCGAAGCGAAACATCTGTCTTATAATCCTGTCCATAGGTCTTTCCGGAAATGCGTGTAACATGGTTTGTGATATTACGGACCGTGTCAACATCAAACAGCGATGGAACATCCTGCATGACGCAGGCCAGACGTTCCAATCCCATGCCGGTATCAATGTTTTTCTGTTTCAGTTCCGTATAATTATTGTGGCCGTCGTTATCGAACTGGGAAAATACGTTGTTCCATACTTCCATATAGCGATCACAGTCGCAGCCAACCGTGCAGTCCGGCTTACCGCAGCCATACTTCTCTCCACGGTCATAATAGATTTCTGAGCATGGGCCGCACGGACCGGAACCATGCTCCCAGAAATTATCTTCCTTGCCGAATCGGAAAATTCGCTCATCAGAAATACCGATCTCTTTATTCCAGATTTCATAGGCTTCGTCATCGTCTACATAAATAGATGGATACAAACGATCCGCTGGAATTCCCATGGTTTCAGTCAGGAACTCCCAGCTCCAGGTAATCGCTTCTCGTTTAAAGTAATCACCAAAGGAGAAGTTACCCAGCATCTCAAAATAGGTGCCGTGGCGCGCCGTCTTTCCAACATTTTCAATGTCTCCCGTACGAATGCACTTCTGGCACGTCGTAACGCGGTGACGGGGCGGCTCCTGTTCTCCGGTAAAATATGGCTTCATCGGTGCCATACCAGAGTTAATGAGCAGCAACGACTTGTCGCCTTGAGGGATCAAAGAAAAGCTTGGCAGACGGAGATGGCCTTTCGATTCCATAAACGAAAGGAACTTTTCACGAATTTCGTTCACTCCCATATATTCCATACATAATTCCTCCAAATCATCAAAATTATAAGAAAAAAAGCCTTCACCCCTAAGGCCATAGGGGCGAAAGCTGATTTCGCGGTACCACCCTAATTTACCGAAAACGGTATCTCGTGGTGTCCTTAACGCGGACGAACGTTCCGGTCCTCCCGGACTGCTCAGAAGTGGCCGATACAGCTTTACTACAGGGCTTCCACCGTCCCCTGCTCTCTAAAAATAAACCTCTGTATCTCATTTCCTCATTGCAACTGTCAATATATAAAAATATTATACTCTGTTTTTGATATTTGTCAACTGGTTAACACATCAGACAAGAAATTTCGTGCAGTATGATTCCCTGCAATTGATCGGTTACCGTGTCTTTTCGCGGCGAAGAATACCAAATTCTTTCACCTGAAATGGAAATTTCAGATGAATACGCATCATCGCAGAACGGGCAGCATCTAATTCTTCTCCCTGATCATTTTGCATTGAATCTACTGTAAAACGATAGATTGGCTCTCCGGGCTGCATCAGCTCCAAGGTTTCCCCGGCAAAAAAGCGATTCTTCAGAACAAACACCGCATTTCCATCCTCATCACAGGATTCGAACAATGCAGCAACTTCCCAGTCTCGGATATACATACAATCCTGATAGTATTGTCCTTGTGGATCACGTCCAAGATAGAACCCGGTAAAATATTCTCGATGACTGACTTTTCCGATTTCCTCAGCGATTTCTTCTGGAAGTTTAAACTCCGGATCACCGGACGAAAAATACGCATCGACAGCCCGACGGTATGCACTGGTAATGCCAGCGGTATAGAACGCCGTTTTTGCACGACCTTCTATTTTAAACGATGTGATTCCCGCCGCAACCAATTCTGGAATGTGTGTAATCATACACATATCTTTGGAATTATATAAATACGTATAGCGTTCGTCCTCATCAACCGGAAAATACTGACCAGGTCGTTTTTCTTCCATCAG
>CAYLXH010000088.1:0-9403 GCA_964387535.1 uncultured Butyricicoccus sp. | reverse complement strand
AATTACCTTCGACGAGATGCTGGAGCTGGCAACGCTGGGCGCACAGGTGCTGCATAACCGCTCTGTGGAAATGGCGAAGAAGTACAACATTGATCTCGAAGTAATTTCGAGTTTGACAAGAAATCCAGGAACGAAAGTCAAGGAGGTTGTTTCTGTGGAAAAAATGATTATCAGCGGTGTTGCCTGCGACAAGGATGTTGCGCGTGTGACGGTCACCGGTCTGCCGGATGAGCCGGGCAAGGCATTCCGTCTGTTCTCACTGCTTGCAAAAAATAAGATTAATATTGACATCATTCTGCAGTCCGGCGGTGACGGCGTGAAGCAGGAAATCAGCTTTACTCTTGCGACAGCGGACCTGGAGAACGTATTGCAGCTGCTGCAGGAAAATAAGGAGCGCCTGCAATATGAGAATGTCATTTCGCGCGGCGGCCTGGCAAAGGTTTCGGTTGTCGGTGCGGGTATGGTTTCCAACCCGGGTGTTGCAGCGAAGATGTTTGATGCACTGTCTTCGCAGCAGATTAATATTCAGATGATTTCGACTAGTGAAATCAAGATTTCGGTTGTCGTTGAACTTGACGACGCAACCCGTGCGGTCCGCGCCGTACATGAAAAATTCTTTGATTGATGAGACTATGCAAACGACCTGCTTTCAATAAAAGCAGGTCGTTTTTTTTGTACGCATTATTTGATTTCCTGTTCCAAAGTGTTGAATTCTGGTGTGGTGAAAAATTCACTGAGAGTAATCTCGAATGCATCGCATAATTTTTTGATTGTAACAATTCCAGGATTCTTGCTTTCACCAGCGAGAATGCTTTTTATGGTGCTTTGTGGGACAGCAGCGAGATAACTCAATCCATTGGGTGTAATTCCCCGCTGCATGCACAGCTGAGAGATACGAAGAGCAACAGCCTCCTGCGTATTCATGGTATTCCTCCTAGTGATATATGGATTTGGTTCCATGGTATGTCATAGGCAAAAATAAGGTTAGTGATACTTCACTAATTTGAAGTGATGTGGTATAATGACATCAGTTTGTGATATATCACAGCTGTGTATAGCTTGAACAACATTGTGGGGAGGAAAGATATGAAAAAAATATTGTTATTTTTGATCGGTATTGCGGTGTTGGCGGTTTGTTTCTGTGCTGCCTTTAGTGCCAGATTTTATTTTACAGGAAACGAGTGTGACCACAATTACTATCGTTCCGATTATGTGGAGGCGAGTGTTGGCAAAGAGGGATATGAGGAATACACCTGTTCAGAGTGCGGAAAGACATATACAGAAGTCATTCCAGCGCTGAAGAGTTCGGAAATAGAACAACCGGAGAGCGGCAGCGGTGAACCGGAACAGGAAGAAGAGAAGGCGGAAGAAGAGGATACGCAAGTGAACTTGCTGGATCTGCCGTTTTACAGTACCAGTGAAGACTATAATGATCCGTTTGAATATGAAACAGATATTCAGGATTTAGATGGGTGGCGTCATAAGGATTGCTATTCCGTTCTTTGTACCTATGACGAGGGAATTGATGCCTGTTTTACCAGATGGGAGCTGGATGGAGCATATAACACATTGTGTGGTACGATTTGTTTGCGTGATAAATCCGTAAACTGGCTGGAATTTTATGATGGCAACGACTTGATTTATACAACAGACAAGATCAGTGAGGAAAATACGTCCACCTCCTTTGAGATTGATGTCAGAGACGTGGAATATCTTACCATGTATTGCTACAGTGATCAAGTATCTTGGATTATTGCGGATGACATAATCCTTACGAAGAGTGAATGATCGAAAGAAAGTGAGGAAAATACAGATGAATAATAGGGCATTAGGGAAATGGATGGTGCTGATCGCCATGTTGTTTGTGTTAACAGCCTGTGGAAAATCGGCGCCGTCGGAAAAGCAGATCGCAAAGGACTTGCCGGAAGAGGCGCGAACCATCTATATTGACATTGATGACAATGGAGAAGAATCCTTTGTGCTGGATGTTCAAAATATAGAAATTGAGAAGCGTCAGACCAATGAAAAGGATGACACAGTATACTGCACCATTACGATGGAAAATGATGAGTATCGTTATGTTGGGGATTACATTTTATATTATAACTATTATGACAAGGGCGGATGGATTCTGGACAACTGGTTGGATTCTACGGACTCAGACGGGAATAGCAGTGGTGAGATTATACCATTGAGCGGGGTGACGCAAGATGTGGCAGACATGAGAATAAGCTACTACTATTTTGATTCCTATTCCTGCAAAAATCGGGATTTTTCCGCAGAGACGTATGAAGAAGAATGGGGTACCTGGAATTACTATTACACGAAATTTATTTATGATGTTGCCTATGATGGCGCATGGTGTGATTACGATGGTGAGGTTACGCTGGGCTATAATTTCTATGGAAGTGAAGGAAGATATGGAACATGGACGGCGGAATTGGGATACGACAATCCGTTTGATTGCAGTGAATTGGTTGGTGTGTGGAAGGCAGCCTTGCAGGATGATTCTTGGCTTACGGCTGATTTTGAAATGGATATCCAATCATTTGACGAAGAAAACGGGGTTGCAGCGTTGTCTGCCAATCTGACAGAACAGTGGTTTGGCGGCGATGAGGAGGTTTCTGATACTGACGGTGTTATTGATGCAAGTTACTGGGTTGACACATGGGGGGAATACGACGACGATCTGGGAGAGTACACCGGAGAATATGATCCTCCGCGTGTCATGCTTAACTTCAGTTTGGGAGAAGACTCATGTGATGTGACGATAGGAAATGATGAGACAACAGTATATTATCCTTCCTATGGCACGGAAGAACTGTACTATGTATCATAATAATAGAGAGTCTCGGCAACGGTAAGAGACGAAAAACCGCTTTGTCAGATGACATCCGGTTGGGATTCGCCGAAAGAGATTGCCTGTTAGGACTGATTTAAAACGACCTGTTTTGAACAAAAACAGGTCGTTTTTTGCTCGGTAAAAACTGCCTTTATAATTCCTATTCACCAGTGCCAAACTATACTGCATACACTGGCGCGGGATGAAAAAAGAGCTTCCCGTTTGGGAAGCTCTCTGTTTTCAAATGGGAGAAATTACTTGGCGTCAACCTCAGCCATATGCTCGATCAGCATCAGCAGCTTGTTGGAGTAGCCCCATTCGTTGTCATACCAGGAAACAACCTTGACAAATGTGTCGGTCAGAGCGATACCGGCCTTTGCGTCGAAGATGGAGGTGCGTGCATCACCCAGGAAGTCGGAGGATACAACGTCTTCATCGGTGTAGCCCAGGATACCCTTGAGCTCGCCTTCAGAAGCCTTCTTCATTGCGTCGCAGATCTCAGCATAGGTTGCCGGCTTAGCCAGATTAACGGTCAGGTCAACAACAGATACATCGAGGGTCGGAACACGCATGGACATACCAGTCAGCTTGCCGTTCAGCTTCGGATAAACCTTGCCGACTGCCTTTGCAGCACCGGTGGAAGACGGAATGATGTTGCCGCAAGCAGCACGGCCACCACGCCAGTCCTTCTTAGACGGACCGTCAACAACCTTCTGGGTGCCGGTTGCAGAGTGAACCGTGGTCATCAGACCTTCCGTAATACCAAATGCCTCATCCAGAACCTTGGCAATCGGAGCCAGACAGTTGGTGGTGCAGGAAGCGTTGGAAACAAAGGTCATGTCCTTGGTGTAGGTGTCCTGGTTAACGCCCATAACGAACATCGGGGTGTCGTCCTTGGACGGAGCAGACATGATAACCTTCTTTGCGCCGCCGTCGATATGAGCCTGAGCCTTCTCCTTGGTCAGGAATACGCCGGTGGACTCTACAACATAGTCAACACCATCTGCGCCCCACGGGATATTTTTCGGATCCATCTCAGCATGGAACAGGATCTTCTTGCCATCGACGATGATCGCATCATCGGTATACTCAATGGTGCCGTCATAGCGACCGTGCATCGTGTCATAGCGCAGCATATACGCCATATAGTCCGGAGTCATGAACGGATCGTTCACAGCAACAAAATCGATGTTCGGGTTCTTCAGACCAGCACGGAATACCATGCGGCCGATGCGGCCAAAGCCGTTGATACCTACTTTGATAGCCATAGTAGTAATATCCTCCTTGATTGATTAAAGTGTGCCCTTTTCTAAACGAACACATTATACAACAAAGGGTTTGCTCTCTGCAATGTCCTAATTGTAAAAATTGCAAAGATATTTCATATAAAATTTCATATTTCGCTCAAATATAGAAATTTTCTGTTATAATACGGGTAGGAATTTGTCGAATTGGAGTGAGGTTGTCGTGCAACAAAGAGAAACATGGGGAATGAATGCGAACCGATACGAGTGGCTGATGCACTCGATGGAGCTGTACCGAAAAGCTGCGGCGATTGTTTCGGAAGAACTGATGGTTCTGTATCACACAGAAACATGTGAAGCAGTTCTGGACAGAGGAGGCTTTTATTCCGTGCAGGATTGGCTTTCGCCAGCCGTGTGTTCGGCGATCCATACCTGTATTCAGAGCGGAGAAACACAGACGGTGTCGGCGGATCTGGGACACATGCGCTGTATGATTCAGATGATCCCGTTAGAGCGGGAGGCTCTATTGATTTTTGAGGGAGCGCAGGAGCGGTTTCCGGCGCTGTTGCTGGATGCGCTTCGAATGCGGCAGCGGGCAGACAGCTTACTGCGGTCTGCCGAGACGCTGAGTCGCGTTGAGGGGGCAGAGGAAACGGCCAGACAGATTCGAAACACCGCACTTCAGCTGCTCCGACAGGCACAGCACGCAGAACTGCTGGGGAGCGATGGGGTTCCATCCGTACCGCGAAGCTGTGATGTGGGAGAACTGCTGCGGGACACCATGAATATTCTGCGACGTCATGGGTATCAGGTGAACGTATGGACGGAGTCCGGCCTATATGTGACGGCGGATCCGGCGCTGCTTCAGGCGGCACTAGTGACAATGGTAGTCAACAGCATTCAGGCCGGCGGGCCTGCGGTGAAGGTTGTGTTTAAGGCAAGTCGGCGGGAAGATTTCGTCGTTATTCGTGTGGAGGACGATGGACCGGGTATGCCGCAGCAGGCAATTGAGCGGATGCGCGACGGATGGCAGATGCATGACGCACAGATACTGGACAGGGATTGGGGATTTGGTCTTCCGTTTGCCGTCCGTGTTGCTGAGATGCATGATGGTCGGCTGTATCATATTGCCGATACGCAGCGGAAAGGTTGCGTTTTGTGCATGTCTCTGCCCGCACAGGACGATCCTGCGATTGAGACGCCGGTGTTTTATGTGGAGAGTGCGTTGGATCTCGTAGAGATCGAGCTGTCGGTGCTTGGATGACCACGTGAGGAAACTGAGTGGATGCGGAGGAACGAGCAATTGTTCCTCCGTTTCGGTGTTTTGCAGCGAATGCAACAATATGTTTTCCTTAAAATGGCAAAGCTATTCGGTGGAATGCGCCATTTTGGATAAAGTTATCAGACACATACTGATTTTCCCAAAAAGTTTACCAGAAAAGAACCGCGTTTCCACCATTTTTTTTCAAATAAATTTGATTAAGACCTTGAGAAGAGGAACCAGAATCGGTATAATTTAGTATATAACGATATGCCTTGAAATAGGTATATATCGTTGACGAGATAGCCCTGCCTGATTGCGGAGGGATGGCTGTCCCGTCAATTCATAATACGTCCATCGTGCGGAATGTGATCCGCACAAAATGAACAGAGAGGTGAATCCATAATGGCGTACACGTTTCGTGGCGGTATTCATCCTGGCACTCATGATGATCCGGGATACAAATCCGCAACAAACAAAAAGCCGATCGAGATCCTGAAGACTCCGGACAAGGTGGTTCTTCCCGTTTCGATGCACATTGGCGCACCAGCCAAGCCGCTGGTCAAAAAAGGTGACATCGTAGATATGGGTCAGATGATCGCAGAGGCCGGCGGATTTGTGAGCGCGCCGATCCATGCCTCGGTTTCCGGTAAGGTAATCGACGTGGCTCCGATGCTCCATCCGAACGGCGCGAAAGTAATGTCTATTGTGATCGAAAATGACCACGAGGACAGACTTCACGAGTCGGTTAAGCCGAAGGACTTCGATGCTATGACCAATGATGAGCGCATCCAGGCAATCTGGGATGCCGGCATCGTCGGACATGGCGGCGCGACCTTCCCGACCCATGTAAAAATCAAGTCCGGTATCGGCAAGTGCGATACGATTCTGATTAACGGCGCCGAGTGCGAACCGTATATCACGTCGGACCATCGTCTGCTGCTGGAGCGCCCGGAGGAGATCGTAGAGGGTACCCGGTACCTGGTTAAGATCATGGGAGTTAAGCAGGCATTTATCGGTATTGAGCTGAATAAGCAGGATACCTTTGCCAAAATTGAAGAGCTAATCGCCGGTGATCCGATCATCAAGCTGGCTCCGCTGGAGTGCAGATACCCGCAGGGTGCAGAAAAACAGCTGATCAATGCGGTCACAGGCCGTGAGGTTCCGTCCGGCAAGCTGCCGGCAGACGCGGGCTGTGCGGTATTTAATGTGGATACCACCGGTGCGGTATACCGCTGCTTTGCGCTGGGTATGCCGGTCATTCGCCGCGTTGTCACGATTTCCGGTTCCGCCATTGCTGAGCCGAAGAATCTGGAGGCACGCACCGGTACGATGATTACCGAACTGATTGATGCCTGCGGCGGTTTCAAGAAAAACCCGAACAAACTGCTGGCGGGCGGCCCGATGATGGGCAACGCCCAGTTCACAACGGAGACTCCGGTTCTGAAGGGAACCAATGCATACCTTGCCTTTGCCGAGGACGAGGATAAGCGTGTGGATGATCCGAAGTGTATTCGCTGCGGTCGTTGTGTCGGCGTCTGCCCGATGCACCTGACCCCGGTATATATGAATATGTACGCAGCCAACAATGATTTGGAGGGCTGTGAGGAATATGATGTACTCGACTGCATCGAGTGTGGTTCCTGTGCATACGTATGTCCGGCCCGTATCCCGCTGGTTCAGCAGTTCCGCGTTGCCAAGATGCGTGTTCAGGCAAAACGCAAGGCAGAAGCGGACGCTGCGAAGAAGTAAGGAGGAGAAGTACATATGTATGATTTCAGTAATGTTGTAATTTCATCCTCCCCGCATATTAAGAGCAGTGAGGATACCCGTTCGATCATGCTCGATGTCATCATCGCGCTGATCCCGTCGCTGTGTGTGTCTACCTATGTGTTTGGACCGCGCGCGATTCTGATGACGGTTGTTTCTGTGCTCGCCTGCATGGTGTTTGAATCGCTGTGCAACACCGTACTCAAGCAGCCGAACACGATTGGCGATCTGTCTGCGGCAGTTACCGGTGTTCTGCTGGCGTTTGTCGTACCGGTCACGCTTCCGTACTGGATGCTGATCATCGGTGACGGCATCGCAATTGTCTTTGCCAAGGCGCTGTTTGGCGGCATCGGCAAGAATTTCATCAACCCGGCGCTGGCTGGCCGAGCATTCCTGATGGCGTCCTGGCCGGTTGCTATGACCACTTGGGTTGGGGCACACGCTTCCGTTAGCCTGTTCTCCAATCCGGATGCAGTCAGCCTCCCCACCCCGATGGCGATCCTGAAGGGCACGTCGGAAGAACAGCTGCCGACGCTGCTGAATATGTTCCTGGGCCAGATCGGCGGCTCCATGGGTGAAGTTTCCGCGCTGGCTCTTCTGATCGGCGGCATTTATCTGCTGTACCGCAAGGTTATCACGATCCACATTCCGGCAGCCTATATTCTGACGGTTGCGGTTCTGACGCTGCTGGTTCCGTCTGTTGGTGTGGGCCATGTGGAGTCCATGCTGTACAACGTATTTGGCGGCGGTCTGATGCTGGGTGCTATTTTCATGGCAACCGATTACGTCACCTCTCCGGTTTCCAAAAAGGGCCAGGTTATCTTTGGTATTGGCTGTGGCCTGCTGACCTTCATGATCCGTACTTGGGGCGGTTATCCGGAAGGCGTCTGCTATTCCATCATGATTATGAACTGCACAGTATGGCTGATTGACAAGTATACTCGCCCGACAAAGTTCGGTGCACCGGCAAAGACCAAGAAGGAGGGCTGAGTCATGGCACAGAAGAAGAACGAATATGTACAGCTCGGCGGCATCCTCTGCGCAATTACGCTTGTTGTCGCTCTGGTTCTCGGTGCGGTTAACGCTGTTACGGTAGGACCGATTGCAAAGAATGATCAGGCAAAGACGGAAAATGCTCTGGCAGCCCTGATCCCGGACTGCGAAGCAGAGCAGCTGGACGTTGCGGAAGGAACCACAGCGGAAGGCTACAATGCAACGGTTTCGGTATTGGCAGCATATAAGATGACGGATGCCAGCGGTGCAGTCGCAGGCTACTGTATTGATGTTGCACCGACCGGCTTCGGCGGTGCGGTCGATATGATGGTCGGCATCCTGCCGGATGGCACGGTGTCCGGTATTTCCATCCTGAGCTGCAGCGGTGAGACTCCGGGTCTCGGTGCAAAGGCGACCGAAGAGTCGTTCTATGGCCAGTTTGCCGGCGTTCCGGCGGATGGCTCGGTTATGGTAGGCAAGGACGGCGGCGAAATTGAGGCGCTGACTGGCGCGACGATCACCTCCCGTGCGGTAACCAACGGCGTTGATGCGGCAGCAAACTATGCTGCCACTCTGAGCTAAGGAGGGGCGTAACATGAATTTTGGAAAACAGTTAAAAGAAGGTCTGATTACCAACAACCCGGTTATGATCCAGGTTCTTGGTATGTGCCCGACCATGGCAACGACGACCTCCTTGGTCAATGGTATCGGCATGGGCCTGTCGGCAACGGCTGTACTGATCTGCTCGAATATTGTAATTTCTCTGCTGCGGAAGATTATCCCGAATAAGGTTCGTATCGCAGCGTACATCACCATCATTGCGGGCTTTGTAACCATGGTTGACCTGCTTCTGCAGGCCTTCATTCCGAGCCTGTCGGAATCCTTGGGTCTGTTCATCCCGCTGATCGTTGTAAACTGTATTATCCTTGGCCGTGCGGAGTCCTGCGCGTCGAAGACACCGGTGCTCCCGTCTGCCATTGACGGATTGTGCATGGGCCTTGGCTTTACGCTTACGCTGAGCATCCTGTCCGTGATCCGTGAGTTACTGGGCGGCGGCGCGATTCTGGGTCATGTGATTCTGTCGCAGCCAGCTACGATTATGATTCTGCCGGCCGGTGGCTTCCTGACGCTGGGCTGCGTGATCGCGGTGATGCAGAAGCTGCTGAAGAAAGGAGAGTAATAAAACATGACACAGGTTTTAGCGATTGCTCTCGGTGCAATTTTGACCAATAACTTTATTTTCTCGCAGTTCCTCGGCTGCTGTCCGTTCTTTGGCGTATCCAAGAAGATCGA
>CAYLXH010000087.1:0-9410 GCA_964387535.1 uncultured Butyricicoccus sp. | reverse complement strand
GAAGGAGATCAGTCAGGTCTTTAATAAATTGGAGACCATTTGGGATGAGTATCAGGTATATGAAAAACTCGATAACGAATAAATCACCGGTTACCGTTGCAGTGGTTGGTGCCGGTGCGGCGGGACTGATGGCGGCCTATGCGGCGGCGAAAGAAGGAGCTCAGGTACTGTTATTGGAACCCAATGAAAAGGTTGGGCGGAAGATCGTCATTACAGGAAAAGGACGATGTAATGTGACCAATCACTGCGATACGGAAACTTTTTTGTCCAATGTACCGCAGAATCCGCGCTTTTTGTACAGTGCTTTGGATACGTTTGGCGTTCAGGAAACGATGGAATTTTTTGAGAAGCAGGGGGTACCGCTCAAAACGGAGCGGGGAAACCGTGTGTTTCCGCAATCGGACCGCTCTATGGATATTGTGGATGCGCTGTATAGTGCAGTGCGAAGGGCAGGCGTCACCATTTACCATAAGCACGTGACGGCTCTGTGCACTGGAGAGGACGGAAGCATCTGTGGTGTTGAGGCAGAGGGACATCGATATTTGGCAGATCGTGTGATTGTGGCAACGGGAGGAGCCTCGTATCCGTTGACTGGCTCGACAGGGGATGGCTACCGTTTGGCACAGCAGATGGGGCATACGGTCACTCCGCTGAGGGCATCCCTGATCCCGCTGACGTGTGATGGCACGGATTGTCCGCGTATGCAGGGGCTGTCGCTCAAAAATGTTGCATTGACCATCTACGAAAACAACAAAAAGATATACGATGGTTTTGGAGAGATGCTGTTTACCCACTTTGGCATTTCTGGCCCACTGGTACTCAGTGCATCTTCTCATATGAGAAAGTGGGATAAGGCGCAGTACCGGGCGGAAATTGACCTGAAGCCGGCTTTGGATCGTCAGACGCTGGACAAGCGTATTTTATCGGATTTTTCCGAAAAACCAAATGTGGATTTCCGCAATGTCTTGTCCGCGCTGCTGCCGCGCAAGATGATTCCGATTGTTATTGAGCATTCGGGCATTGATCCGCATGAAAAGGTCAATTCGATTACCAAGAAACAGCGATTGGCGCTGCTCACTGTGATGAAGCAATTCCCTCTGACCATTACCGGAACACGGCCCATTGAAGAGGCGATCGTGACATCGGGCGGTGTATCAGTGCGTGAAGTTTCTCCCAAAACAATGGAATCCAAGAAGGTTCCAGGATTGTATTTTGCGGGGGAATTGCTGGATATTGATGCCTATACGGGTGGATTTAATTTGCAGATTGCATGGTCAACTGGTTATCTGGCCGGACAAAGTGCAGCACGGGGTTCATGATAGGAGAGGAGCAGATATGGGCAGCAGAGAGGTAGCAACCGCTGCGATCCGGATTGCATTGACGGATAATTTGGAGCAGGAACGGGCGGTGAAGGAGGAGCTGCGCACACAGGAGATCAAGGCGGCTGCAGTGAATTTTGGCGGAGATTTTATTACATCGGTTAGTAAGATCATAGAAAGGGCTGTAGTGGCTGCAAAACGTGAGGGACTGATTGGGTCTGAGCACGGAGAAGAAGGCGCGGTCGCTGGTGCGGCCCGGGAAGCGGTCAGTCAGATCACGAGCAAAGCGATTGGATTGAATGTGGGAGGAAAGATTGGAATTGCCCGCTCCGGCGATCATGTCAGTGTTGTGGCATATTTCAGCATTGGTATGCTGAATTTAAATGAGGTCGCAATTGGATTGGGACATCGTGCAATATGATAGAAAGAAAGAATACAGAGAAAAGAAAGTGTAAGGGAGAATGTTGGAATGAATACCATTGCAGTGGCGATTGATGGGCCGTCTGGCGCCGGAAAGAGCACGATTGCCCGGGCTGCGGCAAAGCGGCTGGGGTATCTGTACGTGGACACTGGAGCGATGTATCGAGCAATTGGACTGGCAGTCCGGCGTGCGGGTGTTTTGATTGGCGAGACAAACAAGGTTTCCCCTGTTCTGTCTGGTTTGGCCATTGAACTAACGTATGATGAACAGGGCGTACAACATGTGCTTTTGAATGGAGAGGATGTGTCGACACAGATCCGGACACCGGAAATGTCGATGTATGCGTCATTTGTTTCTGCGCTTCCGGAGGTTCGGAGGTATCTTCTGGAAACACAGCGAACGATTGCAGCAAAGAATTCGGTCATTATGGATGGGCGGGATATTGGAACCGTCATTTTGCCGGATGCGCCGGTTAAAATTTTTCTGACGGCCAGCGCAGAGGCAAGGGCACAGCGCCGACTCATTGAGTTGCAGGAGAAGGGCGAGTCTGTGACATTTGAGGAAGTGCTGTCTGACATGATCCAGCGTGACAAACAGGATTCTGAGCGCTCTGAGGCACCGTTGCGGCAGGCGGAAGATGCGGTTTTGCTGGACACCAGTACATTGACTTTGGAGGAGTCCATTGAGGCTGTGTTGGATATTATTCGTCGGACGAACGGGGAGGGATTGCTATGAAGTTTCACCGTGGATTTCAGTACATCGCCATTCCTGTGGTCAATATCTATGATCATCTCAAATATCGGTATCATGTGATAGGAAGAGAAAAGATACCACATGGAGGCTGTGTCGTCTGTGCAAACCATTCCCAGTGGGCGGATCCGGTTCTGGTGGCTACGGCGATGGGGAACAAGCATTCGCTGGCAGCGATGGGAAAAAAAGAGCTGTTTCAGATTAAAGGACTTGCACCACTGATCACTGCATTGGGGTGTTTTCCGGTGGACCGGGATGGAGCAGATATTAATGCGATCCGTTATTCGTTACAGGCAGTAAAAGATGGACGAAAGCTACTGATTTTTCCGGAAGGGACAAGACACCACCAAGAGGGAGATGCGGCGAAGTTGGGAGCGGCCCGGATTGCGCTCAAGACAAAAGCGCCGATTCTGCCGGTCTATGTCTCAGAGAACAAGCGCTTTCGATCCGATGTACATGTTATATTCGGCGATCCGTTCGTTCCGGAGCCGACGCGGACGCGGGAAGGATACGAACAGTTGGCGAAAGATATTATGAATCGAATTTATGAATTAAAGAGGAATATTCCCAATGGTTGAAGTAGCGAAGACAGCAGGATTTTGCTTTGGTGTCCGACGAGCTGTTGAAATGGCAGAGCGGTCTTGTGCGGAATATGGCCGAATCTGCGCACTTGGCGATATTATTCACAATAGACATGAAGTGGAACGCCTTCGAAAACTGGGAGTAACCCGGGCGGATGCGGTGGAGGATATACCGGATGGAGCGACGGTATTGATTCGTGCGCACGGTGTACCGGAAAGGATTTGTACGCAGCTGAAAGAAAAAGGTTGTCGGATTGTCGATGCGACCTGTCCATTTGTCAACAAGATTCATATGATTGTGCAGGAGCAAAGTGCACAAGGACGCCATGTTATTGTGATTGGTTCTCGTGAGCATCCGGAGGTCGTTGGCATTCGGGGCTGGTGTAAGAGTTCCAGCTGCGTTCAGTCTCCGGAGGAACTGCGTGATTTGTTGGATTCCGGAACGCAGGAAGCGGAAATTTTACACAAAAATCCCGTTAGTGTGGTCGCCCAAACCACTATAAATCGAAAATTATGGGATTTTTGTATGGAAATTATAAAAAAAGAGTGTACAAATGCCAGAATATTTGATACAATATGTTATGCCACGGATGAGCGTCAGGCTGAGGCTCGTCTTTTAGCCGGCAAATCGGACATTATGATTGTGATTGGTGACAGGAAGAGCTCTAACACAAAGCGTCTGTATGAGATCAGCCGATCGCTGTGCGATCGCGTGCTTACCATTGAAGATGCCGCTGGACTCTCTGGGCATGAGACGGAGAGTATGGAGCAGCCGTTTATCGGAATTACAGCAGGCGCGTCCACGCCGGCGTGGATTATTAAGGAGGTCAAAAACATTATGAGCGAAGAAACAAGAATCGAAACCGGCAGCGAAGATTTTGCTGCAATGCTTGAGGAGAGCTTCAAGACTTTAAATACAGGAGATAAGGTAACAGGTACCGTTCTGCAGATTTCTCAGAATGAAGTTCAGGTTGATCTGGGCGTAAAGCATGCAGCTTACATCCCGATGCATGAGCTGTCGGATGATCCGAACTTTGATATGAACAGCATTCAGGCTGGCGATGAGATCGAAGCAATTGTTGTTCGTGTAAACGATGCAGAGGGTACTATTGTTCTGTCCAAGAAGCGCGTTGACCAGATGAAGGGCTGGGAGTCCATTGAGGCTGCTAAGGAAGAGAAGACAATCGTTGAGGGCAAGATCAACGAAGAGAATAAGGGCGGCGTTGTCGCAAGTGCATTTGGCGTGCGCGTCTTTATCCCGGCAAGCCAGACCGGCATTCCGAAGGGGCAGCCGCTGAGCCAGCTGGTTGGCACCGTAGCTCGTTTCCGCATTACTGAGATCAACCGCCAGAGAAAGCGTGTGGTTGGCTCCATTCGTGCCGTTGCTCAGGAAGAGCGTCGTGCCGCTGCAGAGAAGGTTTGGAACGAGATTGAGGTCGGCAAGGAGTATGCCGGAACCGTTAAGTCTCTGACATCATATGGTGCATTTGTTGACATCGGCGGTGTTGACGGTATGATTCATATTTCGGAGCTGTCTTGGGGCCGCATTAAGCATCCGTCGGAAGTTGTCAATGTTGGCGACGCAGTGAATGTCTATGTCATTGGTCTGGACCGTGACAACAAGAAGATCTCTCTGGGCTACAAGCGTCCGGAGGACAACCCGTGGAACGTATTTACTGCAAACTATGACATTGACGATGTTGCAACGGTTCGTATTCTGAAGTTTATGCCGTTTGGTGCGTTTGCTGAGATCATTCCGGGCGTTGATGGCCTGATCCATATCTCCCAGATCGCTGACCGCCGTATTGCAAAGCCGGATGAGGTTCTGCAGATCGGTGAGGAAGTAGAAGCAAAGATCATTGACATTGATCAGGAGAAGAAGAAGGTATCTCTGTCTATTCGTGCTCTGCTGCGCGACGAGGACTAAGCACTCCTACAAGTTGATATTGGTTATTGCAAAGGAGCATCTAATCCATAGATGCTCCTTTTTTCTTTTTTCACCCTGCGGCGGCAGATTGCATACTCTGCTGAGAGAAAGGCGGGGGTGAAATGCGGAGATATCGAAGGTACAGGCGGCGGATGCGACGGCCCAAGAGAATGCTGCTGTGGGTTCTTGTGATTTTATTTGCCATCATCCCTCAGGGGCTACTGCTGCGGTTTCGCCCGCGTCTGGCAGAGTATGCAGAGAATGAAATCCAGTATCGAACGACACAGGCAATGGAACAGGCGGTGTCTGAGGCCATGATGCAGCAAAATGAGGCGGTAGCGGAGCTGAGCACCTTGGACGGTGGTTCGGCGGCGGCGCTCACAATGAACGCCGGTGCTGCAGAACAAATCCGCACCCAAGCTGTTCAGAACGCATATGAAAAGCTCAATGAATTGGAGGAAAAACGGCTGTCTGTTTCAATTGGAACTTTGATTGATCCGCAGTACATGGCTGGCATCGGGCCGGAGATTCCGTTTTGCGTTGTTGGCTTGGGTATGGTTTCATCTTCCATGGACTCGGAATTTGTCGATTCGGGAATTAATCAAACAAAATACAGTGTGATCCTTCATCTTTCGTCGAAAGTACAACTGCATGCTCTGTGGTACAGCCGGACGGTTCTGATTGAAAATGATTATCCTTTGACAGAAACAGTGATTGTTGGGGAGGTTCCAACTGCATTGGTACAATAAATCCGTTGATTCGGTTTTCTTTGAGGGCTGTTTTTGGTATAATAATACCGATTTATTGATGAAAACAGCCTTTGATTCAGAAAGATAAGGAGATCGAAATGAACATTTCGGAACAGATACAGCAGTTGAGGAACTCGTTGCAATATTACAATAAGAAGTATTATGATGAGGACGAATCAGAGATTTCCGATTTTACCTATGACAGGATGCTGCGCCAATTGGAGACATTGGAGCAGGCTTATCCGGAATATGATGATCCGGATTCTCCAACTCACCGTGTTGGCGGATCGGTTTCCGCGAAATTTTCTCCGGTCACACATCCGTGGCCGCTGGAAAGCCTGCAGGATGTGTTTTCCTTTGAGGAGCTGCAGGAGTTTTACGAACGTGTGAATGCGTCGGAATATATCGTAGAATATAAAATTGATGGGCTGTCGGTTTCTCTGGAATATGAAAATGGTGTGTTTGTGCGCGGTGCCACTCGTGGTGATGGCACCGTGGGAGAGGATGTTACGGATAATTTGCGTATGATTGCAGATATTCCGAAATGGGTTGCGAATGCACCGGATCGACTGGTTGTCCGTGGTGAGGTTTATCTGCGTCGCTCGATTTTTGAAAAGCTGAATACACAGCGTGAGCTGCTTGGTCAGCCGCCTCTGGCCAATCCGCGTAATGCAGCAGCTGGCTCGCTGCGGCAGCTGGACCGAGAAGTTACACGGCAGCGGGAATTGTCGATTTTCTGCTTTAATATTCAGAACAGTGCGGAACTGCCGCTGCACAGTCATGAGCAGGCGCTCGATTACCTGAAAGAGCTGGGATTTCCTGTTGTTCCGAATTACCGGAAGATGACTAATCCGAACGAGATCGAAACAGAAATTGTTCGAATGGGTGACACTCGGGGAGAACTGGATTTTGACATTGATGGCGCGGTTATTAAGGTCAATGATTTTGCTCTCCGCGCCCAGCTCGGATCGACAGCCAAATACCCGCGCTGGGCTGCAGCCTATAAGTATCCGCCGGAGATTAAAGAAACCCTGTTAAAAGATATCGTGATTACGGTGGGACGAACCGGTGTTTTGACACCGAATGCTGTGTTGGAGCCGGTTCGTCTGGCTGGAACAACAGTCAGCCGTGCGACCCTCCATAATCGTGATTTTATCCGTGAGAAAGACGTTCGCATTGGTGATACTGTCCGTGTTCGCAAAGCTGGGGAAATCATTCCGGAAGTGCTGGGCAGTATCCCGGAAAAGCGTCCATCAGACAGCATTCCGTACGCTATGCCAACGGTCTGCCCCGTATGCGGAGCGCCGGTTGTGGAAGAAGATGCGGCCATTCGCTGTACGGGTGCGGAGTGTCCGGCACAGCTTTTGCGTAATCTGATGCATTTTGTCTCGCGGGATGCGATGGACATTGACGGATGCGGACAAGCAGTCCTGCAGTCGTTGATTGATGCAGACTTGGTGCATTCTGCGGCCGATTTGTATCTGTTGCGTGCGTCAGACGTAGAAGAGCTGGATCGAATGGGCCGAAAATCGGCGGACAATTTGATTTCTGCGATTGAACGCTCGAAAAACAATGATTTGTCCCGGTTGCTGTTTGCATTTGGCATTCGGCATATTGGACAGAAAGCTGCTAAAATCCTATCTGGCGCGCTAGGTTCGTTAGATGCTGTTCTGGAGGCAAAGGAAGAAGAACTCACGGAGATTCGTGATATTGGAAGCATTATGGCCCAGTCGATTGTCCAATGGCGCAGTCAGGAGCAATCTCAGCATTTGATTGCGCGCTTGCGGGAGGTGGGAGTTAACTTCACGGGAGAAAAGACGGTTACAGGAGATCTATTTGCCGGAAAAACGATTGTTCTCACCGGAAAGCTGACAGTCTTTACCCGCAAACAGGCGACAGAGCGGATTGAATCGCTGGGAGGACGCGCTTCCGGTTCGGTTTCGAAAAAGACGGATTTTGTGGTTGCCGGAGAAAATGCAGGCAGCAAATTGAAAAAGGCAAAGGAGCTTGGCATTCCGGTTTATACGGAGCAGGAGTTTCAGGCTTTATTGACCGGACGAGAGGTAGGGGTAGACACCGACTCGTTCGAATAACTCTGGTAGCTGGTGCTTGCCGGAGAGATAAGGAAGGCAGCGAGATAAGACTTGCTGCAGATCAAGGAGGAATAGAGTCATGGCAATTACCAGACAGGATATTGAGTATATCGCAGCACTGGCGCGTCTCGATCCGAAGGGGGAGGGATTTGATAAACTGGCTGAGGATATGCAGGGAATTGTTGCGATGGTGGATCAGCTTCAAGAGCTTGATTTGGGTGACATTACGGATGTGATTGATACAGAGCGGAAGAATGCGCTGCGCGAGGATGTGGAGCAGCCCTCTTTCACAAGCCAAGAGGTCTTGGCGAATGCGCCGGTTGTGGAATGTGGCGGCGTAAGCGTCCCTCGAGTGGTTGAGTAAGGAGGAAGCAGAATGGAACTCTATCAGAAAACAGCGGCTGAGCTTTCGGAGATGCTGAGGAACAAAACAGTCAGCGCCGAAGAGCTGGTCTGTGCATCGTATGCTCGCACGGAACAGGTGGATGACAAAGTAGGTGCCTATCTCAGCCTGTCCGAGGAGCAGGCGCGGAAAACGGCACGCGAGATTGATCACAAACGTATGGCCGGAGAAGAATTGCCGCCGCTGGCCGGCATTCCGGTCGCCGTCAAGGACAATATCAGCACGAAGGGAACCGCAACAACCTGTGCATCCAAAATGCTCGAGAACTATGTCCCGTTTTTCAATGCAACGGTGGTTGAGGCCATGCAGGACGCTGGTCTGGTCATTACCGGAAAAACGAATCTGGATGAATTTGCCATGGGTTCCTCGTGTGAAAACTCTGCACTGCGCGTCACGCGCAATCCGCACAATCTGGATCATGTCCCAGGAGGATCCTCGGGTGGCTCCGCTGCGGTTGTCGCCTCGGCGCAGACGCCTCTTTCGGTTGGATCGGATACTGGAGGATCCATCCGCCAACCGGCATCGTTCTGTGGTATCGTGGGACTGAAACCTACCTATGGCACGGTATCGCGGTTTGGTCTGATTGCATTTGCCTCGTCGTTGGATCAGATTGGTCCGATGGCACGCACGGTGGAGGATGCTGCGCTGCTGGCAGATGTGCTGCGCGGGGCTGATCCGATGCATGATTCAACGAGCATTCCGCATGATTATCCGAGTCTGCATGCTGGTCTGACGACGAATATCAAGGGACTCAAAATTGGTCTGCCAAAGGAATATTTTGGTGATGGTATCCAGAGTGAAGTCAGTGATGCTGTGCTGGCTGCGGCGGAAGTGTACCGTCAATTGGGAGCAGAGGTAAGAGAGATTTCCCTGCCGCTGAGCAAATATGCGCTTCCGATTTACTATATTCTTTCTTCTGCGGAGGCCTCGTCGAATTTGGCGCGATTTGATGGTGTGAAATATGGGCATCGCACACAGGAAGCCGATGATATTGTGGAGCTGTATGTGAAGTCTCGCAGCGAAGGCTTTGGAACGGAGGTACAGCGTCGGATTATGCTGGGTACCTATGTTTTGTCCAGCGGCTATTATGACGCATACTATAAAAAGGCGCGTGCGGCACAGCGTGCGATTCGTGCGGACTATGCAAATGCATTTCAAGATGTAGAT
>CAYLXH010000086.1:0-9804 GCA_964387535.1 uncultured Butyricicoccus sp. | reverse complement strand
TATGAGGTGTTTAATCGAATCAACCAGGAACGTGCGGCCAATGGCGTACCAAAGCTGAAGATGGATTCCAAGCTGTGGGACGCGGCAATGCAGCGTGCGCAGGAATGTGCCGTGTATTATGACCACACGCGCCCGAATGGCGACAGCTGTTTTACGGTCGCCGGAGAATATGGTGCGAGCTGTTCCGTGGTCGGTGAGAACATCGCGGCGGGATATACTTCAGCAGAAGATGTCATGAACGCATGGATGGACTCCTCGGGACATCGAAGCAATATTCTGGATACGGACTTTACGGCGGTCGGTGTCGGCTGCTATATGCAGGAGAACGGAGCACCATGCTGGGTTCAGTTCTTTACGGATGGATCAGGCGACAGCCCGAGTGCGCCGGACAACGTTCTGGCTACCGGTTATGTCAGCGCCACAGAGACTTACCTTGGCGGAATGTCGTTGACGCTGGGCAAAACCAAACTGGATTTGGGTAAGAGCACGACGGCGAGCACGAGTCTGGTCAATCAGGGCTGGGAGTATATGAACTGGTATCCGGAGACCGAGAGCCTGACATTCAGCAGTAGCAATTCGTCTGTTGCTTCGGTCAGCAGCCATGGAAAAGTCACAGCAAAGAAGAGCGGCAGCGCCACCATTCGCGCCACATTGTACGGCAGCAGCGTGTCGGCATCGCGCAAACTTACGGTCAGTGGCAGTATTTCGGATGTGAAACCGACTGGCGTCAAGGTGAGCAATCTGAAGACTGGCATCAAAGTCTCGTGGAATAAGCTGTCCCAGGCGGACAAGTACGCAGTATACCGCAGCACGGCCGGCGGTTCGTATAAAAAGGTGAAGACGACAACCAAGACATCGTGGACGGATACCAATAAGAAAAACGGCACCAAGTATAAGTACAAGGTATACGCCTATGACGGCAGTAAGCGAAGCCAGGCGTCTTCGTTCAAGACGATCATTCGCCTGACGCGCACGTCGATTTCCAGCCTGTCACGCTATTCGAGCGGAACCGTTCTGGTTCAGTGGAAGACGAACAGTAAGGCGACCGGCTATCGGGCCTATGTCTATGATTCCTCCGGAAAGTTGTACGGAGAATATTATGTAACGGGAAGTTCAATCAATAAGGCACGGATTTCCGGTCTGCCTTCCGGCGAGACGATGAAGATTCGCATGACCTGCTATAAGACCTCCGGAAGCAAGGACTACGAGAGCGCAAAGAGCGACAGTAAGTCCATTCGCGTGGGATAATATCAGAGCGAACTTATGAAGCATCCCCCTGTCCGCTGTCGCGGACAGGGGGAATTCTCATGGACAGACTGCGAGAGCAAACAAGACGGAGTAGAATGCGCGCAGAGAATACGGTCAATTGCAAACCGGAACAGGATGTGGTATACTGTTACAAATAGGAAATGAATGAAAAGACTATAAAAAGAAAGGATGAAGCAACGGTATGAAGCAGACGAAAAAGCGGTTGCTCAGCCTGGTGCTGGCAGCGATGATGGCAGTCTCTCTGCTGCCGCTGACGGCATTGGCGGCGGAGCCGGAGAATATGATGCCGGTGGAGATAACACCAACGGAATCGCTGTCCGTGACTTCCGCGGAGCCGGCGGCAACCGCGCTGGGAGAGGCGACCGAAGCGACGGAGATCGAACCGTCTGAGGGACCGCGCGTTTCGACCCAGTCGGGCAGCGAGTTTACGGTTGCGCTGACCGGCGTGTATTATTATCAGCAGGCGTATTCGCTCTTCAATCAAATCAACCAGGAGCGTTCCGCCAATGGCGCAGCAAAGCTGAAGATGGATTCCAAGCTGTGGGACGCGGCAATGCAGCGTGCGCAGGAGTGTGCCGTGTATTTTGCAAACACACGTCCGAACGGCGACGACTGTCTTATGGCCGTCGTGGAAAGCGGTGCGGACGGTTCCATAGGCGGTGAGAACATTGCGGGAGGATATAGTTCCGCAACCGATGTCATGGACGCATGGATGAACTCCTCAGGAAACCGAAGCAATATTTTGAATACAAACTTTACGGCAGTCGGTGTCGGCTGCTATATGCAGGTGAACGGAGCACCGTGCTGGGTTCTGTTGCTTACGGATGGCTCCGGCGACAGCCCGAGTGCACCGGAGAATGTTCTGGCAACGGGTTATGTCAGAGCGACAGAAAGCTACCTTGGCGGAATGTCGTTGGAGTTGGAAAAAACCAAACTGAATTCGGGTAAGACGACAACCGCGACGGCAAGTCTGGTCAATCAGGGCTGGAATCAGATAAACTGGTTCCCGAAGACCGAGAGCCTGACATTCAGCAGCAGCAAGTCGTCCGTCGCTTCGGTCAGCAGCGATGGCGAGGTCACGGCAAAGAAGGGCGGCAGCGCCACCATTCGCGCCAAACTGGACGGCAGCAGCCTGTCGGCATCGCGCAAACTCACGGTCGGCAGCAGCATTTCGAAGAAGAAACCGACTGGCGTCAAGGTGAGCAACCAGAAGACCGGCATCAAAGTCTCGTGGAATAAGCTGTCCGGGGCGGACAAGTACGCGGTATACCGCAGCACAGCGGGCGGTTCGTATAAAAAGGTAAAGACGACGACCAAGACGTCGTGGACGGATACCAACAAGAAAAATGGAACCAAGTATAAGTACAAAGTATACGCCTATGACGGCAGTACGCGCAGCAAGGCCTCTTCGTTCAAGACGATGATTCGTCTGACGCGCCCGACGATTACCAAGCTGTCCCAATCGGACGGAATAGCTCAGGTTCGGTGGAAGACAAACAGTAAGGCGACCGGCTGTAAGGCCTATATCTATGATTCCTCCGGAGTTTTCGACTCTGCGATAGCGGAAGGCTCAAAGAATCAGGCATATCTATTGCTGAACCTCGGTGAGAAGTCAACGGTTCGCCTTACCTTCTATAAGAAGTACAGAGGCAAGGTGTACGAGAGCGCAAAGAGCGATGCGAAGTCCATCTATGTACCATTGTCATAATATCAGAAGAAATTTACAAAAGCATCCCCCTGTCCGCCACAGCGGACAGGGGGAATTCTTATGGACAGACTGCGAGACCGAACAAGAAGTTCTCAGCCCTCTTGACAAGTGAACGATCGTTCTCTATACTGGGAGTAAACAATCGTTCACTAAGGAGGGCATTATGAAGTATCCGAAGAGCAAAGCGTATGAGACACCGGAACTGATGGCAAAGATTATGGGACCCAATCCGGTCAAGTTGGAGGAGGAGCTGCTCCTGGCACATGCGATTCCGGAAGGCGCTGTGGTCTGCGATCTCGGAAGCGGACAGGGACTGACAAGTGTGTTTCTGGCCAGAGAATACGGATTTACCGTGTATGCGGCAGATCTTTGGAGTGATCCGGAGGAAAACCGGCGCTTCTTTGACGAGATGGGACTGACACGGGAGCAGATTATCCCGGTCAAAGCGGATGCGGAGGCGCTGCCGTTTGCGCCGGAAACCTTTGATGCGGTCGTCAGCGTGGATTCCTATAACTATTTCGGACGAGATCCGAACTATCTGGACGACAAGCTGATGGACTGTGTCAAACACGGTGGCCTGGTCTATGTGGCGATTCCCGGAATGAAGCGGGACTGTCATGACAATCTCCCGTCCGAGCTGCTGCTGTCGTGGACACCAGAGCAGCTGGAGTATATGCATGATATTGCGTACTGGCGGAATATCGTTTCGCAGAGCAGCAAGGCAGAGGTTCTCGCCGTGGAAGAGATGGAGAGCATGGAGGAAGTCTGGGAGGACTGGCTGCGGCAGTACAACGAGTATGCGGTGGGAGACCGGGCGTCCATGCAGGCGGGCGCAGGGGCATATTTGAACTTTATCAAGATTGTTCTGCGCAGAATTTGAGAAGGAGAGCGCGTGGTGAAGGACACCAGAGAACAGATTTTACTGACAGCGCTTCGGCTGTTTGCCCGGGATGGATACGAGGCCACCTCGGTCAGCCAGATTTCCGGAGAGCTGGGAATGAGCAAGAGTGCGCTCTACAAGCACTACAAAAACAAGAGGGATATTTTTGACCACATTGTCGCCCGCATGGAGCAGATGGATTGCGAGCGGGCGCAGGAGTATGCCGTGCCGGAGGAGACGGTGACGGAGGCCCCGGAGGCGTACCGGCAGACGACGTGGGAAAGCATCCGCTCGTACAGTCTGGCGCAGCTGCACTACTGGACGGAAGATGAGTTTGCCGCCTGTTTTCGCCGTATGCTGCAACTGGAGCAGTACCGCAGCCCGGAGATGGGGAAGCTGTACCAGCAGTACCTCGCTGCCGGTCCGGTGGGATATATGGAGGATCTGTTCCGCAGCTTGACGGGCCGGGATCAGGACGCCGCGGGACTGGCCGTCGCGTTTTACTCCCCGATGTTTTTGATGTACAGTCTGTACGACGGCGGGATGGAGATTGCGCGGCTGCACACACTGCTGCAGCGGCATCTGGATGCCTTTCTCGCGATGCTACTGTGACAGATTCCCAAAAGGGACTGGATTCCCGGAGACAGAGCGTGTATACTGGAGGACAGAATGGAATCGGAAAACAGGAGGAAACAGCATGGCAAAGGAAGTTAAGACCAATGTAATGCGCATTCTGGACCGTGCCAAGGTGGACTATCAGTACTATACCTATGAGCCGGGAGATAAGGTGGATGGCATCACGGTCGCCAACAAGATGGGACAGCCGCTCGAGCGCGTGTATAAGACACTGGTAACACGGGGAAAATCCGGAGGATATTTTGTGTTTGTGATCCCGGTCGCGGCCGGACTGGACCTGAAAAAGGCGGCAAAATCGGTGGGAGAAAAGTCGGTCGAGATGATTCACGTCAAGGAGATTAACAAAATTACGGGCTACATCCGCGGTGGATGCAGCCCGATTGGGATGAAAAAAGCATTTCCGACGGTGGTCAGCGAATCGGCGGCCGAACTGCCGACGATCATCGTTTCCGGCGGACGGATCGGCACGCAGGTCGAGCTGGACCCGCGGAGTCTGGTGGAATTGATTCGCGGCAAGTTTGGTGCGATTGAGAGCGCTGAGCCGCTGACCGAAGAACATGATTGGTAACCACAGGAACAACACAACGACCGCAGGACAGCGTGTCCTGCGGTCGTTATTCTATCAATCGGTTGATGTCTTATCGTCGTCGGTCCGATATTGCTCCGGGGTCTTGATGATAATTTCCAGAGAGGGGGAATCGTTTTGTTGTGCGGCGCGCTTGCTGGAACGACGGCGAGCGGTTCGCAGAATCAGGAACAGCAGACTGAGAACGACGAGCGCAGCGGCACCGATTGTGATGATGAGGCGGGTTCGGTCCGACGAAGAGGGAAAGCCCCAGGCGGCGCTTCCGGCCGATCCGCTTCCGGCATCCTCTGCTGTGCGCTGTGAGGAAAAGGAGAGACCATGCTTGAGCGGCAGCGTGCAGTGCACCAGCTCGGCGTTCTCTCCGCTCATATGGGTCGCCTCTTTATAGGTGTCCCAGCCGGATTCCGCGATGCCGACGATGAGCGTGGCTTGATCCTCGTTGGTGAGTTCGACTTTATAGCGAAGATCTTCGGAGTTCAATCCGTTGGGAAGCAGGAGAGAAATGTCCGGCAGCGCGCTGGTGTCCAGCTGATAAGAGGAATCAATCTGGTGCAGACAGGTCTCTGCGGCGGATTGATAGGTATCCGGGGTCAGCGTCAGCGCGTCGTACTGGTCACAGCAATAGTCCATGAGAGCTTCTGCGTCGGTGTACTTGTCTCCAGGAGCAAGGCTATTCATGGTGACGATGATCAGATTGCGATCGTCACGGGTCATGTAGACCACAAAGGTGTGATGGGCTTTGGAGGTCCAGCCGGTCTTGCCCGCGATGACCTCGCTGTTGTAATAAGGAGAATCCGGCAGGAGCATATCCACTTTCGTCCAAATCTGCCAGGACTCCTTCATGACCTTGTCGGTATCCAGGTCATAGTTCATGGAGCCGGCAAAGTCAAAATAATCCGGATACTGTTCCAGTGCATAGGAGATCAGGGCCATATCGTGCGCCGTTGTGTGGTGATCCCCGTTGGGATCATCCGGATCCAGTCCGTTGGGATTGTCAAAGTGGGTATTGGTGCAGCCGAGCTCTTTGGCCTTTTGGTTCATGCAGTCGACAAAGTCATCCACATCTCCCGCGACATATTCCGCCAGGATATTGGCGGCATCGTTGGCGGAGTACACGAGCATGCAGTACATCAGATCGCGCACGGTGCGCCGCTGCCCCGCTTCAAATCCGATCCAAGTGGAATTGAGATCAACGGTGGACAGCGCTTGATTGGTTACCTTGACTTTGTCATCCAGGCTGGCGTTGTCGTCCTGATCGACATGTTCCAGAACCAGCAACGCCGTCATCTGCTTGGTGATGGAGGCCGGACGCAGCGCGCGGTTGGCATGCTTTTGATATAAGATTTCTCCGGTATCGGCGTCGATGACGCAGGCGGATTCCGAAGCGAGTTTGGGTGTGGTGCGCACTGCCTGGCTGTTTGCACCCAGAAGGGCAACACAGCAGATGAGCAGACACAGAGAGATCAATTGTTTTTTCTTCATGATTGGACAGGACTCCCCCGTTAGCAGTGATTGCGAAATCACGCATAATTTGGTACTATAAAAGCAGTACTACTTTATCATACACTAAGTGCGGCAGAAGTACAACCAAAAAACGGGAATTGTGTCGAATATTGCGATTGTGGAGTGGAAATGAATCAGATTATCGTGTATTTGCTGGCTGTCAATCTGCTCGGTGCGGCGGTGACGGCGTGGGATAAAAAGGCGGCACGGGATGGTGCACAGCGCGTGCCGGAAAAGATATTGTTTGCGTTTTGTGCGCTTGGCGGCGGGCCGTGTGTCTATCTGACCATGCGCCTGATTCATCATAAGACGCTGCACCGGCGTTTTATGTGGGGAATTCCGTTGATTGTTGCGATACAGTGCGCAGCAGTGATTCTGCTGTGCTGGAAATTTTGACTGACTGGGAGGAAGACGATGCTGCTGTTAAAACATGGGATACTTTTGGATCCGTATACAGAGACCGAAGAGAAGACAGACATCCTGATTGATGATGAGGGCATTATTGTGCAGATTGCGCCGGAGATCACCGCGGACGCGCAGTGCATCGACCTGTCCGGACGGACGGTGTCCCCCGGCCTGGTTGACGTGCATGTTCATTTCCGCGATCCGGGACTGACCTATAAAGAGGACATCCGAACCGGAGCGGCGGCGGCAGCAGCCGGCGGGTTTACCACGGTGGTATGTATGGCGAACACCAAGCCGGTGGTGGACAGTGTGGAGACGCTGCGCTATGTGCAGGACAAGGCACAGGAGGTGCCGATTCACGTGCTGCAGGCGTGCGCGGTCACGAAGGGGCTTGCGGGACAGGAGCTGACGGACTTTGCGTCGCTGTACGCGGCGGGAGCGCCGGGCTTTACGGATGACGGTATCAATCTGACCAATGCGCGTCTGTGCCAGCAGGCGATGTGCCGGGCAAAGGAGCTGAATGTGCCGCTGTCCTTCCATGAGGAGGACCCCAATCTGATTTTGTCGCCCGGAGTCAATTACGGCAGCGCGGCGGCAGTCAAGTTTGGCGTGCAGGGTGCGATGCCGGCTTCCGAGGAGTGTATGATTGCCCGCGATATTGCGCTGGCGCTGCGCACGGGCGCCCGTGTGGCGTTTCAGCACGTCAGCTCGGGCAATTCGGTGGATCTGATCCGCATGGGCAAGCAGCTCGGGGCGGATATTCACGCGGAAGCGACGCCGCATCATCTGAGCCTGACGGAGGAGGATGTGCTGGAGTACGGGGTGAATGCCCGTATGAATCCACCGCTTCGCACCGAACGCGATCGGCAGAAACTGATTGAGGGCTTGCAGGATGGCACGATTGATATGATTGCCACGGACCATGCCCCACATTCTGCGCAGGAGAAGAGCAAGCCGTTTGCGCAGGCGCCTTCCGGCATCACGGGACTGGAGACTGCGTTTGCGGTCTGCAATACCGCACTGGTTCGGACCGGCAAGCTGACGCGGATGCAGTTGATGCGTGTGATGAGCCGGAATCCGGCAGAGTTTTATCACTTGACTGGAAAATCAATCGAGGTTGGGCATCACGCGGAGCTGATGATTGCGGATTGGGATGCACCGGTTGTCTTTACCAGCTATCACTCCAAGGCCGCCAACACGCCGTTTACCGGACGTGAGCTGACCGGCAAGGTCTGTGCGATTGTGATGGGAAATAACTATCTGCCCCAGTGAGGAGCGGTACTGCGTCCGGCGCACACGGCTGGGCGAGTAAGGAAAAAAGGAGGACACTACCCGATGCAACAGAATATGTTTGACTCGACGGAGGCGGAGAACGGCGCAATCCTCTGCCGGAAAAAGAACCGCTTTTTGGCGGAAAACTCACAGGAAAATTTGTATTCTCTGCTGCGCTGTCTGCGGGATTCGTTTGTATTTATGCCGCTGGAGACGGTGACCGGGGAAGAGGGGGAATCGCACCGGGAGCCGATTATTCTGGAGGACCAGAATCAAACGCTGAATTTTGCGGTGTTTACGCAGGAGGAGCAGATACCGGGGGAGATGCGAAACAACTGTGACATGATGCGAGTGCGGTTCGTGGAGTGCATGCAGCTCGCTCATGTGCACGGTCAGATTCGCGGGCTGATTCTGGATGCGTTCACCGAGCCGTGTCCGCTGCCGCTGGTCATTGCGGATCTGGCGCTTCAGATGCCGCCGCAGGAAATGGAGCAATAAAACACAGACCCGTGAGACGAAATGCTCACGGGTTTGTGTTGTTACAGTGATTAAAAATGAAATAAACAACGGAAAACATCCGGGCTGGGATGACGGTTGCGTGTTATGGATTATTTTGTGCTCGGAATTCCTCGATAATCCGTTCGACTGCACAGATTTGGGAATCCGTCAGACCGTCTACGGAAATGGTGCGATGCTTGGTGTTGTTCAAAAGGTAATCGCAGGATACACCAAACATGTTGGATAGCTTAATCAGGATATCATAGGGAGGCAAATGGACGGCATTCTCATACGAACTGATGACAGATTTGGATACCCCCAACAGCTCTGCCAATTGGGTTTGTGTCAATCCTCGTTTTGTGCGTAAGTCTTTGATCTTTTGATCCATCCCAGTATAAATCATCACACATACCTCGCTCCATTCTTTATGTAATCGTACAGGAACGAGGTACATTATTTGTGTACTTATGTTCTCGGATAGTTGACTTACGGCGTTATTACAGATATAATGGATATGCAATATGACAGTTGGAACCCAGTCTATTTACAGTGTATTATATGCTGCTCAACGTATGACGAATAGTATTCGGTGATATCGTAATATCAGGAAGAACTGTGGTATAACAGCAGTAGTACGGCAGGAGAACGGAGGAATGATAGGATGGCAGAGTTTTGCTTGGAATGCTATGATTATTATAATGATACCAGAGACAAAGCTCATCAGGTCATTGCCGAGTCATATCTGTGTGAGGGATGTGGGGAATGGAAGCCTGTTGTTGTGGGAGTTTGGAAGATTGTGCTCATGCGGTGGGCGAAAGAGATTGCCGTGTGGTGTATTGTGCTGGCGCTGATGCATGCTGTGTACAGAAGATATAGACAGACAAAAGAATAAGAAAACCGCTTTCTGCATGATACAGAAAGCGGTTATTGTTTGTCATACGGATTGCGCTTGCGAATTAGCCCTCGTAATCGCCCTCGTTCTCCCAGTTGTGCCAGACGTTCTGTACGTCGTCATTTTCTTCCAGTGCATCCAGCAGCTTGCGCATA
>CAYLXH010000085.1:0-9830 GCA_964387535.1 uncultured Butyricicoccus sp. | reverse complement strand
ACGACCTTCGGGTTATGAGCCCGACGAGCTACCGAACTGCTCCACTCCGCGATATAGAATTTGTTGCTCTCTTGCTGAGTGCCTAATTATAATAGCATAGCAGCGATAGGATGTCAATAGTTATTTGCAGTTTTTTTGCAGCTGGGCAGACAAAAAGATTTGCTGCCCAGCGCATAAGATCTGCTGCCGCTGTGCGCATTACATGGTCATCTGCTGACCTAGAAACAGCGCAGCGGTTTGAAGCAGTTTTTGTTCTACTTCTTCGTCGGCATGGTTGGGGTTCTGATCTTCCAGAAACGCAACACAGCCGGAGACATCGCCTTCGGCAATAATCGGCGCAGCCATTGAAATGGGATATTGTGCATCGCCAGTCACATAGACGGAACCGTCATGGGGATGCACAAGTTTGCGTTCCTGCATGATTTGCTCCATTTCCGGACTGACCAAACGGTCTACAATATCTTTTTTGACGTGGCCAGATGCCGCGATCACGGAATCACGGTCACAGATCACACAGCTGCTGCCGGATGTGCGGCTCAGAGAATCACAGAGCTGCCGGACGAAGGTGCTGAGTTCTCCCATCGGAGAATATTTTTTGAAAATAACTTCACCGTTATGATCGGTATAAATTTCAAGCGGATCGCCTTCCCGGATCCGCATTGTGCGGCGAATTTCTTTTGGAATGACAACACGTCCCAGATCGTCGATGCGTCGAACAATCCCTGTCGCTTTCATACAAACACTCCTCCTTCTTGGTCATTTTGTTCCTCGCCGTCGCAGTATCAATTTGTTTTGTTTTCTTAGTATCCGGTGTTTTCGGAAAAATATGTATCAATTGGGTTGCGGTGTATTGCCAATTTCCCGGAAATTAATCGGAAAGGACAACTGCAAACAAGAGACATATGGTCTGGCGGGAGCGGCAATGAGGCAATTCGAACGGAAATAAGGTGAAAGAAACCATAATATGACAAAGAAACACTCAAAAAGAAACAATGCGCAATCGTTCTCCTAGGGGAGAGTTTTTGGAAAACAGAAAGATTTTTACAGTGTAAAACAGAAACGGTGACTTTTGGGCAAATGGACAGTTTTTTGTGATGAATTTGTGAACAATGTCAATTCACGATTGGGAAAGAAGAAATTATTCGTATTATTTTCCGTGGAAGTGGGCGCGAGCTGTGGGGAGGGAAGCGCGGATTTCGGATCGCGGACAGTACGGGAAATTGACAAAAGTGTTCCCCTACGGAACGGTTTATGTAAAAATAGAATAACAGACTGCTGAAATAGTGGGGGGTAAAATGTGTGATTTAACCAAAAAAATTGAAAAAAAATCATCAAATTTGCTGTTTGGATTTCTTGTTGACACTCCCCTTGGGGAATGCACTAAAATAAACATAACGAAATAGTAAAACAAGAGCCGTCCGGTGGCTTGCGCTGCTGGAAGGACACAGATCATTTTCAGGAGGTTGTCAATTATGGATAATTTTCAGTACTTTAGCCCGACATACTTTACTTTCGGCAAGGGCGTAGAGTCCGAGACTGGTGCTCTGGTTAAGCGCTTTGGTGGCACCAAGGTTATGCTCCACTACGGCGGTGGCTCCGTAATCAGATCTGGTCTGCTGGATCGCGTTAAGAAGTCCCTGGACGATGAAGGCATCGAGTACATCGAGCTGGGCGGCGTTAAGCCGAATCCGCTGAGCGGCCTGGTTTACGAGGGCATCGAGCTGGCTCGCAAGGAAGGCGTAGACTTCATGCTGCCGGTAGGCGGCGGCTCCACGCTGGACTCCGCAAAGGCAATCGCATTTGGTGTTCCGTATGACGGCGACTTCTGGGATTTCTACACGGGCAAGGCTGTTATTCAGAAGGCTCTGCCGGTTGGCTGCGTTCTGACGCTGGCTGCTACCGGTTCTGAGGCTTCCACTGACTCCGTTGTTACTCATGAGGATGGCATGCACAAGAGATGTGCAGACAGCGACCTGATCCGTCCGGTATTCTCCGTTATGAACCCGGAACTGACCTGCACGCTGCCGCAGTACCAGACCGCTTCTGGTATCGCTGACATCATGTCTCACTCCCTGGAGCGTTACTTCTCTGACTCCAAGGACGTAGAGCTGACTGACCGTCTGCTCGAGGCTGTTCTGAAGACCATGCTGAAGGAAGGCCGTCGTTGCATCGACGATCCGCAGAACTATCAGGCACGCGCTAACGTAATGTGGGCTGCAACCGTAGCACACAGCAACATCACTGGTGTTGGCCGTATCCAGGATTGGGGCACCCATCACATGGAGAACGAGCTGTCCACCAACTATGGCTGCTCGCACGGCGACGGTCTGGCTATCCTGACTCCGTTCTGGATGCAGTACGCAATGAAGAAGGATGTTACTCCGTTCGTTAAGTTCGCTACCCGCGTAATGGGCTGCGAGATGAACTTCGAGGATCCGATGGCTACCGCTATGGAAGGCGCTGAGAAGCTCCGTGAGTTCTTCAACTACATCGGCCTGCACTCCACCATCGGTCAGATCGGCGGCAAGCCGGAAGACGCTAAGATGCTGGCAGAAGGCATGTTCTTCGGTGCTCCGAACCATGGTAACTTCATTAAGCTGACTCCGGAGATCGCTGAGGAGATCTACACCATGGCTATGTAATGCATTTGCATTTACTTAGTTATTGATCTGAATTGATTTGGTACCCTCTGCGTGGCATCCACTAAGAGCCACACTAGGTTCTTGGTGATGCGCGCAGGGGGTAATTTTTGCGGAACTATTCTGCAACATTTGACAAATAAAGGAGAGCTTCTCTAATGGAAAATATCACGAGAAACTACGGCTACATGGACGTGAATTCTCCCGATTGGAACCGTTCCATCAGCTCGGATGAATTTATGCATATCTCTGGATACCCGCTCGGCATCATCATGCCGGTTGTTGGCTATCCGCAGATCCCAGGCAACGTTGCCAATCCTTGGACCTACGACTTCCCGGTTATGATGAAGGATGCTGACATCACGATTTCTCAGCTGTTTGGCGCTGACGAGAGCGCTCTGGATGAGCTGAAGAGAGTTGGCAGATACATGGTAGAGCATGGTTGCCGCGCAATCTCTGGCAACTGCGGCTACTTTGCTAACTTCCAGAAGCAGCTGGCAGAGTATCTGCCGGTTCCGGTAGCGATGTCCTCCCTGCTTCAGGTTAACTGGATCAAGCCGCTGCTGCGCAAGGACCAGAAGATTGGTGTTGTTTGTGCAGATGCAGGCTCTATGTCCGTAGAAACACTTCGCAACGTAGGTGTTGAAGATCCGTCCTGCTGCGTATTCGAAGGCATGACCGGTATCAGCCAGTTCGGCGCTGCTTGCCGCTGCGAGCCGGGTATGCATCCGTACAATCCGCAGATCTTCGGTGAAGAAGTTTGTGAGCTGGCTCTCAAGCTGCAGAGAGAAAACAACATCGGCGCAATCCTGCTGGAGTGCTCCGATCTGCCGCCATTCTCTCACATGGTAGCAAGAGCAACCAACCTGCCGGTATTCGACTTCACGACTCTGCACAACTGGCTGTTCAACGGCATCTGCAGAAAGCCGTTCTCTGGTTTCTATTGATTATCCGTTCTTTCACCAAAATAAGGAACATAATCGGCAGCTCCGGTATATCCGGAGCTGCTTTTTGCATCCAGAAAACACTCGCAAGGCGACTTCTTCAGGATGTATGGGATATCTGAAAGAGAAACGTGCAACAATGCGGTGTAAGGAGTTTGGAGAAGTGAACTATGGGTATCGGAACCGAAAATTTTAGTGCAGAGAATACTTCCAGAACCAATGGAAAGAAGACCAGATGGGCGGAACAAGTCACAATGAGTGAGATTGGCCTGTTTACGGGACACAAGGAACAAAATAGCGGCTGGCGGACCGCATAGCAGGTTTGACGTGTCATGCTAACAGAATAGGGCCTTGCCACGCAGAAAAACCCCCGGGTTTACCGGGGGTTCATTACTTTAATAATGTAAGTTATGTAGAATGTTAGGAGATCACGCGAATGGGAATCTGTTGTTTCACCAGAATGTTGTTATCACTGTAATCAAAGACCGACGCCTCGGCGATGACCTGCGTGATGCAGGGACCGAGAATTTCATAATTGTTTTCCGCGATGTAGTCCAGCAGGAGCTGGATACCGACGAGCTCGGCGACATTGTTCATGGCGGAATACTTGTGGTAGATGCATACATAAGTACCAGGGATGATAGACGACTTCGGCAGTTGATACCGGTAATCGTCGTTCAGGAGAATAAAAGCACCGTTGCACAAAAACTGCTTTTGCAGAAGAGACTCCTTGGAAATAATGCAGCCGATTTGGTTAAACAGGGCCAGCGGGACATCATTTTCAATAAATACGGTCTTCATTTTACTCAATCCGGATTCCCAGGGGGAGCCGTTTGGGTAACTTTTTTTCAAGTCATAGTCGTCAATGGGATAGATAAAGGCGCTGCGCCGCGGTATGTATTCGATAAATGTGGAATTCAGGACAGGCGGATTTTGGATGTGCTTGCAGCTGTCCAGCTTTCGCGTCAGCGAATCTTTATACATCTGGCATTCGGCGATTTTTTTGTTCATCTGGTCAATCTGTTCTCCCAGCACCGCCTCAAACAGAGAGATATTTTTGGTACTCAAAATCTGTTTGATCTGTTTGAGCTCCAAACCGGAACTCTTCATTTGAAGAATAATGTCCAGGCGTGGAAACTGTGATTGGGAATAGTAGCGGTAACCAGTCTGCTCGTCCACAAACTGCGGCTCCAGCAGACCGATTTCATGATACAGCCGTAGCGTTCGTTTGGATATATTGTATAGTTTTGCAAGTTCTCCGATGCTAATCAGATCGTTATTGTTGGTGAGATGATAGCGCTCCAAAAAATCACATCCTTCCTCGTGAGTTTGGTTGATCGTTCGTGCAAGCAGGACTTGCATGGTGCGCATATCGTTTTGGTTACAAATAGGTATTACAGTGCAAAAAAGCTTGTCGGTATTATATCATGTTTGTCGGCGTTTGTAAAATGAACTTTTGGATGGGCAGAAATGGAGAAGAAGGGATACACAGAAAGAAACTAGGTCGACACGTGTTGAAAGAGAGAAGGTGCCCATCATATGTTACGCAGTGGAATTGTTACGAAAAACTCTGGAAAAATGAAAAAATTTTTAACAAAAAACTGGTACAAATCAAAGCATATTACGGCACAAAATACCCGACATACGGCGAATTTCCAACTTTTGCTTGCTCGCAGTGCGTAACAGATTGTTCACAATTTCAAATATAAGACTTGCTTTTTTATAATGCATATGATACAATCAATTCAACGAAAAACGAGAGCAATTTGTACAGAAAAGCTAGTTGACAAGGCAGTTTCGGCTGTGAGTACGTGTTGAGTTCTTCTTGCGTATATTCGTTTGTGTCGGTCAAACGGCACAGTCACATTATGAGAGCAAGATGAGACGGCGGTAAATTGTGTAGTGGTTCCCTAATATGGAAGGATGTCGGTACGGAACTGTTACAAAAAGCAATAAGAACTCGGAAGGAAACACGGGCGTATAGCCAAACTGTCTTATGAATCAGAGATGCAACGTGACAGCCGCTTCCGGAGCAAGAAGTGGTTGCTGATGTGTTCTTTTTTTCGCAATTTATTTTCTGCACGAAGAACGAGGTTTTCAAGTTCGTTAAAGAAAGGAAGTCGATTTTTTATGAGTAAATTGTTTAACAAGATTGAACCAGTTGTATTTTTACCGGTGTTCATTCTGCTGATTGCAATTTTCTGTGCGGGCCTTTTCTGGTATGACGGTCTGATGAATTTCCTGCTTGCTGCATTCCAGTGGGCAACAGATACGTTTGGTTGGATTTACACGTTTGTTGCAGTCTTTATGGTAGTGCTTTGCGTTGTATTCTTCTTCCATCCGCTTGGCAGCACCAAGTTCGGCGGTCCGGATGCAAAACCGACTATGAGCACATTCAAGTGGTTTTCCGTAACACTGACCACCTCGATGGGTGTTGCCCTGATTATGTGGGGATCTATCGAGCCGGTAACTCACTTTATGAATCCCCCTGCATGGGCTGGCGTAGAAGCCGGCACAGAGGCTGCTGCAGATTTCGCCCTCAGCCAGGTTGCTATTCACTGGGCATTCAATCAGTATGCTGTATATACCGTAGCCGGTATTGTGGCTGGTCTGGCACATTTTAATTATGGCAAGCCAATGGCTCCGTCTGCTGGTCTGTACTGGGCGATCGGTGACAATAAGCTGGCACGTGACATTATTGACGCGCTTTGTCTGATCACCTGTGTCGGCGGTATGGCTACTTCGATGGGCACTGGTATCGTTCAGATTTCAACCGGTGCACACTATGCAATTCCGATCATTCCGGATAACGGCATGACGCAGTTGATTGTTACCGTTGTTATCATTGCACTGTATACCTTTGCTTGCTGCTCTGGTGTTGACAAGGCGATGACTGCGATTTCCAATTTTAATGTATACGTATTCCTGTTCCTGTTAGTGTTTGTGGCTGTTATTGGTCCGACTGTATTTATTGGCCAGTCAGCAGCACAGTCTCTGGGTGAACTGCTGCACACAGGCTTGGAGCGTTCTTTCGTCACCAGCCCGTTCGGTGATTCCTGGACAGACGGCTGGACCATCAACTTCTATCTTTCCATTGCGGTATACGTACCGATTATGGGTCTGTTCTTTGCAAAGATTGCAAAAGGCCGTACCATTCGTTCTTTCATCCTTATGGATTTCGGTGTCTGCTCGATTTTCAACATTATCTGGATTGACATCTTCGGCGGCGCTGCTATTTATGAGCAGTGGAAGGGTATCACGGATCTGAACGGCATCATGCAGACAGAAGGTCTTCAGGCAGCAGCATTTGCGTTCTTTAACACGTATCCGCTTCGTTCGATTCTGGTTCCGTTGTTCGCGTTGGCTATCTTCCTGTCTTTCGTTACGATGGGTCAGTCTCTGGTTACTACGTTTGCGGCAATGTCCATGAAGGGTGGTCTGAGTGCAAACGAAAGCATGCCGTCCAAGCCGTTGATGATTATCTTCGGTGTATTTATCGGTGCGTTCGCTTATATCCTGCTGGGTCTGATGGGCGTAGACGTTATCAAGTACACCTACATGGTTGTTGGATTCCCGATCTTTATTGTTATGATTATGGAGTGCTACAGCCTACTCAAGTGGGCATTCTTCCCCGACTTCTCGTTTAAGCAAGCGATGAAGAAGAATAAGGAAGAAACCGCTGCATAAACTGAGTCATGGTATTGACACAACAGTTGTGTTGAGGAAACAAGAGATCTCCCGCTGCGTTTGCAGCGGGAGATTTTTTATTGGACAGAGGACGTTTCAGGGGACCATTCTGCTGCGCGGGCGTGAATTGCAGCTGTTGTTTCAGGTCGAAAATGATGATATAATAATGCTATTAGAAACTGGACTGTTTGTGTGCAACGAGGTGATAGGATGGTTTATCAGGAAGCGATGGAGCTGCTGTCTCAGTGTGGACTGGGCGCTGTTTTACTGGCGGAAGATGGCATGATTGCGGCAGTCAACGAAGCAGGAGATCGCCTGCTGCACGGAGATGGAGCTCTGGTGGGGAAAACACTGGAGGGAATTGCTGCGGTACTGTGCCAGGAATCCGAACTGCCGCTGTACGTCAATATTGCGTTTGGCGAATACCTGGTACGCTGTCCGACGCCGACCCTGCCGGAGCTGCCGGAGGGAACCAGCCTGATCGTTTTCCGCGATGCCCGATACGATGCCGGTTTTGATATGCTGCTCAATACGATGAATCAGCTGAGTGAGCGCGTAGCAATGTATGATCAGGAGGGTCGGCTATATCTCCTCAATGACGCCGCGGTCCGTATGGAATCCATTATTGCGGAGGAGGTCGTCGGACGGGATGTGCTGGATGTATACAGTGCGAACGATGAAAATGACCTGACCGCACCGGAAGTCCTCAAGAGCCGACGCGCGATCTTGAACCGGCATCAACATTATATTAACTGTTATGGCAAGGCGATGGATGTTATGGTTAACACCTATCCCATTGTGCAGAACGGACAGCTCCTGGGCGCCGTTTGTATTATGGAGGACTGGACGGCGGCGAGCAAGCTGCAAAAGCAGGTTGTGGATCTACAGGAACAGATTATGGAATTTTCCACGCAGCCGCGCAACATACCGAAACGGGCGCTTCCGGCACACTATGAATTCAAGGACATTGTGTATCGGAGTGAAGTCATGCACGACGCGATTTTAAAGTGCATGAGGGTTGCGAAGACCGATGCGTCTGTGATGCTGTATGGGGAGACCGGAACGGGCAAAGAACTGTTTGCTCAGAGCATTCATAATGCAAGCAGTCGTGCGGGAGGACCGTTCCTTGCCATCAACTGCGCCGCAATTCCGGAGAATCTCTTGGAGAGCACGCTGTTCGGTACGGAAAAGGGAGCGTATACCGGTGCTGAGCGCCGGGTTGGCCTGCTGGAGCAGGCAAATTCGGGGACGCTGCTGCTGGATGAGCTGAACTCGATGGATATTGCCTTGCAGGCGAAGCTGCTGCGCGTGCTGCAGGAGGGGACGCTGCGCCGTGTCGGCGGTTCGGCACTCATCCGCATTGATGTTCGTGTGCTGTCAAATATCAATATTCCACCGCATCAGGCCATTGCGGAGAACAGGCTGCGTCAGGATCTGTTCTATCGTCTCGGTGTGGTCAATATCAATATTCCACCGCTGCGGGAGCGAAAAGAAGACATCCGTCTGCTGGCAAAAACGTTTATCATGCAGAACAACCAAAAGCTGGCGCGCAATATTAAGAATATTGATGGGGACACACTGGAATTGTTCCAGATGTACGACTGGCCAGGCAATGTGCGGGAGCTGCAGCATGCGATAGAGCAGGCCATGATTGTCCTGCCGGACAACGATTCGGTCATCACACCAGAATATATCCCAGAACACATTATGAATCGGATCGCTACGCCGGAACACTCGCAATTAACGGAGAAAAGACAGAATGGGGTTGAGGCGCGGACACAGGGCCGCGCGAAGGGCTCCCTCAATGGGTATATGAAGCATGTCGAACGCGATACCTTGTGCCAGGCATTGCGCGAGAATGAGTACAATATTTCCCGCACGGCGCGCCAGCTCAACATGAGTCGTCAGAATTTACAGTATCGGATTCGACGGCATCAGATAGATGTCAGACAGCTGATGACCGAAGATGCGTTGGAGAATCCAATCAAGTGAATGAATCAGTAGAACGGCCGATTCGTCACCAGTTTGGTGCAAAATTACTTTGCGCAAAATTTGCGCATGAATATTTTGCATGATAAAAAATAATCAAAATCGTAGCAGGACGGCTTTCTATCGCCTTTGTACAGGGTAAAAACCTTCAAAAGTGGTCGTTTTTTGCTTGCTTTCGGTGTAATGTGAAACTATTCTTGCAAAAAAAGAAAAGTCTGTGGGTAAAAACCCAAGATACGGCACAAAAACAGAGTCAATCGGCACATTTCACAAAATGAAATCCATTGTATTTCGCAATATACACAAAAAACAGTGATATATCAAAATAATTGTGTAAAATTTGCGGGTTGGCACGCAGCTTGCATCTATTTTAGTACATATCAAGATTACTATGGCACCGGAGCAGTGAATGATTCCGAACTATGTTGTTCCGGTTCGCATCACACAGTTACACAAGCAGTAAAATAGGTTGAGTTCCCGCTGGCATGGGAACGTACGATTGGTAAGGGAGGAAGTAAGATGGCTAAGAAGTATATGGAGCGAATCGAAGCCCTGAGACAGCAGTATCTGG
>CAYLXH010000084.1:0-9880 GCA_964387535.1 uncultured Butyricicoccus sp. | reverse complement strand
GCAAGGATCTGCAGTGGTGGAAGGAATTCTTCTCGGTTGTCCGCATGATGGGCTATAATGGCGATGTCTCCCTGGAGATGGAGGACTTCACGATGTCCACGGAGGCCGGTATTCTGACGTCGATTGACGCACTGCAGGCTACCATCAGCCGCTAATCTTACGCGATTCGGCGAACGCATAAAATGACAAGCTGATTTGTATCCCTGACTAGGTTAAAACACATAGCGGGTAACAAATACATCAACTTTCTACAACCGTACACCAAGTGGAAAAGAAACGAAACGAATTTTTACAAGGAGGAACGTAACATGAAAGGTAACAAGAGAATCTTTGCAGGATTACTCGCAGGCGCCATGTGCATCGGTGCTCTCGCAGGATGCGGCGGTTCAAGTGATGGTTCGGAAGGAAGCGGCGCTGCGGCTTCTTCGGATGGCACCTACAACGTCAGCTTTATCGTGAAGCTGACCGACGGCCATTTTTCCAAGGTTATGGCTGGTGCACAGGCATATGCTGAGGAGCATCCGAATGTAAACGTCGATATCCAGTCTCCGACCTCTGCAACTGCTTATGACGAGCAGATCAACATGATCGAGACCGCGTTGGGCAATGGCTCCTATGACGCACTGGTCATCAGCCCGCTGCAGTCGGACAGTGCTGCCAATCTGGTTGCCGGCACCGATTCCGTTATCATCGCGTGTGACACCGATTTCGAATCGGACAAAAAGACCGCATTCGTCGGAACCGGTAACCAGGATGCTGCCAAGAATGGTGCACTGGCTGCCGTAGAAGAAGCCATCAACCGCGGCGCTGACAAGCCGACCGCAGTCATTCTGACCGGTGTTCAGGGCGATGAGACCCACGACGCTCGTCTGGAAGGCTACAAGGAAGGCATCGAGGAAGCCGGCGGCGAACTGCTGGAAGTACAGTACTGCGACGCTCTGGCTGACAAGGCTGCCAATGCAATGGAAGCAATCATCCAGAAGTATCCGGACGGTGTTGACGTCGTATGCAGCACCAACGACGATATGGTTATCGCTGCAGCCAAGGCTGTTTCCGACTCCGGAAATGCTGCCTATGCCGACAGTGTCCTGTGCGGATTTGACGGAAACCAGGCTGCTATCGAGGCAGTTAAGGACGGCACTCTTGCCATGGACGTTGCTCAGCTGGGCTACGACATGGGCTACAAGTCTGTAGAAGCTGCTATCAATGCACTGGAAGGCAACGACGTAGAGCCGTTCATCGACTCCGGTGCACAGATTGTAACTCCTGACAATGTAGAAGAGTACATCTCTTCCATGAAGGAAATCGGGGTTTGGGAAGAGTAATCTCACTTCCATTCCCACACGATCTCTGCGAATCAGGGAGGGGGATGCGATCCGTACAACACACAATGATGTGTCCGTGTGGCTGTCTGCTGCCGTCCACGCGGCCAATTACACACAGTCTGCCGCACAAGCGTTTCACAGAAGGGCGTTTATGTGACGCTGTACCACAGGCTGTACCAAACGCTTCCGACTGGTTTGTCTGATGCCACAGGCCGACTGATCGGAGCAAGCATCGGGCCATCCGATTCATGATGGTTATCCTTCATTATTTCTTCATAAACGAAATAATTTCTTTCTCTTCATAAGAGGGTGTGCCGCAACACAAAACGTGCTGCAGCACACCCTTCTTGTTTCTCTGCTTTTTTCGTCTGCCATTTCGTGGTATACTACTAATCAGGATGACCCGCACAGGAAAGGAGTGCATATCATGAACAAACCAATCCCGACCCGCAGCGAAGCGGATCCGAAGAATACCTGGGCGCTTGAGGATATTTTCCCGTCCGACGAGGCATGGCAGTCTGCATTTGAGGAGGCTCAGTCCTTCCCTCAGCAGGTCGCCGCATACCGCGGCCGGCTCGGCTCCTCCGCCCGCACACTCTATGACTACCTCGCACTCGGCGAACGCATCTCCATCGCCTTTGACAGTCTGTTCGGCTATGCACAGCGCCGGAGCGACGAAGACACGACGGTATCCAAGTATCAGGGCATGGCCTCACAGATGATCAGTCTGATGGTTGCCGTAGACTCCGCCAGTTCGTTTGAAACCCCCGAGCTGCTCGCCATTCCCGATGAAACACTCGAGCAATTTTACCGTCAGCTGCCGGAGTTAGAACTCTGCCGGACACATCTGTCCAACATCCGCCGCAAGCGCAGCCATATTCTCTCCGATTCCGAAGAAAAGCTATTGGCCGCTGCCGGTGAAATGGCACAGGCACCCGAAACTATCTACTCCATGTTTGCTGATGCCGACTTGAAATTTCCACCCGCAGTGGACAGCGCCGGACAGAAACATGAAGTGACCCACGGCAGCTATATCCCACTGATGCACAGCACAGACCGCGCACTCCGCCGCTCTGCGTTCCAATCGCTGTACAGCATGTACGGACAGTACCGCAACACGGCTGCCGCCGTGTTGACCGCACAGGTCAAGCAGCTTGCATTCTATGCCAACGCCCGCCGCTACGAGTCCACTCTGCACGCCGCTCTGGACAGCACCAATGTACCGGTCGAGGTATACACCAACCTGATTCAGGCCGTCCATGAAAACATGGCACCGATGCACCGCTATGTCGCCCTGCGCAAAAAGCTGCTCGGCGTCGACGAGCTGCACATGTACGATCTGTACACTCCCATTGTTGCGGATGCCGATGTAACCATCCCATTCGAAGAAGCCAAGGAGACCGTTCTCAAGGCACTCGCGCCGATGGGCGAGGACTATCTCCGTATGCTGCGCGAGGGCTTCGACAACCGCTGGATCGACGTCTACGAAAATGTCGGCAAGCGTTCCGGCGCATATTCCGCCGGTCTGCGCGTTCATCCCTATGTCCTGCTGAACTATGCAGATACGCTGGACAGCATGTTCACGCTTGCACACGAAATGGGCCACGCCATTCACTCCTACCTGTCCAACAAAACGCAGCCGGTTCTGTATTCCAATTATGTGATTTTTGTCGCTGAGGTGGCCTCCACCTGCAACGAAGCACTGCTGATGCAGTATCTGCTGAATAACACAACCGATCCGCGCCGCCGCGCCTATCTCATCAATTATTTCCTCGAACAGTTCCGCACCACGCTGTACCGTCAGACCATGTTTGCGGAGTTTGAGCTTGAGATCAACCGCCGCAACGAGCGCGGAGAGAGCCTGACCGCTGACGTCTACAATCAGCTGTATCACGAGCTCAATCACCAGTATTTCGGCGATGACATCGTGATTGATCCCGAGATTGATCTGGAATGGGCACGTATCCCACATTTCTACTATGACTACTATGTCTATCAGTACGCCACTGGCTATGCCGCTGCGATCGCCCTCTCCCGCCGCATCCTGCGCAAGGGAGAGCCCGCTGTCCGGGATTATCTGGACTTCCTGTCCAGCGGCTGTTCCAAAACACCGATCGAGTTGCTGCGCGGTGCCGGCGTCGATATGGCCACCGCACAGCCGATCACCGAGGCGCTCAAGCTGTTTGACGAATTGATTACCGAAATGGATCAATTACTGAGCGAATAACCGCATATGTGGAAAGAGGGAGAGAATGCATGCATTCTCTCCCTTTTGTTGGTCTGGAGACAACCTGTTACGACTCCGCCTTCCGCCGCTCTCTCCGACGCTCCAGCTCGGACACCACAACGCTGCAGCACGCGTCACCTGTGATATTGACCGCCGTTCGCCCCATATCAAAAATACGATCCACTCCCGCGACCAGCGCAATGCCGTCGACCGGCAGCCCGACCGAGGTGAGCACCATCGCCAGCATGACCATTCCCGCACCGGGCACCCCCGCTGTGCCGATGGAGGCCAGCGTCGCCGTCAGCACAATGGCAGTCATCTGGGACACGGTCAGCGTGATGCCATAGCACGATGCAATAAAAATGGCACATACTCCTTGATAAATCGCTGTTCCATCCATATTGATCGTCGCTCCAAGAGGAAGAATAAACGCGGACACCTCCTCCGAGGCCCCAAGCTTTTTGGTGCACTCCAGATTCAGCGGCAGCGTGCCCATCGACGATGCACTGGAAAACGCAAACACCATCGCTGGCATCATGCCCCGAAAAAACGCAATCGGATTCATACCGCCCAATGCAAACACCACTGCGGAATACACCGCCGCCACATGCAGCACATAGCAAAGATAGGCGGCCAGCAGCACCATCGCCAGGGAGCCGAGAATCGCCGCTCCGTTGGCTGCGACCACCGGACACAGCAGACTGAACACGCCGATTGGGGACAGCCTCAAAATCAGCTCCATGCATTTCATAAATACCGCATTCAGGCAGGCAATTCCCCGTGCAGCCGGCGCCGCCGCTTCGCCCACCAAAAGGATCGAAAAGCCAAACAGCAGCGCCATGACGATGATCTGCAGCATATTGGCCTCCGCCATCGGTTGAATCACATTCGAGGGGAACAGATTGACCAGGGTGTCCATCAACGACATGCCCTCCGCCGCCTCATAGTGCAGGTTCGTCGTCGCAATGCGCGGAAAGATGCGCCGAAATCCACTGCCGACCAGCAGTCCGATTGTGATGGCAAACGCAGTCGTCCCCATGTAGTACACCACCGCTTTCCATCCGATGGCTCCCACTTTCCGGATATCTTTCATGGAAAGAATTCCACTGAGCATGGACACCAGAACAATCGGAACCACAATAAATTTCAGCAGGTTGAGAAAAATCGTGCCAAAGGGGCGAATATAAGTCTCCGCCCATTCGGCCTGCCGTGTCAGCAGCAGGCCGACCCCAATGGCCAGCAGCAGCGCCAGAAAAATCCGGCTCGCCAGCGGCATACTTGTTCGATTCTCCATATCGTATTGTACCTCTTTCTAAGACGATTCTCTGCTATAGCATGTACGTTTTTGCGCACAATACACACGGCTCCCGCAAATTTTCCCCGTTCCAGTGCTCCCAAAAAATAATCCGGATGTCAGGACAGTTCCCGGCATCCGGATTGGTATGTTTGCAATTACAGCGTCTGTTTACTGCCCATCAGTGTGACCAGTACCGCCTTCTGCGCATGCAGACGGTTTTCCGCTTCCTCAAAGATCTCATCCGCGTGCTCTTCAAAGACCTCTGCCGAGATCTCCTCGCCTCGGTGCGCCGGCAGACAGTGCTGCACCATGGCACCCTGCTTGGCCGCCGCCATGACCTCATGATTGACCTGATAGTTCTTAAACGCAATCCGGCGTGCCGCCGTCTCGCCTTCCTTGCCCATCGAGGTCCAGACATCCGTGAACACGACATCCGCATCGGCTGCCGCCTCCATAATGTCCTCGGTCAACAAGAACTTCGCCCCTGCATTCTTCCTCTGCTCCGCAAATTCCAACACGGTCGGGTGCGGCTGATACAACGTCGGACAGGCAACCGAAACCTCCATACCGGTCTTGAGTCCGCCGACAATCAGGGAATTACACATATTGTTGCCGTCACCGATATAGCACATCTTCAGCCCTTCCAGCTGAGCGTAGTGCTCACGGATCGTCATGAGATCCGCGAGGACCTGGCACGGGTGCGCAAAATCCGTCATACCGCTGATGACCGGAATGCTGCCGCAGCGCGCCAGACGCTCGACCTCTTCCTGCTCATACGTCCGCATCATGATGCCGTCCAAGTACCGCGACAGCGTGCGGGCGGTGTCCTCCACCGGTTCCCCGCGTCCGATCTGCAGGTCGCGGTTGGACAGGAACATCGCCTGTCCACCAAGCTGGTACATCCCCGCTTCGAACGAAACACGAGTACGGGTCGACGACTTCTGGAACACCAGACCCAAACTCTTTCCCTCCAGATGGCGGTGGGGAATATTATGCTTTTTTTCATATTTGAGCTGATCCGCCAGATCGAGCAGAGTCGTGATCTCCTCTGCGGAGCAGTCCAGCAACTTTAACAGGTGCTTCATGGGCACGTTCCTCCTTATCCAATTTCTCAGACTGCCGATGCCGCCCGGCTTCTGTCCGTTGATCAGCGGCACAGAACCTCACGGAAAATCGCCAGTCCCTCGTCCATCTCCTGCTTGCTGATGACCAGCGGCGGCAGCAGACGGATGGCGTCCGTTCCGGCAGTGAGCACCAACGCTCCCTTGTCCATGATCTCAGCGACCATCGCGGCACGCTCCGCCGGATCGACGATAATACCGAGCATCAGGCCCATACCGCGGACATCCTTGACTTTGTCCGATCCCATCGCTAAAATGCCCTGCTTCAGGTACTCGCCCTTTTCCTCCACGGCACGGAGGAATGCGTCATCCATCGTCTCGAGCACCGTGTTTGCCGAAGCACAGACCATCGGTGTCCCGCCAAACGTTGTCGCATGGGTTCCCGGTCCGAGCACCGTGTCGCAGGTCGAGGCCGCCAGCACAGCTCCGATCGGCACGCCGCCCCCCAGGCCCTTCGCCATCGAGACGACATCCGGCTGAATGCCGTATTTCTGGAAGCAGAACAGCTCTCCGCAGCGGCCGACTCCGGTCTGTACCTCGTCGATACACAGCAGCAGATCCTTCTCCTTGCAGAACGCCGCAACCTGCTGTACAAATTCCCGATCCAGCGGCAGCACACCGCCCTCGCCCTGAATCAGCTCCATCATAATGGCACAGGTGTGCTCCGTTGTCTTTTCCTGGATCGACGCAAAATCATTCGCATCAGCATACGAAAAGCCATCGGTAAACGGGAAGAAATACTGGTGGAACTTATCCTGTCCGGTCGCCTTCAGTGTGGTGACCGTGCGTCCGTGGAACGAATTGTTCAGTGTGATAATATCCGAACGGCCCTCGCCGTACTTGTCATAGGAATATTTGCGCGCCAGCTTAATCATGCCCTCGTTGGCCTCTGCGCCCGAGTTGGCGAAAAATACCTTACTCATACCGGTGCGGATGCACAGCTGCTTGGCCACGGCAATCATCGGCGCCGTGGTAAACAGATTGGACACATGCATCAGTTTGTGCGCCTGCTCGGTAATCGCCTGGATGATGTCCTCGTTGTCATAGCCCAGCGAGCACACGCCGATTCCGGAGGTAAAGTCGATGTACTTTTTCCCCTCGACATCCCATACGGTGGAGCCGTGTCCGTGATCCAGCGCGATGGCAAAGCGGCCGTAGGTGTTCATCACATACTGATTTTCTTCTGCCTTCAATTCCTGATAGGTCATTGGTAACCCTTCTCTCTGTGAATGAAATGATAGATCGGGAACAGAGTATCTCTGCCCCAAACCCGCTGCCCGGCACGGCAGCCGGTTTGATTAATAAAACATTGTGCCGACGCCTTTGTCGCTGAACAGCTCAATGAGGATGGAATGCGCCACACGACCATCCTGAATGTTGGCGCGTTTGACGCCCTCGCGCACGGCCTCCACACAGCAGTCCACCTTCGGGATCATGCCGCCGGCGATGACGCCGTCCTTGACCAGCTTGGGCACCGCCGATACCTTCAGGTCCTCAATCAGCGTGCTGTCGTCATCGCGATCAAGCAGCAGGCCGCGCACATCCGTCAGCAGGATCAGCTTTTCCGCCTGCAGCGCAATCGCCAGTTTGGAAGCAGCCAGATCCGCATTGATGTTATAGCCGGTGTCCTCATCCAAGCCCTCCGCCACCGTCGAGATGACCGGGATATATCCCTTTTCCAACATGTCAACAACCGGCTCCGGGTTTACTTTCTGAATCTCCCCGACATAGCCGTAATCCGTGCCGTCCTCGTCGATCTTCCGGGTAGCCTGGAACAAGCTCCCATCCATGCCGCACAGACCGACGCCGCGTCCGCCTGCCTTGTTGAGCAGCGCGACAAGATCTTTGTTCACTTTACCGCACAGAACCATCTGCACGATGTCCATCGTCTCCCGATCGGTATAGCGCAGACCTTTGACAAATTCCGACTGTTTCCCGATCTTCTTGAGCATGGCATTGATTTCCGGGCCGCCGCCGTGCACGATAACAACGCGGACACCGACCAAACTGAGCAGGACGATGTCATGAATGACTGCGTCCTTCAGCTCCTCGTTAATCATCGCGTTGCCGCCGTACTTGACCACAACCGTTTTTCCATAATATTTCTGAATGTGCGGCAGCGCTTCGACGAGCACTTCCGCATCGTAAAGCTGTTCTTCCATTGGTTCCTCCATCAGGTACGGTAATCTCCGTTGATCTTGACGTAATCATAGGTCAGGTCACAGCCATACGCTGACGCACACGCGCTGCCCTCTGCAACATCAATTTCAATCGTGATTTCCTTCTCCAGCAGGATTTTCTTTGCCAGATCCTCATCAAACTCCAGTCCCGCGCCCTTTTCGCATACTGTGATGCTTCCGGCGTCACTGGAAAATCCGATGGTTACATACTCCGGCCGGAACGGCGCCTTGGAATATCCCATCGCGCACAGAACACGGCCCCAGTTGGCATCCGCGCCAAACATCGCCGCCTTGACCAGGCTGGAGGCAATGACTGCCTTCGCCAGGCGCTCTGCGTATTCCTCCGCGCGTGAATTGACAACGTTGCACACAATCAGCTTGCTTGCGCCCTCTCCGTCCGCTGCCATCTTCTTGGCCAACGTCAGCGAAACAAACGTCAGAGCCTCCACGAACACATGGTAGTCCGTGTCCTCCCACTCGATCATCTCATTGCCGGCTTTGCCGTTGGCGAGCACAGCACAGGTGTCGTTGGTCGACGTGTCTCCATCCACCGAGATGCAGTTGAACGTCTTGTCAACCACCGAACACAAGGCATGGCGCAGCAGGCTCGGTGTAATCGCGCAGTCGGTGGTGATAAAGCCCAGCATGGTGCCCATGTTCGGATGAATCATGCCGGAGCCCTTCGCGATACCGCCCATGCGGCAGGTCTTTCCGCCGCAGGTGAACTCCACTGCCACGGTCTTTTCCACCGTGTCGGTCGTCATAATCGCCTGATTGGCGGCCTGTGAGCCGTCCAGGCTCAGCATCTGGGCCGCTTCCTTCATATGGGACTCAATGGCCTCAATGTTAAGACGCTGACCGATAACACCAGTCGAACCCGTCAGAATCAGACGCTCCTCCAGCCCCAGCGCCTTCGCTGCGGCTTGCGCCATGCGGCGTGCGTTCTCCATGCCCTCCGGTGCACACGCATTCGCGTTGCCGGAATTGGCAACAATAGCCTGTGCCACGCCGTCCTCCAGATGCTCCATGCAAACGTAAATCGGCGCCGCCTTGACGCGATTGTTGGTAAATGTCGCTGCCGCCGCGCACTCGCAGTCGCTGACGATCAGCGCCAGATCATTCTTTGTTGTTCCCGGCTTGACACCGCAATGGATGCCGGCCGCCCGGAAGCCCTGTGCGGCACAAACGCCGCCTTCGATCAATTTCATGCCATTTCTTCCTTTCTCCGCTCGTCCTGCCGCCGCACATCCCTGAGTCAGACCGACAATCAGAGCGTTCGTTCTCATCAGATGGTCAGGCCGGCTGTTTCCTCAAAGCCGAGCATAATATTCATATTCTGCACCGCGGCGCCGGATGCTCCCTTGCCCAGATTATCGAACAGCGCCGTCACGATGGTCTGTTCCTCATGGCCGCAGACGATCAGCTGCAAACTGTCCCGTCCCGCCATTGTGCTGGCGTAGATCACTGGCTCTTCGCCGCCAAACGGAGCAACGCTCACCAGCGCCTGCCCGGCATAGTATTCACACAGCTTTGCATGAATGTCCTGCGCAGTTGGATGTCCCGGCAGAGCTCGATTGTGCAGCATGATGGTCGACGCCATCCCCTTATAAAAATCTCCGAGAATCGGAACAAAAACCGGTGTTGTCTTGAGCCCGCAGACGTGAACCATCTCCGGCAGATGCTTGTGATGCAGCGTTGTTCCATAAATGCGATGTGATTCATGGCGCGGG
>CAYLXH010000083.1:0-10028 GCA_964387535.1 uncultured Butyricicoccus sp. | reverse complement strand
ATCTCGGGAGAAATTGATACATAATTCATACTGTTACTCCAAACTCACTTCAATATACACGAAAAGACGGATCGACGATCCGTCCTTCCATTCAATCAGCTTTTGCGCCTGTCACCGGATTGCTTCCGTCCGGAAGTGTAAACAGAGTTTCATCCGGTGGTGCTGTATCCAGTGCTGTCACACTGACACTGCGCACCAGTTCATCCCCACGTGTGTACTCCGCCTGCAACAGCAATCCCGTGACCGTGGAAACGCTGTATGTAATGGTATACCCAGAATCTTCATCCAGCAGTACACAGAAAACACAGGGAACACCGTCAATCGTACGCAAACCGGCATCCGTGATCTCACTCGGATCGGCATCCAATATTGTCTCGTAGGTAGGAATCATCGACACCTGATCCGCAGAAAACGATCCACTGGAACCGGTATGATATTTCTTCTTTCCAACACGCCACGAATAATAGGTATCCCCATCAATCATCTCATAGCGCTCGGTCTCCTGCGTGGTGTTGAGGTATTCCGTCAGAGAAACTCCATCCCGCACATACCGATTGACCTGGCATGTGCTCCAATCTTGATCCCAAAATACCGTATTATCAATCGCCATAGAGTACGCATCCGGGCGCTCCAAACTGTCAATCACTTGCTGAACATTGTCAACTGTAATATCGGCATCTGTCAGTATAAACTGCTGCTCCTCCTGTGTCATGTCCTCTTGCGTCGCACTGCCATCAGGAAGTGTAATCGAGTGACGGTTCCCTCCAAAAAGGCCAACAGAAAACCCAACCGCAAACAGCAGAACGATGATTCCCACAATCCAAGTTGCCGTGCGAGGACGCAGGAACGGACGCCGCTTGCGCGGCTGCCTGCTATCCTGTTTGTCCGTTCGTTTCACACCAAGCACTCCTTAGGGCCGGAATTCATCCGGCATATCATCCGTCAAGCCAAACCAGCACCGAATCGCCTGCACGATGCGCGAAGACGTCTTTCCGTCTCCATAGGGATTCACGGCATGTGCCATTACCTGATATTCCGCCGGATCATCCAGCAGCGTACACGTCATAGAGACAATCGTTTCCTCATCTACACCAGCCATACGAACTGTACCAGCTTCTACGGCTTCCGGTCTCTCTGTCTCCCTCCGCAGCACCAGAACCGGTTTTCCCAAGCTCGGAGCTTCTTCCTGTAATCCGCCGGAATCCGTCAGAATCAATTCACTGCGCTGCATCAAATTATGCATTTCATCCACCGGCAACGGATCAATGAGATGAATCCGATTATGGCCGCTCAGATACGCCGCCGCAGTCTCGCGCACATACGGACTCAAATGCACCGGATACACGATATCAACATCCGAATAGCGTTCTGCGATACGGCGCAGCGCTCTCATAATATGTTCCATCGCCTCTCCATAGTTTTCACGGCGATGTGCCGTTACCAGCAGTACACGGCGGTTCTCATAATCCAGTGCGCGCAGTGTCGGGTCCCGGAACACATACTCTGGCTTCACGGTGGTGTGAATGGCATCCACCACCGTGTTGCCGCATACCAGCACACCCTCTCGAATCCCCTCTGCTTCCAGATTACGTCGGTTGCGCTCAGTCGGAGCAAAATGTAGCGAGGCAATCTGGCCGGTCAGCTTACGGTTCATTTCTTCCGGAAACGGGGAATATTTGTCAAAGGTACGGAGGCCGGCCTCCACATGGCCAACCGGAATCTTATGATAAAATGCAGCAAGTGCTCCGGCAAATGTCGTCGAAGTATCCCCGTGTACCAAAACAAGATCCGGCTGTACCTGCTCCAATACCTCATCCAATCCGGCAAGCGACCGCGTGGTGATCGAACACAATGTCTGCCGCGGCTGCATAATATTCAAATCATAATCTGCCTTTAAATGAAAGATGTCCATGACCTGATCCAGCATTTCACGGTGCTGGGCTGTCACGCAGACAATGGATGTGATGTCATCCGCGCGCTCGAGTGCATGAACCAGCGGAGCCATCTTAATCGCCTCCGGGCGGGTGCCAAACACTGTCATGACTTTAATGCGTTTCATCGGTTTCCTCCATCTTGTCGTTGGACTGCTCCTGCTCTGCTTTCTGCAGCGCCTTCTTTTCCGGGTGATCACGGATATACTGCTTTTCGTATTCCTCAATCTTATGCTGCTCGGTGGTCAGTACAAGAAATCCACCGACGACCAGTGTGACAATCACCGCAGCAACAATAAACATTGCCCGCAATTCTCCAGACGTCGTCAGTACAACCGCAATCAATCCCAGCACTACGGAGATAACATACAAAATTGCAACGGCTTGCTTCTGATTGAATCCCATATCAATCAGGCGATGATGTACATGACCGCGATCCGGTGAAAACGGGCTTCGTCCGGACAGTACACGCCGTATCATCGCAAATGCTGTGTCAAAAATCGGCAGACCCAAAATCAGGAACGGTACGGCAAAGGAAATCAGCGCGTATACCTTAAACAGGCCTTGAATCGACATCGTCGCCAACATATAACCGAGAAATGTCGAGCCGGTATCTCCCATAAAAATCTGTGCCGGATTGAGGTTGTACGGCATAAAGCCGACACATGCCCCCGCCAGAGCCGCCAAAATCACCGCAATCTCAATTTCTCCGATGAACAAGGCAACTGCCAACATCGTCATGGATGCAATCGACGAAACACCAACTGCCAATCCATCCAGTCCGTCAATCAGGTTTACCGCATTGGTAATGGCCACAATCCAAATAATTGTAATCGGAATGGACAGCGCACCGACATTCCAGTACAGGTCATCCGAAAACAAAAACGGATTGGTAAACACCTCAATACGCAACCCACCAAAGACAACCGGAATTGCTGCTGCCAGAATCTGGACAACAAATTTAAACTTGGCCCCCAGCGCTTTTCGGTCGTCAATAATCCCCAATCCGACGATGACCACAGCGCCGAGTAAAATCCAAAGGCGCTGGGCATTCATCTGCCCAATCAGGACAGCGGCAATCAAAAATCCAAAAAAGATCGCCAAGCCGCCCAAGCGCGGGATCGGACGCTTGTGCATCCGTCTCCCGTCTTTCGGCACATCGACTGCACCAATCTTATAGGCCAGTTGTTTTACCGGTGGTGTCAGCAAAAAAGACAGCACACCAGACAGGAAAAATGCAGCCAAAACGGCGAGCACTACCTGATATACTTCATCCAATTTGATACCCTCTACGCAATCCTCAGCGCTTTACAAATCCAACCTTGCGGTATACTTTATCCAGCGTGCGCTGTGCGATTCTCTCTGCTTTCTGTGCGCCCTCACGATATACTGTCTCCAGATATGCCTTGTCTTGAAGCAAACGTTCGGTCTCCTCACGGATTGGGCGCAGCATTTCAACAACAGCCTCTCCAACGGCTGGCTTGAACTCGCCATATCCCTTGCCCTCAAATTCTGCCTCGACCTCTTCCACGCTCGTTCCGGTCGCCTGTGCATAGATGCCAATCAGGTTTGTCACGCCCGGCTTATCCTCGGAGCAGACCACCCGCATATCGCTATCGGTCACAGCGCGCTTAAACTTGCGCATAATGTCCTCCGGCTTATCCATCAGCAAAATAAATCCATTCGGATTTGGGTCTGATTTAGACATTTTCTTAGTTGGTTCAGACAGACTCATGACTTTGCCATTGAGCTTACCCAGATACGGCTCCGGAATCGTAAAGGTCTCCGAATAGGCACTGTTGAAGCGCTGTGCGATGTCCCGGCAAATCTCAATATGCTGAAGCTGATCAACACCTACCGGAACATAGTGCGGCTGATACAGCAGAATATCCGATGCCATCAAAACCGGATAATCAAACAGACCGGCATTGATATTATCTGCATGGCTGCGGGACTTATCCTTAAACTGTGTCATGCGCGACAGCTCACCAAACATCGTGTAACAGTTGAGAACCCACGCCAGCTGTGTGTGTGCCGCCACATGCGACTGCACAAACAATACGCACTTTTCCGGGTCTAAACCAGCCGCAATATACTGCGCCAGCACCTCATAAGTGTTGCGCCGCAAATCGGCAGGCTTCTGACGAACGGTAATCGCATGGAGATCCGCCAGTGCGAACACACAGTCATACTCATCCTGCAGACCCACCCAATTGCGAATTGCTCCCAAATAGTTGCCAAGGGTCAACCGTCCGCTTGGCTGAACCATCGAAAGCATTCTCTTCTTATTCTGTTCTTCTATCATTACAACGCCCTCTATTTCCGTTCACTCGGTTATTTCAGAAATTCCTTCATCGTTTCGCCAACGCGCGATACTGCAATATCAATCTGTTCCAGCGTCGGCAGCGAGAAATTCATCCGGAAGCCATTGCTGACTCCTCCCTCTTCAGTGATAAAGGCATTTCCCGGAACACACGCAACCTTTTTCTTGCTGATCATCTGGCAAAGTTCGAAGCTGTCATAGCCCTCCGGAAGTTCAACCCAGATAAACAGGCCTCCGTCCGGATGTGTAAATGTCACACGAGGGTCAAAATACTTCTCACACGCAGCCAACATAGCATCCCGCTTGATGCGATTGTTTTTACAGATCTCTGCAATATGCGCATCAATATCATATTCCTCCAGATAATGAGCGACCAACATCTGAAAATACAAATTGGTATGAACATCGCTGACCTGCTTGCACACAACCATGCGATTGATAATATCTTTATTGGCAACGCAGAAACCCAAGCGCATGCCGGGAGACAGGACCTTGGAATATGACCCGCAGTAAATCACTCGTCCCTCTGTATCCATGGACTTGAGCGTCGGGATATATTCTCCCTCATAACGCAGTTCAAAATAGGGATTATCCTCCACAATCAACACATCATATTTGGAAGCCAGCTCCAGCAGCTTTTTCCGGCGCTCCAAAGACATCGTCCGTCCAGTCGGGTTCTGGAATGTCGGAATGACATAAATAAACTTCACCCGCGGAGTAGTCCGCAGCAGCTCCTCCAATTGATCCATCAGCATGCCGTCATCATCCATCGGAACACTCTTCAGACGAGCGTCCAGGCTGCGGAAGCTATTCAATGCGCCAATAAAGGATGGGCCTTCAGACACAACCACGTCCTCCGGATCCAGCATAACTTGGGTAAACAGGCTGATGGACTGCTGACCACCGGTGGTGATCAGGATATCATCGTCCTCTGTGCCAATTCCATACTTCTCCTTCAAACGATTTGCTGTCAGCTCACGCAGCTTCGGGTAGCCCTCTGTCGTACCATACTGAAGAGCAACGTCTGCTTCTTCTCGAAAGATCTTCGCCCCTATCTCTGCCATCTCTTCTTTCGGGAAGGAAATCGGGTCCGGAGATCCCGCTGCAAGCGAAATAACCGTCGGATCTACCAGAACCTTAAAAATCTCACGAATTGCCGAAGGCTTCATCGCTGCGATATGTTTTGCAATCTTATATTCCATGTCAGTCGCTCCTGTCAAATATTTTCGATACAGAAAATCCGTAATATATAATTGATTTTATCACAGTTACCCCTGTCATGCAACCGTTATACAGCGTCATGCACAGATTTTTCAACAGTTTTCTGTGCAAATATGCGAATCTCAGCGCAGAAATTCAAAGAATGTTTACCTTTTTCCCATTTCATCCCGATAGCAATATTGATATAATAAACGGGATATCACGATCGTCTATTTCGGGGAGGTCCAGCACCTATGCAGGTTTTATTTGATTTTCTGAGCCAGCACATCAGCGCGGATGCCGCTGTTTTTCTGGTATCCATGGTTCCGCTGATTGAACTGCGTGGTTCTGTTATTCTTGGAACCGCAATCGGTCTGCCATGGCTGCACGTCTTGTTGATCAGCCTCATTGGCAACCTAATTCCCATTCCGTTTATTCTGATCTTCGGGGAAAAGATTTTTGCCTGGCTTCGGCGTCAGCCTCTGCTCCGTGGTTTCACCCGCTGGTATGAGGCCCACCTGATGAACAAATCCGCCACAGTACAAAAGTATTCCTTTGTCGGCCTCTTACTGTTTGTCGGCATTCCGCTTCCGGGTACCGGCGCCTGGTCGGGCTCCTGCATTGCCGTCTTGCTGAACATTCCTCCTCGCCGCGCTTTTCCTGCCATTTTGTGCGGTGTTCTTCTTGCCGGTATCATCATGACCATCGGTTCCCAGGGTGTACTCGGATTAATTCATCTATTATGATAGATCATATGCACAAACAATATCAAACCGGCGTGACAGGCTTGTCACGCCGGTTTTGTTGTTCTTGGTCCAAAACAATTGGCCCCTCGCTCTTTGCACGAACTTCGAACCGCAATCAAATGAGAATGCCATTGCAATGATCTATTTCATGCTGAATCGTTTGCGCCGTCCAATCATGGAATATGCGCTTCTGCTTGCGGAATTTCTGGTCAAGGTATTCCACCTCAATCGTGCGATATCGCGTGGTCTTGCGGGCGCCTTCCAGTGACAGACACCGTTCCTCTGTTTCAAAAGGACCAGCCCGTCCAACAATTACCGGATTCACCATAACTTGAGGCATAACACCCGATGCAAATACAATGATCTGTTTTTTTACACCAATCATATTGGCCGCCAGTCCGCTACAGTGATCCGCATGCGCCTGCAGCGTGTCCACCAGATCTTGAATAACTTGTTTATCCGCTCTTGTTGCCGGTTCCGACTTCTGTCGGAGAAAAAACATATCGTGAACAATCGGTTTTACCATATTGTATTTCCTCTCTGTCACTCATCCAAATCACCGCGGATCACAATTCTGCGATAGGTATCAAAGCGCATCCATTTTGCAGCAAACCGGCCGAGATCCTGTCGTTCCATCGTCTGAAATTCTTTCAAAAAGGCGGTAGCCTCTTCCACACTCGATACCTGTATCCCAAACCCACTTTCACTGATCATCGGCACGCCCTCATAGCGGTAGTCCTGCAGCGCAAGCATGGAGGAAATGATACAATCTCGCACACGAATAACGCTTCCATCTCGAAGCGCCAGAATATCCATCGTCTTCGGATAGTGATAGCTTTCTCCCGTTGTGAGAATTCGGTCTCCAACCGTGTAAACCTGCTTCACCGGCTGATCTTTCAGGACATTTCGGCTCGCCGGATCATAATAGTATTCCTCAAATATGCTGCCGCTCGCTTTGTATTCCTTCCACCGGAACGAAGCCTGATTTACAGAATATCCCGCTTTGGCGCCCAGTCCCTCTACTACTCCGCAAGCCGCTGTCATATTTGTGACGCGATCAATGATAATCAGCTCTCCCATCGTCTTATGGGCGGAAAAGGTATCCGCAACAATCGCCTCTGTCAGCAGCAGTTCACACACGGCAAGTCCATTTTTTCTGAGCTGTTCCGCTGCAATCTGTTCTCCTGTATTGACATCAACAGCATACCGAATTTTCGTCAGAATACCGGGAATGGTCTTAGTCCCGAGTTTAACCAGATAGTCCTTTCCGAGAACAGATGGTTCATCATCCATCCAGAGCAATGAAACCTGTAGCTTTTTGTAGGCCGCCAACTCCGTATCACGCATCAGGACGCAGCCTCGGGACACATCCACTTCTCTGTCCAGAGAAATTGTCACTGGCTGTCCCTTATCCGCTGTTTTCACTGGTCGGTTGGTCATCAGAATGCCTTTCACCGCTGCCTGTTCTCCACTCGGCAGGATCGTGACCACATCACCAACCGAAACACTGCCCGACTCAATCTGTCCCTGAAAGCCTCGAAACGTATGATCGGGCCGGCACACCCGTTGTACCGGCAGATAGAATCCCGGCTCTTCATTGTACTCCTGAACATCTACGGTTTCCAGATACTCCAACAGCGGCACACCCTCATACCATGACAGATTTTCTGTTCGGTGTGTGACATTATCTCCTTCCGTTGCAGACAGCGGAATAATCTGTACATGCTCCAAATCAATTTCCCGCTGCAGTTCTTCAATCTGCGCGGCGATCTCCCGAAACCGGGTTTCACGGTATCCTACCAGATCCATCTTATTGACGGCAAACACAAAATAACGAATTCCCATCAATTTGCAGATCCGCGCATGTCGCCTGGTCTGCACCAAAACGCCCTGCGCCGCATCCACCAGAATAACCGCAAGATCAGCAAAGGAGGCACCGACTGCCATATTGCGGGTATACTCCTCATGTCCTGGTGTGTCCGCCACAATAAAACTGCGGCGATCCGTCGTAAAATACCGATAGGCAACGTCAATCGTAATTCCCTGCTCACGCTCTGCCATTAACCCATCCAGCAACAGAGAGTAATCCATTTCGCCGCTTCGGCTGCCCACCTTGCTGTCCAGTTCCAGTGCGCGCTCCTGATCTGCATACAGCAACTTAGCATCGTACAAAATATGACCGATCAGTGTCGATTTTCCATCATCCACGCTGCCGCAGGTAATAAACTTCAGCAATCCATTCATTTAGAAATAGCCTTCTCTCTTTCTGCGCTCCATGCTTCCAACCGCTTCGTTGTCAATGACACGAGAGGTTCTTTCTGAGGAAACCGCACTCAATGTTTCTTCAATAATCTCATCCAGCGTCGTCGCGGTTGACTCGATGCCGCCCGTCAGTGGGTAACATCCCAACGTGCGAAATCGGACCGATTTGTACTCCGGCACCTCACCAGGGCGCAGTGGGAATCGCTCGTCATCCAGCATAATAATGTTTCCATCCCGCTCTACAACCGGACGCTGTTTAGCATAATACAGCGGTACAATCGGGATACTCTCCCGTTTAATATACTGCCAGATATCTTTTTCCGTCCAATTGGAAATCGGGAAAACACGGATACTCTCCCCTTTGTGCAGATGCGTATTATACAGCTTCCACATCTCCGGGCGCTGTTTTTTCGGGTCCCACACCTGTTCGCGATTCCGGAACGAAAAAATCCGTTCTTTTGCACGGGATTTTTCCTCATCCCTGCGTCCTCCGCCAAACGCAGCAGTGAATCCATATTTCGTCAATGCCTGCTTCAACGCCTGTGTCTTCATGATATCCGTATACGCTGCGCCATGGTCAAATGGGTTGATATTTTGACGAACACCCTCTTCGTTGGTATAAACAATCATCTCAATCCCTAGTTTTTCTGCAGTCTCATCGCGAAAGGTAATCATATCTTTGAATTTCCACTTCGTATCAATATGCATAAACGGAAATGGCGGCTTCTCCGGATAAAATGCTTTCAGAGCTAAATGAAGCATCACGGAGCTGTCTTTCCCAATGGAGTACAGCATCACCGGTTTTTCACACTCCGCAGCTACCTCACGAATGATATAAATCGCCTCTGCCTCCAGCTCATCCAGATGAGAAAATTCACTCACTTGCGTGTTCCTCCTCGCAGTTGATGATTTCAAAACACAACAGCCGCCATATACTCAGAAATCATTTCTCGCAAAACCAGTCAGCTATTGTCGATGCTCATTATACCACATCTTCTTTATTCCGGAAAGAGAAGGATGTTTGAATATCCCCTTTATCCTATAAAAATGTGGAATGTTTAAAAGAAAATACGCCCCAAAGGGCGCATTTTCTGAATGAATATTTTATCCTTACCGATCCATCTTAGGCAATGTCGCAATCGCCCGTGCCAGATCTTCATCCGTCGGGATATAATCTGCCATCTCATGATCATTGTATTTCTGATATGCAACCATATCAAAATACCCTGTACCGGTCAGTCCGAACACAATATTCTTTTCTTCTCCGGTTTCCTTACATTTCAACGCCTCATCAATCGCAACACGGATTGCATGGCTACTCTCCGGAGCTGGAAGGATTCCCTCTACGCGTGCAAACATCTCCGCTGCTTCAAAGACCTCTGTCTGCTCAACACTTCTTGCTTCCAAAATACCCTGGTCATACAATTCCGATACAATCGAGCTCATACCGTGGAACCGCAATCCGCCGGCATGATTCGGAGACGGCATAAAGCCGCTTCCCAAAGTATACATTTTAGCCAGTGGGCAAATTTTCCCGGTATCACAGAAATCATACGCATACACACC
>CAYLXH010000082.1:0-10046 GCA_964387535.1 uncultured Butyricicoccus sp. | reverse complement strand
TGTGTACGACCGTATACAATCTGCAGGAACAGCTCACGCATTGCAACATTGATCGCATCGCAAACCAGATCGGTATTCAATGCCTCGAGCAGAGTCTTACCCGGCAGAATCTCCGATGCCATAGCAGCGGAATGCGTCATGCCAGAACATCCGATCGTTTCTACCAGAGCTTCCTCAATAATTCCATCCTTGACATTAAGGGTCAGTTTACATGCACCCTGCTGCGGTGCACACCAGCCAATACCATGGGTAAAGCCGCTGATGTCCTTGATTTCCATTGCCTGCGTCCACTTACCCTCCTGAGGGATCGGAGCCGGACCATGATATGCGCCCTTGGCAACCGGGCACATGTTTTCCACTTCTGCGGAATAAATCATCGTTTTTTCCTCCTACTAGTAATCTCTTCTTTGATTGCTCAAAAAAAGGTACGCAATGAAATGCGCAGTCCATCTCGGGAGCGTTCCGCAGTCCTCCACAGACACGTCCCTATCCGTGCAAACAGCCGATGCCTCCAAACAGATCTGCACCGGCTGTACATCGTTGCTGTATGCAAACGAAATACCGCATTTCACGTTTTTCTTATTTTACCATTCTCTTCATATCTTTGTCAACGAATATCGCGCCATCAGCCGCATTTTGCCCTCATTTTTGTCACTTATTCAACCTTTTCCGATCGTTCTCGCTCCACAATGATCACATATACTATCCCTCACGTTTCTCTCTCGCACAATGAAAAGCTGGAAAACGGCTTACCCGTTTTCCGGCCTTGTGATTTCTTTGCTCCATCCGGCACCATTTCAGTCGTCATCGTCATCATCATAATGATCAACAACCGTAACAGTAAAGTTAATTTTCTGATCAATCAGGCGATTGGTGCATGTTACCGTTGTGGTTCCGACCTTCTTACCGTAAATTTCAACATCATCATCGGTCAGATCGTCATCATCAAACCGCACAATTCCCTTTTGTCCGGTAATCGACCATTTCAGATCATTGTTTCTGACGCTCTTGCCCTTTTTCACCTTCAGATCTCTGTCGTCACCCAGTTCGACCGTCACAGCCTTTGGGCCCACACGGGAAATCTTTTTCGAGCTCGCAGAAGCCGATTTTACTGTAATCGTATAAGTAACCTTCTTGCTGGTACCCTTAATCTTGCAGGTAACCTTTGCCGTTCCCTTCTTCAGAGCCTTGATGGTTACCTCATCATTCGTCTTGTCCTTGCTAGTGATTTTGACAACACTCTTCCCCTTTGTCACGCTCCACGACAGATCGTTTTCGTTGCCATTGTGATTAACTTCTAACTCTTTGTAATTGTCCACTCGCATGGTCACCGACGTTTTTCCATCGGCAGAAATTCTGGTGGGCTTTCGGGAGTCATCATCCGCCAGTACCGTAATTCCCGTCAACATGCTGCAGCAAAGCACCAATGCAGCGATTCTCGATAATTTCTTTTTCATCGTACTCCTCCTTTTGTCATTCTATGACTGTCATCCTTCGTCAGAATTGATTGATTATGGCTCTATTTTACTGTGAAAAAATTAAAAGGTCATTAAGATTTCTATGAATTATCCTGTGATAAAAATACTTCGTCCCAGAGATCCTTGGCCTGGCACAAAATAGAAAGCCAGACCGGTCACCGTTCCCCATCGCTGTGCCGGTCTGACGTTTCTTCTATTTTCCCGTACCTACTGCACCCGGTTATCCGCCGATGGAAAACGCCTGCATCCCCGGATATACTGCGGCATCTCCCAACTGTTCCTCAATCCGCAGCAGCTGATTGTATTTTGCCACGCGATCCGTGCGGCTGGGTGCACCCGTCTTAATCTGACAGGTATTCAGTGCAACCGCCAGGTCAGCAATCGTCGTATCCTCCGTCTCTCCCGACCGATGAGACGCAATCGCCGCAAAGCCAGCCTGATGTGCCAATTTTACTGCCTCCATCGTCTCTGAGACCGATCCGATCTGATTCAGCTTGATCAAAATCGCATTGCCGCAGCCCTGATCAATTCCCTTCCACAGGCGCTCGGTATTGGTCACAAACAGGTCATCGCCCACCAACTGAACCCGCTTTCCAAGCTGCTCGGTCAGGAGCTTCCAGCCCTCCCAATCTTCTTCGTCCAACGCATCTTCAATGGAAAGAATCGGATACGCATCCACCAGCTGTTTCCAGTGTGCAATGAGCTCCTTTGACGTGTACTTCGTCCCTGCTTTCGGCAAAATATACTCTCCCTTTGCCGCTCCCTTCCACTCACTGGCGGCCGCGTCCATCGCCAGCATGATATCTCTTCCGGGCAGATATCCCGCCTTTTCTACTGCATCCAGAATGCAGGAAATCGTCTCCTCATCCCCGGACAAATCCGGCGCAAATCCGCCCTCATCGCCCACGGAGGTGGCAAGTCCGCGTTCTTTCAGCAGTGCCTTCAGCGCGTGAAAAATCTCCGCACACCAGCGAAGTGCTTCCCGAAAACTCGGTGCACCGACCGGCACAATCATAAACTCCTGCACATCCACCGTATTCGCCGCATGCGCACCGCCATTGAGAATATTCATCATCGGCACCGGCAAACAATTGCCGGCAGTTCCTCCCAAGAAGCGATATACCGGAATTTTCTGCGCCGCAGCAGATGCCCGTACTGCCGCCAGCGAAACGGCCAAAATGGCATTTGCACCCAACTGAGACTTGTCCTTTGTCCCGTCTGCCGCTCTCATTGCCGCATCAACCGCATAGGTGTCCGCAGCATTCTGGCCGATTAATGCGTCTGCAATCGGGCCATTAATATTTGCAACGGCCCGAAGAACCCCTTTTCCCAAATAGCGGCTGGTATCACCATCTCGCAATTCCAGTGCTTCAAACTCTCCTGTCGACGCTCCGCTGGGGGCAATTCCACGCCCTACCGTTCCGTCGCTCAATATTACCTCAGCCTCTACCGTCGGATTCCCGCGCGAGTCCAAAACCTCTCGTCCGATTACCTTCCTAATGTTCCAATCCACGTTTTTCTCTCCTTTCCACATAATACCACCAAAAACCGATGGTACTTTTCAAAGAACTGCTCTCTACCACTCTGCCCACTGCATCGTAATTTTATGCGGCCAATCCTCATCCACAACAAAACCGCAGAGAATCCTGCCAATTCTCTGCGGTTCCCCACATATTATAATAAAATAGGTTGAATCTGTTCTCCGTTGATCGCAGCTTCCACCGTTTCCGGAATGTTCTCCAGCACAGCAACCATGGACCGCGGCTTTGTCTTTGGCGCATCCTGCCGCATCGGAACAAAATAATAATTCTTCCGGTTGAGTAACCTCCCGATGTTCTCTGCCGATCCCGACAGCGCATCGTTCGTCGATACGGCCAGCACGACCGGACGCCCCACACGCAGCTGTGACTTTGCCGCCAGCGTCTGCGGGGTATCGCTCAGTCCATACGAGAGCCTCGCCAACGTACTGCCAGTGCATGGGGCAATCACCAGTGCGTCAAACCATTCCTGCGGGCCAATCGGCTCCACATCCTGCAGCGTCCGCAGCGGCGCTTTCCCGCACAACTCCGTAATTTCATCCAGATAATCTGCCGCCTTTCCAAACCGTGTATCCAATTCTCCACACACGTCAGAAACAATCGGCGTAATATCCCACCCTGTCTGTACCATGCGCTCCATCACGGCCAACGTACGCGTCAGCGTACAGAATGAGCCGCAAAGTGCAAATCCAATTGTTCGGCTCACCGTTTTCCTTCCTCCTCCAGTATATGGGTGATTGTTTCACAGATGTCTGCCGCCGCCGTCACGGGAGCGACACGCCCCGGCAGAGAGAGTGCATGAATCATCTTGCGCAGATCCCGGGCATTTTTTGCCGTCCCGCCCTCACCGCTCGCCAGATCAATCAACAGCACATCCTCTCGGCACTCTGCCATCAACGGACGAGTCAGAACTTCCGCGGGCACGGTATTCACGATCAGACCAAACTGTTCCAAGATTCCGTTCAGCGCGCGGGTATCCTCCGCGCGGCAGCCCATGGATTCGATACGGGCGAAGTCCTCATAGCGCCGTGCGGATACCGTTACTTGCGCGCCCAGCGCCTTCATTCGCTGCGCCAGCGCCGCACCAATCCGCCCGTTTCCCACAATGAGCACCGGGAGTCCGTGAATCGTCACCGGCAGCTCCTCCATGGCGATTTGAATCGCCCCTTCTGCCGTAGGTATCGCATTGCGCAGCGCCAGCTCCTCCCGCGCGAGATAGTCACGAACGATCAAGTCTCTTCGTTTCGCCATCTCATGCACCATCCGTGGAACGGAGCCGCCAAACACGATCTTTCCCGCCGGAATCGCATCCAGTACCTCAGACACTCGGAATGGCGCATTGGCGAGAGGGGCGTTTAACAAGCCGCGCTCCCCCATGACCGGAAGGGGTAGCACTATGACTGCATCTCCTTCGCAAGCCTGTCGCAAGTCCGTGGTCACACGAAACCAGTTCCCGGTGTCATGCCGTTCCAGTCCCACGGCTACAACCCGTTCCCCTTTCTCCGCCAGCATCCTGCCCAAATACGCCTGGCGAATATCGCCGCCAACCAACACAAAGCTCTGCTGTCGCTTCATCTGCCACCCCTCCCTGCTCTCATTGTATGCCTCAGTCCCCCCAATGACACAGAAAAAATCACCACAAAGCAACCGCTTTGTGGTGATTCTCTCCGTTGTCTCACAGCGTCAACTGTCCTTTGTCCTCCTCGCGCAGCATCGCGCCAATGGACGGAATGGAATGTGACACATATCGACGCGACTCCGAAAACGGCGTGTCCTTGGTCCATACTGCATGGGTCACGGTGTGTCCGCCGCGCAGCTGCATCGCCTGTACGCCAATGGTCGTCCGCGTATTCTTCGTGGGAATGACGGATGTCTCGATCGTCAACGCCCGTCCGTTCGTCGCAAACAGCGTGATCCGGGATTCCTCGGTCACATGGAAAAACGCCTTGGCCGGGGAACGATCCGAGTACGCACTGGTCAGCCGTCTCCGGTTGGTCTTTGTGACAAAGCCAGACAGATCAAATCGCGCCGCCTTTCCATTCTCGAATACAATGATCAGACTGCCATCGTACGCTCCCGGCAGCATCAGGAAACACGGCCGCTCCTCTTCGTCCATTTCCAGCTTTGCCGGCAGATAGTCACCCAGTGTGCTCGCCTTCGAATCCTCAAAATCACACGCCCTCGCCCGGTATACCTTCTGCTGATTCGTAAAGAACAGCAATTCCGTCCGATTCGTCGCCTCAAAGGACTGAAGAAGTTCATCGCCTTCCTTCAATTTATGATCCGATCCCGACCGATAGGACTGACGCGTGATCTTTTTGAAATAGCCCTCCCGTGTCAGGAACAGATGAACCGGATAGTCCGGAATCTCTTCCTCAGGTGCACTGCTTTCCACTTCCTCCTCCGGCACAATCACCGAATGGCGCGGCGCCGGATAGGTCTTGATGACGGTCTCCAGCTCTTTGATAATCAAGTTGCGTACCTTGGTCTTGCTCTTGAGAATACTTTCCAGACGGGCAATTTCTTTTTCCAGCTCTTCGGTTTCCGTCAGACGCTTGAGGATGTATTCCTTGTTAATATGGCGCAGCTTAATCTCCGCAATAAATTCTGCCTGAACCTCATCAATCGCAAAGCCCTTCATCAGGTTCGGAACAACCATGCTGTCGGTCTCCGTATTGCGAATAATTGCAATTGCCTTGTCAATATCCAGAAGAATCTCCTTCAGGCCGTGGAGCAGATGCAGCTTATCGCGTTTTTTTCCCAGCTCAAAAAACAGGGTGCGCTTTTTGCACTCCGTTCGCCACGCGGTCCACTCCTCCAACAGCGCACGCACGCCCAGAACCCGCGGCATACCAGCAATCAGCACGTTAAAATTGCAGGAGCAGCTGTCCATCAGCGGCGTCATCTGCATCAAACGCTCCATCAGTCGTTCCGGGTCTGTGCCGCGCTTGAGGTCAATGGCAATCTTCAATCCCGACAAATCGCTCTCATCGCGAATGTCCGAGATCTCACGAATCTTGCCCGCCTTGACCAGATCGGTAATCTTGTCAATAATCGCCTCAATCGTCGTCGTGTACGGGATTTCGATGACCTCAATAATGTGCTCCTTTTTGAGATACCGCCACCGCGCGCGCACTTTAAATGACCCGCGTCCCGTCTCGTAAATACGCTGCATCTCCTCGCGGTTCCAAATGATCTCCCCGCCGGTCGGGAAATCAGGCGCCGGCAGCGTCTCCATCAAATCACACTCACTGTCCCGAATAAACGCAATCGCCGTCCGGCAGACCTCATGCAGATTAAATCCACAGAATGAACTCGCCATGCCGACCGCAATGCCCGTGTTTGCAGAAACCAGAATGTTCGGGAAGGTCGTCGGCAGCAGTGTCGGCTCCTTCATTTCGCCGTCATAGTTGTCCACAAAATCCACCGCATCCGTGTCAATATCGCGAAACAGCTCCCTACAGAATGCGTCCAGCTTCGCCTCCGTGTAGCGCGGCGCCGCATACGCCATATCGCGTGAATACACCTTGCCAAAGTTTCCTTTGGAATCCACAAACGGCATGAGCAGCGCCTCGTTGCCGCGCGTCAAACGCACCATCGTTTCATAGATGGCGCTGTCACCATGCGGATTCAGCTTCATGGTCTGACCGACAATGTTCGCAGACTTCGTACGGGTTTGACCCATCAGACCCATTTTATACATCATATACAGCAGCTTGCGGTGCGAAGGCTTAAAGCCGTCAATTTCCGGAATCGCACGCGACACGATGACGCTCATCGCATACGGCATATAATTTTCGCGCAGCGTGTCCGTAATCGGCTGTTGGATCGGCTCCGGCGCGTGGTAATCCCGCTTCGGCTGCTTTTGTGTTTTTTTTGCCATTGCTTTTTTTTCACTCTCTTGTCAGGAAATGTCCGCAGCGTCCAAGTACTGCCATCCATGTTCCGCAATATATTCCTTTCGTCCTGCCAGGTTATCTCCCAACAGCAGATCAAACATCTCCCGGGTCGATGCAACATCCTCCGGCGTCACACGAATCAGCCGGCGTGTCTCCGGGTTCATCGTCGTCTCCCACATCATCTCCGGGTCATTTTCACCCAATCCTTTGGAGCGCTGCAGCTTGCAGCGTTTTCCTTCCAGCTTTGCCAGAATCTGTGCTTTCTCCGTCTCGTCAAAGGCAAAATACGTCTGCCCTTTGCAGGTGATTTCGTACAGCGGCGACTCCGCAATATAGACATAACCCTGATCAATCAGCGTCGGCACCAGCCGATACAGCATCGTCAGAATCAGCGTGCGAATCTGGAAGCCATCTACGTCCGCATCCGTGCAGATCACAATCTTGTTCCACCGCAGCTTATCCAGATCAAAACTCGTCAGATCTTTGGTCGCTTTGGTGCGCACTTCCACCCCACAGCCCAGCACGCGCAGCAGATCCGTGATGATATCGCTCTTGAAAATCTTATCGTAATCCGCCTTCAGGCAGTTCAGAATCTTTCCGCGCACCGGCATAATCGCCTGGAATTCTGAATCGCGTCCCTGCTTGCAGGATCCCAGTGCCGAATCGCCTTCCACAATATACAGCTCCCGACGAGAGGTGTCCTTGGTACGGCAGTCCACAAACTTCTGTACACGGTTTGCCATATCCAGATTGCCGGACAACTTCTTGCGGATATTCAGACGTGCTCGCTCTGCCTGTTCGCGGGAGCGTTTGTTAATGAGAACCTGTTCGGTAATTTTTTCCGCTTCTGCCTTATTCTCGATGAAGTAAATTTCCAGTCCGTTGCGCAGGAACTCCGTCATGGCCTCTTGAATGAACTTGTTCGTAATCGACTTCTTGGTCTGATTTTCATACGAGGTATACGTGGAAAAACAGTTTGTGACGAGAATCAGGCTGTCTGCAATATCCTGAAACGAAATACGGCTTTCGTTTTTGTTGTATTTTCCATTTTGCTTCAGATAGGCATCTACCGCGGAGACGAACGCCGAACGCACGGCTTTCTCCGGGGCACCTCCATGCTCCAGCCAGGAGGAATTGTGATAGTATTCTATCTGCGAAACCACGGAGGAAAAACAAAACGAACAGTTCATCAGTACCTTATATTCCGGCTTATCTGCGCGGTCACGTCCGCGCTTCTCCGATGAAATCGACTGCACCGAAGACAAAGCCTGCTCTCCTGCAAGTTCTGCGGCATAATCGGAAATTCCATTTTCATAATAGAATTCTTCTGTCGTAAATCCGTTCTCCGTCTCCGTCCGCAGCACAAACCGCAGGTGCGGATTGACAACCGCCTGCCGTTTTAATACATCCTGATAATATTCCTGCGGAATCGCAATATCCGTAAAGACCTCCAGATCCGGACGCCAGCGAATCCGCGTCCCCGTCTCCCGGTTGGTCACCTTTTTCCGACGGAAACCCGCTTTGACTCCGGTGCGGTTCTCGCCTTTTTCAAAGTGTAGCGTGTACTCGTATCCGTCCCGCCGCACCCAGACGTCCATGTATTCCGAGGAATACTGGGTAGCGCAGGTACCCAAACCATTTAATCCCAGAGAAAACTCGTAGTTTTCTCCCTCATTGGTCCGATATTTTCCGCCCGCATACAGCTCACAAAACACCAATTCCCAGTTATACCGCTGCTCATTTGCATTAAAGTCCACCGGGATGCCGCGTCCGTGATCTTCCACCTCAATCGAATGATCCAGAAAGCGCGTGACGGTGATCCTGTCACCATAGCCCTCCCGCGCCTCATCAATGGAGTTGGACAAAATCTCAAACACCGAGTGTTCGCATCCTTCCAGACCGTCTGATCCGAAAATCACGCCCGGACGCTTGCGCACACGGTCCGCGCCTTTTAGCGCAGAAATACTCTCATTTCCGTATTCATTCGACTGTTTCATTCGATAATTCTCCCAAAATAGCGTATACTCAAAACCATTTCTCACTTTTTGTGCTAATACAGGTTAGTATATCGCAAAAACTGTCCCACGTCAAATTTCTCTCTCAACATGCCGCAAAACGGGACGAATCTCCCACTCGTCCCATCGTTTCTCATTCCACAATATCTTGTGCTTCCAATACACAAATCATACGGCAACTCATCATGCCGGCACATCTTCCGTACCAGCACGGTCACCAAGTGTCCATTGACTGCCAGTCCGGCTGCCAACATGTCTCAATCACTCCGGTTTCGATTCGCAATCGTCTCTCTGCTCTCAAGCTCTTTTTTGTGATGCGCCACCTGCTTTCGTATACCACAGCTTCCTTATTTTAAAAAACTTCCTCCACAAGAAAAAACCGGCAAACTTTCGTCAGCCGGCCACATCACATATCAGGTTTTGTCCTCTTCTTCCGGAATCGGTTCATCCTCCCAGTCCTCGTCGTCCCAGTCGTCATCCCATCCATACTGGTTCATCAGCTCGGAGCCCGTATTATTGCTTCCAATGGTCACCTGGATTCCTTTTTTAATCGGTGCCAACAAAAAACCAAGAATGATACCAACGCTGATCAGTGCCAAACCACGAAAGAAACGTTCTGCTTTGTTCATTCTGCTTTCCCTCCATTCGGTGCGACGCACACCGCTGCTTTTGTTCAGCATATCACATTTTATCCACTCCGTCTACCCTCCTTCTGTGAAAAACAGCAGAAAATTCCGGTATGCGGATGCCCGCAAACCGGAATTCTCCCGCAACCGGATGTGTCGGTGCGTGATACTGCGGCTTTCCTCTCAGGAAGCGAACCGTCCGTGGTTACTTATGCCGCAGCTGCGCCCTTCGGCGCGGTTATAAGATATTCTGCTTCCCTGTCAGTATATGCAGCTGCGCTGATTTTATCCACATTCGGTGGGAATACCGAAAGACATAGGTGGAAAACAAAACACCGAAGTACAACGTACCTCGGTGTTTTACTCTAATATTCAATATTAGTAGCGCTTTCTCTTTGCGCGTGCCGCTTCGGACTTCTTACGGCGCTTTACGCTTGGGCTCTCATAATGCTCACGCTTGCGAAGCTCGGAAAGCACACCCGCCTTTGCG
>CAYLXH010000081.1:0-10136 GCA_964387535.1 uncultured Butyricicoccus sp. | reverse complement strand
GAGAAGGAAGTCAATATGATTGTGAAAGGATTTACCCCGCAGATGCTGGATTTTCTCGCAGAGAATCACATCCGCAACAGTAAAGTATGGTATGACGAACACAAAGATCAGTGCCGTGAGCTGGTGACAGAACCATTTTATCAGCTTGTAGAGAAGATGGCTCCTGTCATGCTGTCGATTGACCCTTCGTTTGTTGTACAGCCCTCGCGCTGCCTGTCCCGCGTGCGCAGAGATACCAGATTTACTAAAAATAAGGATTTATACCGTGATCATATGTGGATTACGTTTCGCCACGCAAAGAAACGACTTGGATCAAGCTTATGCTATTATTTTGGTATTGATCAGGATGAGTGGAGTTATGGTGTCGGATATTATGATATGCCAAGAGATGTTCTGGCCCAATGCCAGAAAATGATTCTTCGAGAAGATAAATCATTTGTCAACGCGTATCATGCGTTGGAAAGTAGCCGTTTTAGCATGTATGGTGAGGACTACAAACGTCCCAAATTTCCGGATGCACCAGAACGTTATCAATGCTGGCTGAATAAAAAACGATTGGGGGTGAATTACGCATCTACTGATTTCGACCCAGTCTTCCGCGGCGAATTCTATGATGCGATGATGCATGATATCCAAGAAATAGCACCGTTTTATGATTTTCTGCGTCGTGCAGAACAGTCTGCTCATCATTCCTAAACAGATTGTATATACAGAAGCAAGGCCATTGATTGGCCTTGCTTTTCTGTGCAATGCATACTGTTGCCTATTATCTCTTGCATGTAGTAAGAGATTATTCTTCTGACATACGGTATCCAACGCCTATTTCCGTCATGATATATTCGGGCTCAGCTGGATTCTCTTCCAGCTTACGGCGAATATGCGCCATATTTACTCGAAGAATCCGATTGTTTCCTGCCGCATAGTCTCCCCAAATTCGGCGGATAATATAATCATACGTCAAAACACGCCCCGGGCGCCGCGCAATCAACTCCAAAATTTTGTATTCTGTTTGCGTCATATGTACTAACTCGCCTCGTAGAAGAACCTGGCGACGTTTGAAGTCAATCGTCAGGTCGCCAATATGATACGCGTCTTGTGGCAGGTCCTCTCCTGACTCCAATCTAGCCTGATGACGCAATGCTGTTCGAATACGTGCTAATAGTTCTGACGTGCCGAAGGGCTTTGTAATATAGTCATCTGCTCCTGTATCTAATGCTCGGACCTTTTCTTCTTCATCTTCTCTTGCTGAGACAACGAGAACGGAAGTTCCATAATTTTGACGTAACCACTGAATGATCTCTATACCGTCCATATCGGGAAGACCTAAATCCAATAAAATGACATCAGGATGATAAGAATTGATCATGGAACGCGCTCGGTTCCCAGTATCTGCTTTGATGACATTATATCCATTACTCATTAAGATTGTCGATAAAACGTGAACGATGGTTGCGTCATCCTCAACAATTAAAACGATTGGCTTATTCGTTTTCATTTGAATCCTCCTCTAATGGCAACGTAAATTCAAAAATTGCTCCACCATCCTCATGATTTCGCCCTGTAATTTCTCCCCCATGAGCAACAATAATCGTTTTACAAAGAGAAAGTCCGATCCCAAGTCCGCGTCCGCTCTCTGCTTTTTTTTGTCCGACACCGTTGAACAGGTTTTGTTCCACTTCTGCAGTGAGGCCTTCTCCATAGTCCCGGACAGAGAAATGGGCGAATTGTCCATCTTGAAAGACGTTGACCGAGACCGGCGATTTTCCATGACGGATACCATTTTCAATTAAATTAATTAAAACCTGAACCATAAGAGTGGCAGACATCGGAACAAATAATGGATCTTCCGGTATTATAACGGAAATTACGGCATCCTTCATCCTTCGTTTGCATCGCATAACAGCCTCTGGCACGATTTCTTCTACTGCCTCATCCTGTTTTTTAATCGTAACCTGTTCGTCTGTAGAAGTCAGTTTTGATACCGACAACAAGTTTTCTGTCATACGTAGCAGCCAAGACGCATCTTCATTGATATCTCTGATCAGTGATAGAGCATTTTTATGGTCAATGGAATCAATATTGTCCAGTAAAGCGGCTGTTGCTCCGATAATCCCAGTCAATGGAGTTCTCAGATCATGAGAAATAGACCGAAGCAGATTATTTCTCAAGCTTTCTCTCTCTGCTTCAATCGCAATTTGTTGTGCCTGATTTTCCAGGTCTTGACGTTCCAGTGCAAGTGCTGTCCAGTCCAACATGATAAAAAGGCGGAGAAGCATTTCTTTGTCAACAGGATGATCCCATAAAATGCCCAATACACCGCTCATTTTGCCATGGGAAATTAGAGGGAAATATCGAAATGAGGCTGTTGGAGTGATCGGGGTTTCCTTCCCGCTTTGTTTTCGTGTCATAAAACACTCTTTGGCAGCCATAATCTCAATATTTTGTGAAACATACTCAGGTATCGTCCCGTGAATCACTATTTGATTGTATTGTATGCTATTGATATCACGGAGAAAAACAACAGCCGTTTCCATTTGGTCGCTAAAATGTTTTACACATAATTGCGTCATTTCTTCATAGCTGTTAATGAGCATAAGTTTTCGACTGAACTGTGCAATTTGATTTGCCATCTGTTCTCTCATACGCGATTCATGGAGTCGCTGTTTATTTCGTACAGTCAATGTGCTCGTGATAATTGCTGTGACAATAAGACAAAAGAAAATGATTGGATATCCTGGCAACGAAAAATTTATCTGGTGGTATGGATAACTAAAAAGTACGTCAATGAGAATACCGCCGACGATGGAAGACCCAATGCTCCAAACATATCCATTTGTCCAGCGTGCGATTAATAAAATAGCTAACATAAAAAGGCTGGCAATGCTGAGGTCATCCAATTCTCCATTTTGAAAGGACAAAATTTGAGAGATTGAAGTGAACAATATCATAATCGAAATCGTTATCATTGCGCTGACTGCGTTCTCTTTTGCAGAAAAATATATTCTTGTTTTAGAAAAAGCCTTTCTTTTTTTTCGATTCATCTGTTTCATGACACCGTTCCCTTTAGCGATATTTTTTTTATTATATCAGTAGATCCATTATTCAACAAGGCACATACGGGATTAGAGTTTCGCTACAATTTTATATTTTCATGCAAACGAAATATAGACAAGCATCGCCTTTCTCCATAAAAAAATATATTATTATCTCAATAAATTTAACTAAAATGTAAAATTCAACGAGGTTTTTTCCTTGTTTCTATAAAAACTCTTTGAAATTCCGCAAATTGTGATATAATAGAATGGACACAGGGAGGGTGATCCATGAACTTTGTAAAACCTGTATTAATCGCTGTTCTCGTTGTATTGACAGTTGTTATCATTATAAAAGCGAATCGCTTTGCGACCGCTGGTGCTCCTGAGTCAAGTGAACAAAAAGCCAGGAAACCACATCGTGCAGTCCCAACGTCAACACAGTTTTATATTGTGTATGTTGGAAAGCGTTGTCCGGTGACTCATTTCCCGTTTACTATTGGAAGCCGCAGTGACAATGATCTTGTTATCACAGATGCCACCGTTTCCCGCAAACATGCAGAGTTGTTCCTTAAGAATAATCGCGTCTGTCTTCGAGATCTGGGTTCGCTCAACGGTACAAAAGTAAATGGTACCGAACGTTCTGAAGTCGCAATTGTCGGAGGAGAAAAAATCCAATTTGGCACGACTGTCGTTCAAATTGAACGGGCTTATAATAGCGAAGTCAGTGATGAAACGCAGTTTATCCGGAGGTAATCCGATATGCTCAAAAATAATAATAAAAATCTTAAAATAGGATTAACTAATATACAGAAAACAAACGCGGGAACACAACCAGTGTTCCTGTTCGTTTTATTTCAGATTGTTGCCTTTTTGATCTTGTATAACAGCGACCGGGGAACGGCATATCTCTATATGATGTTACCGCTTAGTGTCATTGTTTTTGGCGGATGGATTATTGTTTATCATTTCCGTGCAGAGACCGCATTTTTTTTGAATGCTGCTATGCTGTTGACGTTTGGAACGATGATTCAGTGCATGTTGATGGAAGAAGATGCTGTACCGGTATCACTAATGGTTTTTTATACCTTAGGATTTGTTGTTGGTCTTGCGGCGGCATTTTTCTATAAAAAACTTCCTGTTATCGCCTCAGCGCGTGCAGTCTCTCTGTTTATTCTACTGTCTATTTTGCTGTATGTGGCTACGCTGATACTCGGTTCATCCGGAGCAGGAGGTGTTACAAACTGGATTGCCATTGGCCCGATTCGTTTTCAGCCTTCCGAATTTATCAAAGGACTTTATGTTCTAATTATATCGGGTTTATTATGTACCAAAGATAACCCGGGACGTAAGCGAATCTTTATGGCTTGTTTTGTAACCATTATTAATCTTGGATTCTTGGTACTGCAAGGTGAATTTGGAACTATTTTGTTGATTCTTGGAACATTTCTTTGCTTGATTTTTTTGTTTGTTCCCGATATTCGTGTGTTTGGAGGAGTTCTTGTTGCCCTTGCTGGTTTAGGAACAATTGGCATTGGACTATGTTCCCTCGTTTTGAAACTGGGTGGTTCGAATTTCTTTGTCCGCCAGGTTCAAAAGATTGTCAATCGCTTTGCTCCATGGCTTTATTTAAATTTTGGTTTGAACCCTACTGATCTTACGGCAGAAGAATATCAGGATGCCAATTATCAGGTTTTACAGGGACGTAAAGCATTGCTGAATTCTGATTTCTTCGGGAGTGATACAACAACATATATTCCAAATAAACTCAATGACTCTGTGTTCCCAGCTCTGACAGAAAGTTGTGGCATCCTTATTGCCCTCACAATTTGTGTTTTATTTGGTTTGCTGCTGATTCGTGGTACCAGAATATTTTTTCAATGTACGGATCGCTACCATCAAGCTGTTGCCGCTGGGCTGACAATTCAATTAGTGTTACAGGCTTTGATTATAATCGGTGGCTCTATCGGTATGCTTCCGCTTACTGGCATCACTCTGCCGCTCATTTCTCTCGGTGGCTCATCTCTTATATCAACCTTTATGTTTCTGGCAGTGATTCTTGCGATCTCTTCTGGAAAGCTGTGGGATGGAAGGAGGGACTATTCCGCATATGAAGCCAAGCTTCAAAAAGCGCGTTCAGTTCATTTTAAGCGCGTTTCTAATCTGCGCAATCATGATAGGCTCAGGGGTACTATGGACAACTCTGGGAAGCCCGGAGAGTCGTAAACAAGCTGCTGCGGAGAATGCACAGCGTTCTTATTTGCGCGGCACAATATATGATCGGGATGGCAATGCGCTAAACTATTCTGAAGAAGTTGGAGGTGCTCGCCACTATAATGGTGGGCGTGCATATTCTACAGTTACAGGATATTTTTCCAAAATTTATGGTGCCTCTGGCATTGAAAAAACATTTAATACAGAATTAGTGTCTAGCCGTTCTTCTGACGATGAAAAAAAAGGCTGTGACATTGTGTTAACCACAGATTCTGATCTCCAAGAAGCAGCGTATGCAGCGATTTCAAATATTGCACAGGGTGCTGCAGTTGTATTGGATGCTCGCTCCGGTGAAATCTTGGCAATGGCTTCTACCCCTACGTTCGAGCCTTCTTCATTGGATGAGGATTGGGAAGAATTGTGCGAGATTAACGGTCTGTTTCTGCCTAACGCATACAAAAAAACTTTTGCTCCCGGTTCAGTTTTTAAAATTATTTCTGCGTGTGCGGTTATTGATAACAATGTCGATAGTGCAACTGTAGAGGACAATGGTTATTTAACCTTTAAGAACGGACAGACCATTACCAATTATAAAGGAAACGCGTATGGTACTCTTGACCTTGACGGTGCTATTGTAAATTCTTCTAATGTTTACTTTATGCAAAAAGCATTGGATATGGGCGGTAAAAATTTGGAGACCAGTATCCGGAAGTTCTTGATTGGTGAACCTATTGAGCTTGACTTTACAACATTAAAGTCCACCTTGGAATTCGAAGATTATGCCGATCAGGTTATCGCCTCGATCGCCTTCGGACAAGGTCAAACCGAGATGAGTCCGCTACAAATGGCTATGGCTGCGCAGGCAATTGCCAATGATGGCATTATGCTCAAGCCTTACCTCATCGACAGTATGACAGAGTCCAACGGCAATCCGAAGATGACCGGAGGAAAAGAAAAACTTGCCACGGTTACCAGCAAAGAAACGGCCGATCGTGTCACCAATGCGATGACGCTTGCTGCTGAACGTTATGGCTTTGGATATATCGGTCCAGAAGGCTGGGATGTTGCGGCCAAAACTGGTACAGCAGAAACCGGAAAAGGGAATTATAATGGCTGGATTGTTTCTTTTGCGCCATCGGATAGGCCCAAATATGTTGTTGTAGTTATGGCTGCCGCTCAAGATCATGATGGCATCTACTACAAGGATTCCATTGATCAGATTTATGATGCACTGGTCTCCTATGATCAAAATAGCAATGATGACTAACCCATAATATAAGAGGACCTCTATTGAGAAAATAGAGGTCCTTTTTATTATGCGTTTTGTTTCATTAACCGAGCTTAAAGCTCTCACAATCCGTGCACTTGACTTCGGTCGGATTCATCTCATGCGTACCGACACGAATGCTGTCCAGAGAACAGTATTCGCCTTCACTGCAATGGTGTGCACACTGGTTTACGCTGCAATGGATTGCCTTGTTAGCATGACACTTCATCATAAAAAATATCCTCCTTGATTTGGTTTACTGATAGTATGGCTAGAAATGATCTTTTTATTCTGTGGTCTGCAATTGTTTCTTCTGGTCATAGCAAGCCTGTTCGATCATCGTTAAAAATTCTCCCCACCGGTTTTCGCAAATCAAGGTGCTTGGGCAAATTTTCCCAGAAAAATCTTGATGTTTTTTTACATCATCAATACTGAGGTCATATTTCTGAAGAAGATAGGCAACTAGAACAGCTGCGTTATGAAGCGTCATATTAAAGTCACTGTTCTCGTTGACACACAATTCGATACCAATTCCATTACGGTTCCCCCCCTCTTTTCGAATGTTATCCCCAGCATGAAACGCGGTTTCATAATCTGGAATATGATGATAGATTTCGTTTTCATCGACGGTATAGTGCCAAGACAGCTTGTGCGCTTTTCCATATGTATGGAGATACTCATTGTGGGCTTCCGCTGTCGCCGTGGAAACCATATTATCTGTTTCGTGAATCGTAATATAATGAATGCTGCGTTTTGTTCCTGTTCGCGCAGCATAGCCGAGTGGGACAAAATCAGTAGTAACCGGAATATTCTCAATCTCAGACGGACAGTCTGATGTATCTAATTCTGTTGCGTTTTTATTATAAACCCCGTTCACGTACACAATCTGATAGACCCAGACAGCGGCAAATATAGATAAGACTGTAACGAAAAGCATCCAGAGAATAGAATATTTTTGCTTTTTCTTTCGACGATATTTGCGCCGCCTTTTCCCCATAATATATCTCTCCTCTCGCAAACACTGCATCTATTGTAATACTTTATGTGCGAGAATTTGTAAATAAACTCAAAATTTTTGTCTGATTATGCACATAACATAAAATGGGTTTATTAAATAGGATATTTTCGAAACATTCCAGGTGATATTCCAACGTTTTTTTGAAAACTATGAATAAAATTTTCTTCACTATTATAGCCCGTATGGAACGCAATTTCTTTGATTGACATTTGTGTGGACATTAACATATATTTTGCCTGATCAATTCGTCGCAGGACAATATATTCATAGGGAGAGTATCCGGTTCTGCTTTTAAACTGTCGGGAAAAGTGCGAGGGACTGAGATTGATTGCGTTGGCAACTTGATTTACGTTGATTTGCTCGAACATATGTTGATTCATAAAACGAATTGCCTGTGAAATGCGGTCGTCTGCAGTGTGATTGGATTCCCTGTCGTCCAGAAGGGTCAGACATAATAAGCGATGAATCAATTGTGAACGGGCGGCTTCACTCATCTGTTCTCCGGAGGCATAGTTCCTGTTAAGGATATCCAACTGCCGAACAATTTCAGAAAAATTTGGCAATGGCAGGACATGTTTCCCCCCGTGAGTGCGGAGAATTCGTTGATAAAATTGCCTTGAATTCAGTCCGTTAAACAGTATCCAAAAGAATTCTAATCCATCGGAGCCTTTGTAGCAATACGGTTCCTGACAGTCAAACAGTACAATCTGTCCACGTGTAGCCAATGTGGGTTCTTCCGAAAACTGTAATTCAATGGCTCCATCTCGAACAGCAAAGAGCATAATATTTTGATTATGATCTCCCTGCATAGCGATTTCTGATTGATGAGTAAAGATATATTCGTGATTACAGAAATAATGACCGCATCGAGTTGGATAATAAAATAACTCGCGCGCCAATGAGGAAGGAGTAAAAAAGTATCTCTCTGAAATTTGATGTACACCGGTTTCTGGAATCAACATAAGACGGTTCTCCTTTGTTTTAGAAAGATGTCCATTCTTCTAATTTGATGATATCAGCACTTCCTTGAAAAATCAACAGCACAATAGCAGGATTTCGCAGGTAATAGGCATATTGTATCATTGGAAAGTAACATGGTGCTTGATATAATAAGGCCACAGAGTAAGATTGTTGTGATCAAAATAAAATTTTAAGGAGGAATCGTAATGAAAATTGCATTTGATGTTGACGTTTTGGCAAAACAGATGAGCATCAACGACATGGTTCATAAGGTTGCCGATTGGGGTTACAAATATATCGAGCAGTCCCCTCACCCGCGTATTAATCCATTTTATAAACATCCGCTGTTCTCCAAGGAAGCTGAAGCAGAATACCGTCAGGCTCTGAAAGAGACCGGAGTTGAAATTTCTTCTTTCATTGTAGTCTATCGCTGGAGCGGTCCGACGGAGGAGCAGCGTCAGCATGCTGTTGCTAACTGGAAGCGCATCATTCAGATCGCTGTTGATATGGGTGTTCCGGTTATCAATACAGAGTTCTCCGGAGATCCTAACCAGCAGGAAATCTGTAATGGTATGTGGTTCCGCTCCATGGAAGAACTCCTTCCGATTATTGAGCGCGAGGGGCTGCGCGTTGAGGTTCAGTCACATCCGTATGATTTCTGTGAACTGAACGATGAAGCATGCGATTTGGTGAAGTCGTTCCGATCCAAAAATTTGGGCTATGTATACTCTGCTTCCCATGGTTTCTTCTATGATCAGGGCAAGGGTGATGTACGTCATATGCTGAAGTATGCAGGCGATGAACTGACCCATGTTCTGTTCGCAGATACCTATAACCAGACAAAGGACTGTCGTTATATCCTTAATCCGCCCTGGCTGAATCAGCGCGGTGCTGCTGATGTCACGATTCATCAGCACACGGCAATGGGCGAAGGAGAAGTAGATTTCCCAGGCATTTTTGAGACCTTGCGTGAAATGGATTTTGCAAATAAACAGTTGAAGCCAGACGCGCCGAAGGTCGGCGGTGATAATATTGCTTGTGTTTCCTATTTCGGATTCCCCGAAAAGATGGAAAAGCAGGCACCGGAGGCACGTGAAATCCTTGAGCGTGAACTGTTGGGTAAGTAATTTTAATAGATAGAAGATCGGTCACCACAGAGTTATCACTCTGCGGTGACCTTTTCTTTTCCATGACTTTCCCCTCGTGTAGTTTTTCTACACGAGGGGAAAGTAGCATTGGACGATTGTTTTAGATAAAGAGTTTAGTAGATTAAATTGTCCGGATCTAAGCCAGACCAGCCGCAATCGGTCAGATTACTGATGCATCGCATATCCTGGTCATCCAGAACGAAATCAAAAACCTGACTGTTTTCCAGAATGCGAGATGGTGTCACTGATTTGGGGAGAGGGACAACACCGCGCTGCACACTCCAGCGTATACAAATCTGTGCGATGGTTTTTCCATATTTCTCAGCAATTTCTTCCATCTCTGGTACTGAAAAAATCCGCCCAGTAGACAATGGGCTCCATCCTTCTACCACGATGTTATGCTGTCTACAGAAGGAAATGAGCTCATCCTGAGGCATTCCAGGATGGATCTCCACTTGATCAACCATCGGCATAACCTGCGCATGATCCATAATATT
>CAYLXH010000080.1:0-10154 GCA_964387535.1 uncultured Butyricicoccus sp. | reverse complement strand
GCCTTCAATCGGTTCCTTTTCTCCTTCATTGACCATGTAACCGTGGACATTGGACACACAGGTAATACCGGCAAGTACACCGGTGCCGTCGGCATTACGCAGACCACGTTTGACGGCGTACTTATTAAACATTTTAGGCTGGATCAGGTTATTTGCGTCAAACGCGCCGCATAAACTGCCAATGAGTTCCGAACTCATACCTTTCATCAGGTCGACCAAATTTTTCACCTCATTCAATACGATACGATGTCGTTATCACGATAAAAAAATAGAATGGATTTTTGGGGCAAAACGGTATTATTTATGAATATATATTACAGCAAACTTGCAAATATGTCAATTCCACGGATCATAGAAAGAGAGGAGGATTTCCTATGAAAAAAGTAATATTACTCGCATTTTTACTTATTTTTGCGCTGTATTTTTGGCCAATTCGCTCTCAATTGCTTTCCAGTCCCGAACAAAACACGACAAAAGAGCACACCGTTTTGCGTGTAGAAAAAACCCAAGCCCCGCAGGATAAAATTGAGCAAAATTCAACAAATTCCATACAAAGTAACGCAGGTGAGGAACAACCCGCACAGACAGAGGAGGAAACGGCAGACAGCACGCATTCCATTTCCGTTTCCATTCAGGGAGACATTCGCGAAATGGATCTGGAGGACTATGTCGCCGGCGTGACGGCGGCGGAAATGCCCGCAGCCTTTCCGATGGAGGCCCTCAAGGCCCAGGCGATTGCCGCCCGTACCTTTGCGGCGTTTCGCCAGCAACAGGGCTCGGACGAGTCGCATCCGGATGCCGATGTCTGCGATGACTACACGCACTGTGCCGCCTATCTGGATCTGGATACGCAGTCCAAACACCAGTGGGGCAGCCGTGCGGACGAGTGGCGCGCAAAAATTGAACAGGCTGTGGAGGAAACCAGCGGACAGATTGTCACCTATCAGGGCGAGCCGATCACCGCGGTGTTCCATGCTGCGTGCAGCGAGGAAACCGAGTCCGCTGAGGATGTCTGGGGCGCCGTCGTCCCGTATCTCGTCAGCGTGGACAGCAGCGGCGACGACGCCTGCCCGGACTACACCTCATCCGTCACCTTCGGCGCAGAGGAGTTCCGTCAGCGCATGCTGACTCAGTACGATACGATCAATTTGACCGGACGACCGGAGACCTGGTTCACCAAATGGAAACGGGCGGATTCTGGCAACGTGCTGTCGTGTACGGTCGGCGGCGTCAAGGCAAAGGGCACGACGCTGCGCAAGCTGCTCGGCCTGCGCTCGACCAACTTCACCGTGTCCACCACCGAGACCTCTATCACGTTTGAGACAACCGGATACGGTCACGCGGTCGGGATGAGCCAGTACGGTGCAAAGGCGATGGCCGAGGAGGGGCACAGCTGCGAGGAAATTCTGACTCATTATTATACCGACACGGAAATTGTCTCACTGGAACAGGGAAAAGAATGAAAAATATCTGCACATCCACCGGATAAACGGTCACTCTCCTGTCTATACTACCGACAGGAGGTGGAGAGATGAAACAATCCAGAGAAGACGGACATGCAGCGGACCGACGCTACTACCTTATTTTGCTGGGCTGTGCCATAGCGGTGGCTGTTGCAGCCTTTCTGCTGTTTGCGCAGCCGCAGTTTGCAGACACGGACACTCTCAACAACTATGAATATACGGAGGAAGACAGCGTGTCTGCTTCCGACTCGGTAGAACGCATCCCCGCCCTGCATACCGAAGACGAGACGGCAGCAGAGGAAGAGGCGGAAGACGCCGACGACGCGGACACCGAGACATCGGACAGCGACGACGAAGAGTCCGACGACCAAGCCGGACAGGAAACAACCGCTCCCGTGGAGCAGGCTGAGCCAACCTTTTCCGCTCCCCTGTCCGCCGCAACCGTAGTGCGGGGGTACTCGGTGGACGCACTCAGCTACGATGTGACGATGGAGGACTGGCGCACCCATGCTGCGACGGATTTCGGCGGCGAGAGCGGCGATGACGTGATGGCCGTTGCAGACGGAACCGTCACCGAGGTCGGAGAAAACGCCCTCTATGGCAGTTATCTGGTCATCGAGCACAGCGACTCCCTGCAGAGCCGCTACGCCGGAATTGCCGATCTCAACGTAGCCAAGGGAGATAGCGTGAGCAGTGGTCAGGTCATTGCCCATCTGGGCGATCCGATGCCGGCAGAAGCAAAGCAGGGTGTGCATCTGCATCTGGAACTCATCCAGGACGGCAAAGCGGCCAATATCCAGGAATATCTCGAAACTTTGTCATCCGAGGATTGAGAGTTCTTGACAACAAGTGAGGATATGCGTATAATAAAAGAACAGAAAAGAGCAAAAAAACAATCTGCTTTTCTTGCTTTTTTCTCTTATGATTGCCCAAAATACAGTCATTCCCCCTGACTGTATTTTATACACCTCATGAATTGCATCTCGTGCAAGGTGAAAAGCAAGTGCCTCCCCCGCGCTTGCTTTTTACTTGTGCGGGATGTTTTGTTTTGCAACATTTTCGCATCCCACCGCACACGGAAAGCGCGCCCTCGGTCATCGTCTATCTCATCCCATATTTGACCCGCGCGAGATGCTCGGACACACCGCTGCGGCACGCCAGCATTCCGACGGTCTCTCCCTCCTCCGGTTCTGCCAGCAGCAGCTCCGCGCAAAACAGATCGGCTTCCCGCTCCATCCGGCCGCTGTTGAACGGTCCAGTAGTCTCCAGAAACAGGCTGTTCAGATCCGCATGCAGCACAGCGTGTCCCAGCTCATGAGCGCACACCTCCCGCTGCTCTTCCGGCGAGGCCGCCTGATTGAGATAGATCAGCTGATGCTTTCCCACCGCGTGATAAAACCCGCGCACCGAATCCGGAAGCTCACACCACATCACACGGATGTCCAGACACTCGCACAGCTCAAACGGATCGGCGGTCTTCCACGTCTGAATCAGTTGTTTGGCTTGCTGCGCTGCATTCAATCGGTATCCTCCTCCTCGGAACGGATCAGCTCCGCGCCCAGCCAGGCGGCGCGGAACACCTGCTCCAAATCCTCCTGACTGACCGGCCGGCCGTGGAACATCAGTCCCTCCTGCCGGCGCAGCTTGTCGTGCAGCGCGTCCAGCTCCTCGCCCAGATCCGCCGGCTTGTTCCGCTCGCACAGCAGATAGTCCGCTGTCACATGAAAGATGTCGCACAGCTGAAGCAGGATCTGCCGCGGCGGCACCCTTCGGTTGTTCTCATACATTCCAATCGCACTGGCAGATATTCCTAGCTTACGCCCTAACTCGGATTGCTTGAGTCCTGCCTGCTTGCGCAGTGCGCGGATTCGTTCTCCCGTCATGCCACGTCGCTCCTTTCCTGAATGTGGCTATTATATCACACAATTCGTGTAATTTCAAGTCCTATATCTATTGACATTACACGAATTGTGCTCTAATATTAATAATAGAACATATGTTCTATTATTATGCAATTCCGGGAAGGAGGAAAGACCATGCAGGAATTACGCGATCTAGCAAAGGAATATCTGGAAAATGTTGCAGTATTGGAACAACGCATTGCGGAGCTAGAACAGCAGAAACGGCAGACGCCCGGCTGCCAGGAACGCCTGCTGCTGCACCGTCGCATCACCATGCTGTACCAGATGGCCGGGGAGGGCCGTCAGATGGCCTTTGAGATGCAGCATTATTATGACAAACCAGAGGAGGGAGCAATCAGTTATGTCAAACCAAAACCCAAGCCAGCCAAGCGAAGGCGGGTACGATTCAGCCAAAGCGGGTATGGCCCTTCGACGCCAGCTGCTGCAGTGCATGGCCGAAACACTAACCCCGCGCCAGTATCAGGTCTTCGTGCTCAACTTTCTCGAGGGAATGCCGCAAAGCGAAATCGCATGTGAGATGGGACTGTCGCAGTCCACCGTCTCACGGCACTGCCAGGCCGCGCGCGTCCGCCTGCGCCAGACGCTCGGCTATGAGCTGGAGACCCCCGAGGACGACTGGGACTCTGACACGGTGATGTTCCCCGAGCAGCCGTACCCGATTTCCCTGCCCGGCTGCGTCGTCCCGCAGACACCCTGCTGACCCCATGATTCCGGTGTAACAGCCGTTGCAAAAAGCCCTCATCTCATAGAGATGAGGGCTTTGCTGCGTCTGCTGTTGCGCGTTTTATCCGAACCGCTCCTTGCGCTCCCGTCCTTCGCGCAGCAGGCGGAACAGCGTATCTGCATCGCCCGCCGCAATCGTATCGCGGTATTCCGTCAAATGCTGAATCACTTCGTCAATCTCCGGTACCAGCGCCGGCGCATTCTCCAAAAACAGCTCGGTCCACATGGTCTCATTGAGGTAAGCCACGCGTGTCAGGTCGCGGTAGCTGCCGCCGGAATATCCCTTGTGCTCAGTCTCCGCGCGGCTCTTGACGTACGCGCTGGAAATCACATGACACAGCTGTGACGTGTAGGCAATCATGCGGTCATGGTGCTCCGGCGTCGTGACCACAATCTGGCCAAAGCCGAGCTTCATAAACAGGCTTTTGACCTCCTCGACAACCTCCTGCGGCGAGGTCTCAGTCGGCACGAGCAGCATGCTGGCATTGCGGTACAGGGACGCCGTCGCCGCCTGATATCCGGACACCTCCTTGCCGGCCATCGGATGGCCGCCAACGTAGTGGAAGCCGTGCTCCCGGCACAGCGGCACCAGACGGTCTACCAGATAGCTCTTGATCCCGCAGTCGTCTGTGATGATGCACCCCGGCTTGAGGTACTGCCAATGCTCTTCGATAAAGTCCGCCGACGCCTTCGGGTACAGGGACAACAGGATAAAATCCGCCTCCCGCAAGTCCTCCAGCTCGCCAATCCGATCAATCGCGCCGTCCTTCTGCGCCTGCTCCGCCGTGGCGCGCGTGCGGTTAAACCCAATCACCGTGTAATCCGTATACTGCTGAAACGCCTTGGCAAACGATCCGCCGATCAGTCCGAGGCCGATAATCGCTACGGTTTTTGACATAATAACACCTTCCATTGTTCCATATTACTGCCTTATTGTAACAAGCAGGCCATCGAAAGTCAAGAAACCGCTTTTTCTCCGCACATTCGACGTGCCGGGGTCCTCAGCGATTTCGTTCCTTCCAGAACGCCGCTCCATAGGTCATCCGATCAATCAAGCCGTCAAACACAAAGAGAAATCCCGGAAGTGCAAACAGCACAATCCCGATGGATAACAGGCTGCCGATTCCCAAAAACAGTCCGAGCTGCGCCAGGATGCCGTGACTCGAGAGAAATCCCAAAAGGAAGCCTACGACGGTCAGTGCCGTCCCCGATGTCAAAATAGAAACCGTAACCTCTGCTGTGGTATTGGCGATGGCGTCCCGGCGTCCCATCCGTCTCCGATTCTCCAAATAATGATTGGTATACAAAATGGCATAATCGACCGTGGCGCCCAGCTGGATCGAGCTGATAATCAGATAGGAAATGTAAAAGACCGTCGTCCCTCGTACATAGGGAATCGCCAGATTGATCCAGATCGCTGTCTCAATGCTGAGTACCAGAATGACCGGCAGTGGGATCGACCGCATGGTCAAAAGCAAGACCAAGAAGACTGCCGCAATCGCAATGCCGTTTACTTTTTTCATATCCGCCGTGGTTGTGGTCATCAGATCGCAGGTACTCACTCCCTGTCCGGCGAGATAACTCTCTTCCGGATAATATGAGGAAATGACCTTGCGAAGCTGGTTCACCAGTTCAAAAGTTTCCGCACTGTCCACCTCGGCATCCATCGTCAGCACCATGCGGGTATACCGTTCGGATTCCAGCTTGGACAACAGATCCCCTTCCAAAAACTCCTGCGGAACAGCCAGACCGATGTAATCGACCCGCGACAGCACCTGTTTGACCTCCGGGACGTCATGCAGAGCCTGCGACAGCTGCTTTTCCCGCTGCAAGTCCCCGTTTGGTACCAATACCACATAAGTATCCTGTTTTCCAAATACCTCTTCAATCTCCTGCGTATCCTGTCCCATCTTAGTTTCCGCGCCAAAGATCTGTGTGGATCCGTAATAAAAGGAATTCCGATTGGAGAAAAGGTTACTTGGCACAATCAACAGTACCAGCACAAGCGCACACGGGAGCATGACCCGGCACACCGCGCGTCCCAGCGGCAAACAGCTGGGAACAAACGAGCGGTGCCGCGTGCGCTCCACCCCCTGCTCGGCGAGAAGAAGCAGGCATGGGAAAAAGAAAAATACCGTCACCAGGCTGATTCCGACGCCCTTTGCCAGTGCCACGCCGAGATCCGCTCCCAGCTGAAACCGCATGAACGCGAGCGCCAGAAATCCGATGACCGTCGTCAGGCCACTCGATAAAATGGAGTTGGCGGAACGGCACAGTGCCCACACCATGGCATCCTTCGCCGGCATCTCTTCCCGGTACTCTTCAAACCGGTGGATGAGAAACACCGAATAATCCAACGAAACCGCCAGCTGCAGGATATTTCCCGCGGCATTGGTGACAAACGAAATCTCTCCAAAGATCAGATTGGTTCCTGCATTGACGGCAATCGCCACACCCAAGCCCAACAAAACTAGAATCGGTTCGATCCACGATGTCAGCGTCACCATTAAAATCAATAACACAAACAGCACGGCACAGACACTGATCACCCGGATTTCACTCACCGTGCGCTCCGTGGCAACGGCAGAGGAAACCATGTCGCCGGTCATCGCATTGTCTTCTCCAATGACATCGCGTATCTCCGTCACCGCTTCGCTGCGCAATTTCTCTTCGATGGTCACGGAAAACAGCGCTGTCCCATCGACATAATACGTGCTCACCGTGTCCTCCGGCAGGATCTCCAGTGGAATCGAGGGATCCGCAGCGTCATCCAGCCAGGTGACTTCTGTCACACCGGTACACTGTTCCAACTGCCGCTTGACCTTCAACGCCTGAGAAATCGACACGTCACGAACCATCACGCGGGCATTCGGAATTTCACCGCCAAATTCTTTCTGCATCACATCCAATGATATTGTTGACGGGGAATCCTCCGGCAAATAGTCTGTCATTATGTAGTTCACTTCAACCTGTGTTTTCATTCCGACACACACAATCGCCAGAATAAGGCCGAGCAGGACAATCCGTTTCGGACGGCATACCATATACTCAAACAATCGCTTCATTTTATGATCCATCCTTTGAATGCTCCAACAATTTCCTTGATATTATATCATACTGCAGCGGCCAAAACGATGGACAATTCCGGCTGATTATCCGGAAAACCGCAAAAAAACCGCTCCAATTTTCTATTCTCTTCTTCCCTTTTGCAGGTTCGAATCCTATAATAGCAACATGACGCACAAAGCAGCCTGCACACCCGCCAGGCCTTTGCCGCCGCACTGAAGCAACGTATGCTCCACCAACCGTTTCCCCAAATTACGGTCAGTGATTTGGTCCGGGACTGCGGCGTAAACCGAAAAACCTTCTATTACCACTTTACGGATCTCTATGACCTGTTAAATTGGACCCTACAGCAGGACACGCTTACCGTTTTGTCACAATTCAACTTGATTCAAGAACATGAGCAGGCCATTTCTTTTGTTCTGGATTAGATCGAACAGAATCAGGTTATTCTCTCAAATATTTACCACTCTATCGGGCGGGATGTCTTAAAGCGTTGTTTTTACGATGAAGTGACCAGTATCGCCCGCCAATTGATCGACGAAGCAGAACAGCTGCAGCAGCAAACCGTTCCCGATTCGTTCAAACACTTCCTGTGTGAGTTTTGTACGGAAGCCATCAGCGGTGTACTTTTTTCTTCCCTGTCCGACCCATCCCTTCGTGATCGTCAACACATAACCGAATATCTGACAACCACACTTCGTGCTGCGATGACCGGTTCTCTCCGCGCCATCGCAAACAGCTGAGCACATGTGTGTCATTCTGTTGCAATGATTAGAAGAAGAGCACACCATTGGTGTGCTCTTCTGTCCAAAAGCAAGGAAATAAGAATCCGTAACCGAAAGGAGAGTCACGGTTGTTTTGTCAGATGTTTGTCCTGCTGCACCAGAGCAACCCCTACAATGGTCATCACCGCTCCGCCCCACTGATACAGTCCCATTGCCTCATGAATGGTCAGCGCAGAAATTGCCATCGTGAACAGCGGCAGAAGATAAATATACATGTTGGTTTTTACACTTCCCAGATGAATAATACTGGTATTCCAGAAAATATAACCCATGGCTCCCACTAGAACACCCATGTATAAAATCAGTAACATGCTCTGTGGGGTGAAAGCAAAGGCCAGGTCCGGCTTCTGATTCTCCCACAAAACCAACGGAATTTGTGTGAGAACGCCATAAAAGAAGATCCGCCGCATGCTGGCCTTGAGTTCATAGCCGTCACCCAGCTTCTCAGAGAGCAAAGAATATGCTGCCCAGGCGACCGCAGCCAACACAGCCAGTGTGATTCCTCCGACGTTCGCCTGCTGAAACACCAATCCATTGAACGCCACCAACCAGGCACCAAACATAGATAGCGCACAGCCAAACCAGAACTGGACACCGGAGTGTTTTGCTCTGATCAGCATCTGAAATACCATCACCAGAATGGGAGATAAATTCAGCATGACACTGACCGTCGCCGAGGAGGTAAAGACCAGCGCCAGATTTTCGAATAAAAAGCACAGCGTCATACCGCTGAATCCACAGAGGAAGAACAGCAGCTCGTCGTGCTTGTTACGCGAGCGCACCGGCTTCGGGCACAAAATGACCAGGGCGAGATACCCTACACAATACTTGAGAAACAAGATATGGATGGCCGTAAATCCCTGTAACATCACCTTGGTACACGCGGCAGAACCACCCCAAATCAGCATTGTGAGGATGGTCAACAGATGAAATGGCAGTTCGCGTTTCATAAACAAGTCTCCTCTTCCGATTGCCGATAGAGCTCAAAAAAGCCGTTCAGATACCGCATACATTGCCGAGACAGCTGCATTAACCGCTCTGGTTCATTCGGGCTATTGATCGCCTCGTGAAGACATCCCATAAATACATAACGCGGCACGGCAAGCAGCATCTCCATATCTTCTCTGCGAAAAATCCCGGCTTCACAGCACAATTGGACACTGATCCGGCAGCGCTCATCAAAGCTGCCACTGGAAAGCATTTCTTTCCAGCCTCCCTCAAATCCCTCGAGCTGCTCCGGATAGAGCGAATAATATTGTCGAACAATATCAGGCAGACGGTCTCGGTTCACGCCAAAAAACAGTTGGTCGAACACCAGCACATTTTGAAACACATGCTGGCAAAACAGTTCCCACATATGAATAAAATTCTGATAAATCCCCTGAGTCGTGTCAAAATTTGCACGAACATCCAGAATATAAGATTTTAAAATAGAAACCGATGCGTACATACTCAGTTCATTTAAATCCGAAAAATGCCGGTAAATGTTGGCAGGGTTCATTCCAACCATCGCAGAAATTCGGCGGGCCGTAATTGCCTCCAGCCCTTCCTGCTCCAACACCTGTGTCGCAGCATCAATATACTGTTTTCTGATCTGGTCATTCGCCATCCTTCTTTTCCCTCCCGCCTTACTACGGCATCAGTATACTATATTGTAAACGCGTTGTCAACGCGTTTACATCAAGATAAAAAAATTTTGGGGTAGGCGATTGCTTACCCCAAAACATATGATCAGATGTGATATTGATATCGTACTTTCTTTACGAAGCATGCTGCATGGTGTACTCGATTTCCTCAATTGCCTGCTTTGCTTCAACCAAGAAGCAATGGTTTCTCTTCTGATACAGCAGTACAGCCTGCGGCTTGTAGCCGCGCACGATCATGTTCTTGTAGTCATTCATTGGAATTACCTCTCTTTGCCATTTCTTACTTTTTTTTCTTATTCTTTGCATGGAAAAAACAGGTCGTCAAACCTGTTTGATTGCACACGAGCGCGGCTCGGTGTTTGCCCTCTCCCTTGAGAGCGTCCTTAGTTTACCATAGCGGCCGTATTGTGTCAATATAAAATGTGATAAAAATTTCACAAGTCTTGTCAAATTTTTGTCTAATATCATGTTACAAAAACAGGCATAGCAACGCAAAAAAAAGACAGGTCAATTGACCTGTCTTTGATGTAGGCATCGACCTATCTTCCC